>JAJRZV010000093.1 GCA_024275095.1 bacterium | reverse complement strand
TCCCACACGCGCTCCGTATATGCTCGCTCCGCTCGCCACCGGCTCACGCCGTTCGATTCCTTCCGTACTTCACACTCGCACCACCCACAACCACTACACCCACCCTCCCCCTGAAACACGCTCCTGCCCCCGGCAGGAATCGAACCTGCGGCCTACGGATTAGGAATCCGTCGCTCTGTCCTACTGAGCTACGGGGGCGGATGATTTTTTGATTGTAACTCCATCACTTACACGAGTCAAACGAACCCCTTCACACCCGAAATCCCTCTCATGTCCGTTAAAACCTTTCAAAATTCATCAGTTTTTGAGCCATTTCCTCATATCTTTTTCGCAATCAGCAAAAAACTCAACAGGTTGGTAGTGGGAAAATTATAAAAATTCTGTTTTCAACCTCGCCCTCCCCAAACATCAACCCCGGTACATACGCAGGGGTGTTGTGGAGTTGTGATTACATGCCCGGTTCAAAAACTTTTTCCACACCCGCAAAATATTTCTCTGCTTTTTCCACGTCCTGTGTTATCTGGTTTTTCAATGCTTCAAGACTGGGAAAACGTTGAACCTCGCGAAGCCAGTGCAGAAAATAAACACGAACCTTCCTCTCCGGCGGAATGTTCAGGCTTTCCCTCAAAACATGAACCTCCAGCACGGGAGTATCTTCATTAAGAGTTGGACGCCTGCCCCAGTGAGCCACCCCATCCACGAGCGCCTCACCTGTCCACATCCGAACGGCATACACTCCCTCAAGAAGGATTACGCGCCAAAACGGTTTTATGTTTACCGTGGGAAAACCGATCCTTTTTCCCAGTCCCCTGCCCTGAACAACTGCACCTGTCACAGAATAAGCATGCCCGAGATAACGATTCGCGACCTCAACATGCCCTGAAGAAAGTCTCTGGCGTATATACGAGCTGGATATGACCTCACCGTCAAGGGCCTTCCTGGGCACGATTTCAACGGGGACGCGGTGTTCTTTAAGAAGCTCACGAAGGACAAACGCATCCGCAGCTGCATCCCTGCCAAACCGAAAGTTTTCCCCCACCACAACCCCCGAGACCCCAAGGACTTCCACCAATATATTGTTTACAAATCTCTCAGGAGGCGTAAGGGAAAACTCTTTATCCAAAACCATTATTAAGCACTTTTCGACGTGTTCATGTTCGAGCAATCTCAACCGCTCCTCGAGAGAACAGATGAGTTGCAAGGACAGCCTTTTACCGAGGACCACGTCTGGATGAGGATGGAATGTCATTACCGATGCCACCGTCTTCATTTTTCTTGCAAGTTCACGAGTAGTTTTCAGAATGTCACGATGTCCCAAGTGGACTCCATCAAACACGCCTATGGCCATGACCCCCCATGGCCTGTTCTCCCGTGCCTTCTTTAGCGTGTAAACTTTCTTCATCGGATCCTATCCTATCATCACATTCTCTTCAGGATATTCAATGCGGGCGGCCTCCAGACGCCTCACAGCAAATGCAAGATTCAGGAGTCCCACGCGGCCACCGAACATGAGAAGGGTCAGCGTTACTTGAGATGCGGGGCTGAGCTGAGTGGTGATTCCCCGGGAAAGCCCTACAGTGCCAAACGCTGAAACAACTTCAAAAATCACATCGAGAAAGTAAAACCGTGTTCCTTCAACCGCGAGAATAACAATACACCCCGTGAAAACGAGGAGTGCTGCACCCACGACAACAGTTACGGCCCTGAATACCACCTCGTTGGGTATGCTTTTGCTGAACGCCTCCACCTGTTCCTTCCCCATAAGAGAAGATTTGATGGTAAGCATAATCACGGAAATTGTCCCCGTTTTTATGCCACCTCCACAGGACCCTGAAGATGCACCGATAAACATAAGGCAGATAAGAACAACTGCTGAAGCAGGGGCAAGGACTCCTATGGGCAGGGTATTAAAACCTGCTGTCCGCGATGTGACAGCCTGGAAAAAAGCATTGAGCAATCCCACCGGCCACGACTGAGCGGCAAGAGCACCGTTCCTCTCAAGCAAAAAGATTAATACTGTACCTCCTGCCAGTAAAAGCCCCGTAGATACAAGCACCAGCTTTGTATTGAGCGAGAAGCGCCTGCTTCTTAATCGAACTCGATTGACGACATCATCAAGAGTAAAAAAGCCCAGGCCGCCTGCAATGATAAGAAGCGAAAACGTTATCACGGTTAGCGGTCTGTTGTAAAAAGCTTCCAGGCTGGTACTGTAAAGTGAAAACCCGGCATTGCAGAAGGCAGACACAGCATGAAAAATTGCACTAAAGAGAGTATGAAAGATGCTCTCTTCCCGAAACCAGGCTAAAAAAAAACTCCCGCTCCTGCCGCTTCAATACTGAATGTATAAAGAAAAACCTTGCGCAGAAGGTTTTTCACTTCCAGCATTTCATGGGGCGAAAAAGTGCTTTTAATAGCGTCTCTACCCGCAATAGACGATACGCCGCGAAGAAGATAAAGAGTCGCTACAGAAAAACTCATAAGTCCCAAACCACCAAGCTGTATGAGAACCAGCAACACCCATTGCCCGAACGATGTGAGGCGGGATCCTACGTCAATCACTGTAAGTCCTGTTACACACACGGCAGATGCAGAGGTGAAAAAAGCCTCCAACCATGTAAGATGGGGGCGGGCTGAATAGGGCAGTTTCAGAAGCACGGTTCCTGTTCCAATAAGAAAAATAAAACTCAACGTCAGCAGTTGCGGAGGAGTCAGTTGTTTCTTCACCTGTTTTCGCCTTTTCTGTCCCGGGAACTTTCTCTATTTTTTAAAAACTTTACAAGAATTTCGTCATCTTTGACCACTTCCAGTTTTTCCCTCACCAGCATCTCCAGGTATTCCCTGTCAGACTTCAATTTTTTCAATTCTTCTTTGAGCTTTTCATTCTCTTCCCTGAGCCTCTGATTTTCTCTCTGTATGGCATACATATCGTCCTTCTTGGCGAGCATTGTTATAACACCTGTTTTATTAAAAATGGCGTACAGAAACAAAACGACAGATACGACAAATGCTATCGCTATCGCACGCTTTTGCTGCCGAGTCATTGCCTTCTTGGTCCCGTAGCAATAGCGAGCATCCTGAAACCCGCTGCCTTTGCGGCATCAAGCACCTCAACAACACGACCGTGTGGGGTGCGCGAATCAGCTTTTATTATCACAGCCCTGTACATGCCCGTGTGAAAACGCTTTTTCATTTCTTTACGAATGTCCATTATCACGTCACTATCAATATATATATTGCCGTCAGCCTTTATAACAACCTCGAGATTTTTCCTCTCCCTCACCGGTGTAGCACTCGAAGCCTCAGGTAATTTTACTTTAAATCCTGGCGTGGCAATAAAATTCATGGAAAGAGCGAAAAAAATCATCAGATTAAAAACCGTGTCAACAAGTGGGGTAATGTCAAGAATAGAACCACCCCGCCTTTGATGATGGAACCGAAAATTCACCCGTACACCTCCACCCGATTGCGGCCGTTACGTTTTGCAGTTAAAAGCGCTGTGTCAGCCCGCGCAACAAGTTCCGATGTGCTGGTCTCCCCTGCCCGAAGTGCCGAAACACCAAGCGACACAGTAACCTTCACCGAAGGAGTAAGCTGCTCAAGCGGTTTTTCAAACGCCTGGCGAATCTTTTCTGCCACCTGTACCGCCCCCTCAAGAGAGGTTCCGGGAAGAATCACTGTAAATTCTTCGCCGCCGTATCTACATATTATATCTGTTCTGCGACATGAGGTCTTTAACCGGGCAGCTGATTCTTTCAATACCCTGTCTCCGAAAAGATGGCCGTACTGGTCATTGATTGCTTTAAACTGGTCAAAATCCAGCATGATCAGTGAAAGCGGCACGTTCATCCTGATGCACCTGTCTTTTTCCTCTTCCAGGCGCTGATGAAAATAACGGTGATTGTAAAGACCGGTAAGATCGTCGGTGATGGTTAAACGTTTAAGAGCATCTGTGTATTTGAGACGCATGATTTCCACAGCGAGAATGCGGCAGCTCTCATCAACAACATCTGAGTAATAATCTGCAAAATACGGAGATGCAAACAACACGGCAATTGCCACGTGGTCTTTATCTCCGAGGGTGTGGCGGGCAATCGCAACCTCGGGAGGAAGGGGAACTTCTTCCGCTCCAGCGAGCGCTCTCGATATGGATGAACGCAGGTGTTCATCTTCGGGCTTTTTACCCATCTCTTTCACAGAAATCTTGTTCCTCAAACGCCAGCTGGTAGCCATATAAAAAGATTCACAATGTTCCAGGAGCGTCTTCATAAAAATGCTGGTAATCCATTCGATATTTTCACCGTCTGTATCCCTCAACCTTTTCGAGAGGGCAAAAAGAATTTCGTAACGTTTGCGAGCCCTTTCGGACATTTCTTTTTTAAACTCCACCTCGCTGGTAAAACTCAAGACCTCGTCGGCATAATCCTTCAATTCACGTTTCTCGGCCGAAAGTTTCTTGTTAAGCTCTACAACCTCTTTTCGCTTCTTCTCAAGCGCACGAACCACCTGCCCCAAGCCCACGGAGACGGCATACATGACCGCAAGAATCACGGTGCCTTCCAGAAACGCGTGGAAAAATGCCACCTTTTCCATACCCATTTTCCAGGAAAACCAGAAACCAGCACTTAAAACATTTACAAAGTGGACGTAATTCCCCGGAGCGAGTACAGCCCAGGTAGCCGCAGCGAGGGGGAAAAGAGTGACATAGGGATTGCCTGGATATCGAACCAGAGCAACTGTTCCGCACACACCCACAACATCCAGGAACGCGGCCCCGTAAAGTACCGCCGGTATATCCCGGTAAAGCCGCTGTAGAAACCGATGCACTGCAAGAGAGAGAAAAACGAAAATCGAAAACAGCCCGATCCACTTCCATGAAGCACGAAACTTCTCAAAACCTGCGGCTTTAAGACCCACCAGCGAAAGAATAATAAAAACAGCGATGAATTCTCTCATGCGGATCGAATATGTAATGCGCCTGGTCACTCCTTTTCCCATTCGTTTTTATTTTCCTTTGTTTTTATTTTTACAATCACCGTTCCGGGGTATTTTCTCACTTTCTTCCAGTTCCGCTATGCCTCCGGAAATAATTAACCGAAAAACATCTTCTATGCTTGCATCAACAGGGACTGTCTCTTTTTCAGGTACCATCAAATAAAACCCAGACGTGGGATTTGGAGTGGTGGGGAGGAACACGCTTAAGTAGTTTACATCTTCATCGTGCTTGAGAATTCCTTTGGCTTCACCTGTGACAAACCCGATGGCATAAATTCCTTTGCGTGGATACTCGAAAGCAACCGCTCGCTTAAAGCGATCATCTTCTCCTTCTACAAAAGCAACCATGAATTGCTTAATGGCCTGATAGATGGTACGCGCCAGAGGAACCTTCTGGACAATAAATTCTACAATTCTCTGGAGCGCCCTGCCCACGCGATTTCGTACCACAACCCCCGTGAGGGTAATAATAACCACAGTAGCCACCACGCTAAATCCCGGGAAACGTACGATAAACTCCCACTGCTGTGGCAATAGAAACAGGAAAATTTTATCTACCTGGCGAATGAGGAAAACAATGATATACCCTGTTACAAGAAGGGGCGCGATAGCAACGAGGCCTCCGCCAAAATAATACTTAAACCACTTCCACAGCTGGGACGCCACAGCCCTTACCCTTTTCTTCAAGTTCCACACTCCTGCAGGGTGAATGCTTCCAGCCAGCCGTCTTCGCTGACGACCAGCTCTCCTGCCCCTGAAAGCTCCATCAACACCTGAAGTAAAACCACTCCTGCTATAATCACGTCCTCTCTTCCCCTGCCGATACCCGGCATCTTAATCCTCTCCGCTCTGTGCGAAAGAACGATTTTCTGCTTTAACCTTTCAAAATCTTCCCTTTTTATTATATAACCATGCAACTTTTCCCGCTCATACGATTGGAGACCCAGATTCATCATGGCAAGTGCCGAAAAAGTTCCACAGTTTCCATAAATGCGCCTCGCCCCCTTCACGTCTACTGGGGAATTTAAAATATCCGTCTTCACCTTATGATATATACGTGTCAGATCATCTTGTGAAGGCGGGTCCGTACTGAGATACTCTTCCACAAGAGTCACCACCCCGGTAGGGAGAGAAACGGCACTGACCACCTCGCCGGCTCTGAGGCGGATACATTCCGTGCTACCACCACCTATATCCACACATATCGCATCACCTGTAAAAGGCGAAAGAGTGAGAAAAACGCCTTTTACCATAAGGGAAGCCTCTTCCTCTGAAGACAGGATGCGTACCGGTCTTTTCAATATAAGCCCGATCTTCTTCGCGACTTCTTCTCCGTTATGCGCTTGCCTGAAAGAATAAGTTCCGGCTGCACATATGCACTCTACACCCATGCGTTCAATCTCTGCCCTCAATGTCATCAGAGCCTGTTCAGTCCTGTGAAATGCGGAGTCACTGATCACTCCCGTAGAAACGAGTCCCTCTCCAAGGCGGGTGACCTTCCGATAGTAGTGTAAGTGCCTCCATTTCCCGTCTCTCTTTTCAAGTACGACACATCTAACAGTATTTGTTCCAATGTCAAAGCCTGCTACTTTCATGCACAGAGAAACTCAAGAAGCTGAATCTACCGCACTCGTAGAGGCAGAAAGGTAGTCTTCTTTGACTTTCAAATAATTTCGATATTTATGCATTATAAGGGACTCTACTTCTTCAGGTTTCAACTCTCTGAGAACGCGTGCTGGAACACCGGCCACTATCGTTCCTGCTGGAACTTCCATCCCCGGTGGAACGAGCGCTCCTGCTGCCACCACCGAGTGTTTCCGTACAATTGCACCATCAAGTACCACCGAACCAATTCCGACAAGCACCTCATCCTCCACCGTGCAGGCATGTACCACAGCACCATGTCCTATCGTAACCCTACTACCTACAATCAGTGGGAACTTTCCTTCTGTTACATGAAGCACGCACATATCCTGGATGTTCGTTTCCGACCCAATTTTTATATAGTGCTCATCTCCACGCACCACCGTGCCGAACCATACCGATGAGTCGTTACCAATGACTACATCACCGATCACACATGCTCCAGGAGCCAGGTAAACTCCTTCACCTATAACTGGAGTTTTGCCTTTATAACTCAGGATCAAAGGTCTGGACCTGTCAACATGGTCTTTCATGCCCGCTTTTTCCTCTTTTTCTTTGATGTTTTTTTATCCTGTCTGGCCTTCTGTTTTGCACGAATCGTTGCCTGGGCTGCTGCAAGACGTGCAATAGGAACGCGATAGGGTGAACAACTAACGTATTCCAATCCAAGGTTGTGACAGTACTCTACGGACGCAGGGTCACCCCCGTGTTCACCACAGATCCCCAGCTTCAGGTCCCTGCGTACGGAGCGACCCTTCTCAATGGCAATTTTCATAAGTTCACCCACTCCGCTCACATCCAGCGTCTGAAATGGGTCTGTATCCAGTATGGGAGCTGGTTTCATGGAATAAGTACCTCCACATGTACCACACGTAAAACTCTCGTCGAGTTCACCACCACATTTTTCACAGCGGGTACTGTACTCAAGATAGGTCTTTATGATCTTGGCGGAATCGTCTCTGGAAAACCCAAATGTTGTCTGAGTAAGGTCATTCGTACCAAACGAGAAAAATTCTGCGTGCCTGGCAATTTCATCGGCGGTAAGTGCCGCACGAGGGACTTCCACCATTGTACCCACTTTATATTCCAGCTTGATCCCTGCTTCTTTAACGAGTGCATCAGCCACATACCTTACCATCTCGTTCATCTTGCTGATTTCACCTTCAATTCCCACGAGAGGAATCATGATTTCAGGGGTCACCTTGATTCCCCTTTTACGACACCTGAGGGCCGCTTTGATGATCGCGCGCACCTGCATCTGGTAAACCTCGGGATAGAGAAGGCCCAAACGGACACCCCTCAGCCCCAGCATGGGATTAAACTCTTTCAGTTCCTCTGTACGGGCCAGCAGTTTTCTCAGCTGCTCGAGTCGATCCCTATCAGGATTATCTTTACTTTCCTCCTCTTCTATGGATTTCTTTATCTCTTCTGCAGTTGGAAGAAACTCGTGCAATGGGGGGTCCAGCAAACGAATGGTTACAGGATAGCCTTCCATGGCTTCAAATATTCCCTCAAAATCTTCCGCTTGCATGGGCTCCAGCTGGTCAAGATATTTTTTCCTCTCAGATGTGGTCTCTGCCATGATCATGGCCTGCATAACGCCGATACGTTCCTCGCCGAAGAACATGTGCTCCGTGCGGCAGAGCCCGATGCCCTCAGCGCCGAATTCCCTTGCAAGCCTGGCGTCACCAGGAGTATCAGCATTGGCTCTCACGCGGAGTTTCCTGAACTTATCAGCCCAGGACATAAATTCCTCAAACTCCCCGGAAATTTGGGGATCTTCCAGCGGAAGTTGACCCAAAATCACTTCACCGGTAGAGCCATCTATAGTGATAAAATCCCCTTCATTTACGATTGTACCGCTCACTTTAAACCGCTTTCTGTTGTCGTCTATTTCCAGTTCTTCACACCCCACCACACAGGGCTTCCCCATGTGACGTGCCACAACTGCTGCATGCGAGGTCATACCGCCTCTGGATGTGAGAATACCCTGGGCTGCGTCCATGCCGTGAATGTCCTCAGGAGAAGTCTCCTTTCTCACGAGAATTACAGGTTCTCCCTTCGCTGCCCACTCCACTGCTGCATCTGCGGAAAAAACCACCTTTCCAACCGCGGCTCCAGGACTTGCACCCAGGCCTTTAGCAAGCGGCGTGTATTCAGCATCAATGGAAATCACGGGGTGAAGAAGTTGATTCAGAACGTGCGGGTCCACACGCAAAACAGCTTCTTCACGTGTAATGAGACGTTCCTTTACCATGTCAACAGCAATTTTTACAGCGGCACGAGCAGTCCGTTTGCCTGCGCGTGTCTGGAGAAGATAGAGTTTGCCCTTTTCAATGGTGAATTCGATATCCTGCATATCCCGGTAGTGCTTTTCCAGTCGCTGGGCGATCTTAATAAGTTCCCTGTACACCTCAGGCATTTCTTCCTTCAGAGCAGTAATCTTCTTCGGCGTCCTTACCCCGGCAACAACATCCTCACCCTGGGCATTGGTAAGGTATTCCCCGTAAAATTCTTTTTCACCTGTTGCGGGATTGCGCGTAAATCCCACACCCGTCGCGGAATCATCACCCATGTTGCCAAAAACCATGGTCTGGACATTTACAGCAGTGCCCATATCATCAGGAATGTTATTCTGCTTCCTGTAATAAATAGCACGGGGATTGTTCCACGAGAGGAACACCGCCGCCACTGCCATTTCAAGCTGTTTGTAAACATTCTGAGGGAAAGGTTTTCCCGTCTTGTCCTGGACAATGGATTTGAACTCCTCCACTATGTCTGCAAGCACATCAGGCGGCACCTCCACATCCGTCTTCACACCGGCTCTCGCTTTAAAACCTTCAAACACCTTGTCAAATTCTTCCCTCGGTATCCTGAGCACCACGTCCCCAAACATCATGATAAGACGGCGATAACTGTCCAGAGCAAACCTCCTGTCCCCGGTGAGTTTTTCCAACCCCCTCACAGTACGATCGTTAAGCCCCAAATTCAAAATAGTGTCCATCATTCCCGGCATGGACACAGGAGCACCAGAGCGCACCGACACGAGCAGTGGATTGGACGGATTGCCAAATTTTTTACCTGTCATCCTCTCAAGACGCGCCATTGCCCTGTGAAGATCCTCGAGAAACTGTCTGGGCAGACGCCGCCGGTTTTTAAAGTAAATGTGGCACATACGTGTGGTAATGGTAAATCCAGGGGGTACAGGAATTCCCAATCCCGCCATCTCTGCAAGATTGGCACCTTTCCCACCGAGCAGATCTTTCATGTCCTTATTACCATCAGCCCTGCCGCCACCAAAAAAATAGATGTTTTTCGACTTTTTAGCGGCCATTTTTTGCACCTCCTGGATTTGTTCAACCTTCATATTTTCAAGAAACTTCGCGAATCTCCTCTGTAAATTCTATCTTCGAAAAATCAGCCAGCCGCGAAAAAACCTTCCTGGCACTATCGAGAAGAGACAAACGATTCCTTCTGACGAGAGGGTCTTCTACCATTACAAATACCTTTTCAAAAAAGCGATTCACCACAGGAGCAAGAGTCGCCACTTCCTCGAGAGCCTTGTCAAAATCGCCCTTGTCCACTATTTCCTGCATGTGCTGGCGCAATTCTTCCACGTGATGAAAAAGCTCCCATTCTTCCTTTTCACGAAAAAGTGACGCCTCCGGTTCTTTCATCTCCTGTGCACCTTTCAAAATGTTATTGAGACGTTTACATGTAGCCACTATTGTGGGCAGAAGCCCTCTTTTAAAGGATTTCTCAAGAGCACGGTATCGCATAATAAATGTTCGGGGATTATACGGCGAGATAATGCAGGCTTCAACAAAATCGCGCCTAAGGTCTCTTCTTACAGCCTGCTGCCTGAACCGTTGAAGTATAAACTCCATTGTTTCAGACAATAAGGCTTCGGAGGCATAACCCCTCAAACCCTGCTTTACGAGTTCTTCGAGATTAATATCGGGAAAATGCTCCAACAAAATTTCACACAAACCGATAGTTTCACGCCTTACACCAAATGGGTCCGCCTCCGCAGTGGGCTTGTGACCGGCTGCCATATGACCGCAAATGGAATCCACGCGGTCACACACGGCCGCTGCAACTCCAAGAGGAGTCGAAGGGAGCTTGTCTCCTGAAAAGCGAGGCAGCACGTGTTCTTCCAGAGCTTCGGCCACATCGTCAGGAAACCCCCGCTCCACCGCATAAATTCGACCGATAACACCGTGGAGCTCAGGAAATTCGGACACGAGGCTGGTGGCAAGGTCAAAATCCATAAGTTGTGCAAGAGCACCCAGTTTTTTTTCATCTATTCCTCCGTATATTTCTAACAGTGTCTCAATTCGACCGATGCGATCCCACATTGTTCCCAAGCCCTCACCGAAGTTAATTCCCTTGAGTGCCTCAACAAAGCTCTTCACATCACGCTTTCGATCTTCCATATAGTAAAACTCGGCATCCTCCAAGCGTGCAGTAATAACACGCTGAAGTCCCGCCCTGACTACACGTCGCGAGGCGGTGAGTGTATCTGCTACAAACACGGCGGCAGGGTACAGCTGACCGTTTGATCTTGTAAGTGGAAACGCCCTGATGTGATGTTGAAGGACCGTAGAGACGACCTCCCGGGGAAGCCGCACGAAGCGCTCATCAAAAGGACAAAGCACGCATCGTGGATGTTCTGTCATAAAAACCACTTCTTCTATGGCTTCATCACTTATAAGGGCTTTTGCCTCTGCACCTGCTGCCAGCCGACTTATGGAAGAGCGAATGCGTGATGCTCGTTTGAGAGGGTCCAGGATAATCCCTGCCTTTTTCATTATCTGGAAATACTCTCTTACATCGCGCACTGTCACAGCCTTTCGGCTCAAGCGGTCCGGGCACGTTTTACGTCCTGCACTTACATTGCCGAAACTAAAAGGGACGACTCTGTTCCCGTAAAGAGCAAGTACATACCTGAGCGGACGGGGAAAGCGGACTCCGGAAGAGTCCCACCGCATTGTTTTGGGAGCGGAAAGGCTGTGAATGACCCTTTGAGCGAGGTCTGAAAGGTGGGGGAGAACAGAGTCGCCTCCCGTGCGAACCTTTACAAACACGTATCGCCCCCTGGGGGTTTCTTTTACCTCCACATTTTTAATTGATGCGCCTTTGGCTCTTAAAAAGCCCCTTAAAGTATCGGTTGGCCTGCCATTTCTAAACGCCACCTTCTCAGGAGGACCCTGAACAAAAACCTCCTCACACATGCGTCTCTCTTCCACGCTCTTCACCAGTACCACAAGACGCCGATGTGTCCCCATTACCTCCGTCTTTCCAAAAAGAATCTTCTTTTCGGCAAGGCCGGTCTCCACTCCTCTTTTCAACTGTTCAAGCATGGAAGGCACAAAAGAAGGGGGCAAATCCTCTACGCCGATCTCCAGGAGAAAATCTCTGGTGCGATTGCTCATTCAAGGTCTCCTTTATGCTTGAGATAAATCCTCGCACATCTTCCGGCGAGAGCTCTTACCCGAGTAACGTACTCCGTGCGTTCATTCACGCTCAAAGCCCCGCGCGCGTGCAAAAGATTGAAGACATGACTGCACTTCATACAACAATCATACGCGGGATAATACAAACCCTTTTCAAGCAATTGCAGGCCTTCCTTTTCATACATGTTGAATACTTCCCTCAGCATGGACACGTTTGCCTCGTCAAAATTGTAAATGGAAAACTGCCGTTCTGTTTCACGGTGCACATCCCCGTAAAAGACACGCTCATTCCATTTAAGAGCAAAAACATTGTCCACGTTTTGCAAATACATGGCGATCCGTTCAAGCCCGTAAGTAATCTCCAGTGATACAGGATTGAGATCCATGCCGCCCATTTGTTGAAAATACGTAAATTGCGTAATTTCCATCCCGTCCAGCCACACCTCCCACCCGAGGCCCCAGGCACCCAGTGTGGGAGACTCCCAGTCATCTTCCACGAATCGAACATCATGCTCTTCCAGCTCAATGCCCAGCGCTCGCAGACTGTCGAGATACAGGTGCTGGGCATCTTCTGGAGCAGGCTTAATAATAACCTGGAATTGATAATAATGCTGAAGCCTGTTGGGATTCTCTCCGTATCGCCCATCAGCAGGCCGTCTGGAAGGCTCCACGTATGCAACGCGCCAGGGCCCACTCCCGAGTACGCGGAAAAACGTGTGAGGATTAAATGTGCCTGCACCAACTTCCACATCGGTGGGCTGGGCTATAAGGCAGCCCCGCCTGGCCCAGAAGTTCTGCAAAACGAGTATAACGTCCTGGAATGTTTTCACTTTTCCAGCTGGCATCTCTCGCCTACCTTCCTTTTGTAAATTTTTCGACTCCCCACTCTTGCAAGCGCTTCGCAACCGATTGACAGAACATACAGATACTGGAGGTATTTTTCAAGAAATTCGACATTTAACAATCGCAAAAACGCGTTAATATTACCGAAAAAAAATAAAATTTCAACCCAATAAAAATCGCATTACTCAATGACAACCCGGGTTTTACCTGGACGAGGACCTTTTGGGGAATTTTCTCCTCCCAGCATTTCCGCAACTCGTTTGAGAAGTTCCATCATACGGTACTCCATGCTACCCGGCTCATAGGGGACTCCAGAACGCGCATATTCTCGCTGTATGTTCTCTATGGCGCTTAAAAGCAAGCGAGCATCATCTTTCAGGCTTTCATAGTGTTCATTGCCATCGAAAGGAATTAAAAGAAGGATGGAATTAATCACCATTTCACCAGCATCTGCAAGGTATGCAATAGGAGACTGGCCCCTGCCATTGCTGTGAAAATAGTCTTTCACATATCTGCACATATACAGAAGGCTTAACAAGAATTCCTGCTGGCTGGTGAGAAAATGTTCCTTTGCTTTCTTTAAATTTTCATTTTCAATGGCCATCGTCTGAACCCGAATGTTCAAAATATATCAGAAGTTGATGATCTTTCAAAGCAGCTCGTTTCACCCGTGCCCCGATCAAGATCTGAGGAAGAAGAATTTCCCGTGATACTTCCCTGGCTCGTATGAAAAGGCTGTCAAAATCAGCATAAATTTCAAGATCTTCCTTTCTCAAACCTCGAGCAGGAATTTTCAAAACATAACCCTCCGGAGTCGCTTCGCACACAATGTTCCAGTACGTCTCAAGAAAATCCGCACCGGGCATTTCGCGCTCCTTCTTGGTAAAGTCGGCCAGGTGTTTCATTCCACACGGTTCTGTTTCCCTCTGCGAGATAACAAACACCTGTAAAGGCTGAAACTTATTCTTTATTTCGCCTATTCGCCTCGAATCCCCTGCTTTCACCCTGTTAACAATAATCGCCTCAACAGGAAAACCCAGGATGGATATATAAGAAGCAAAGCGTTCCGTTTCTCTGAGCACCACCCTTTCAGGCGTACACACGACGCGGAAGCGAGTGATGTCCGGATCAACAAACACATCACGAGCTGCTTCAAGGTCTTCTGCAATTTGAAGCATCCTTTCGAGTAATTGAGAACGAGGAAGGTGCACCGAAAAGATTTTCTCTACGACCGACGCGAAACGATCAAAAAGCGTGCTGCTCGACGCACGCAACCTGCTGAGAAATACTTTCATCACGCCGGGGATTTTCAACAATTTCACTGTCTCAGATGAAGACGCCGTATCCACAACCATGACATCGGCACTGTGTGTAAGATAGTAGTGGTAAACCTTCATCATACAGGCGAGTTCCGCAGCTCCAGGAAACACTGCCACTTCGTCAGCATCAGTCTGAGAAAGTCCCGCCTCTTCAAGTGCATCACGCGTGTAATCTATCACCCCAGCAAAGTATTCTCTTAATGCCCGTGTCGCATCCACCTCAATAGCCTCCAATCCTGGAGCAACCTGGCGCATCTCCGGCCCGATACGTCTGCCGAATATATCACTGAGACTGTGTACCTGGTCAGTACTCACGAGAAGCGTACGTGCTCCGCTCTCTGCCGCCTTCAAGGCGGTAACACACGCAACAGTGGATTTACCTACGCCGCCCTTGCCGGATATGAATATCACCTTCATGGCCAGAAAAAGTTACCAGAGGTGTGGTGTACAAGCAAGGTTTCACTTGAAAAGAAATCACCATTTCCTGTATGTTTACTGCCCATGCAGATAAAGGATAAAACAGCACGTCGCATCCGCGAATTGCCGCCTTACCTTTTTGCGGACCTTGACCGGAAGGTTGCAGAAGTGCGCGCAAGGGGAGTTGATGTCATCTCACTCGGTGTGGGAGACCCTGATATCCCCACCCCTTCTTATATCGTAGAAGCAATGAAAAGGGCTGTTGAAAAACCGGAAAATCAGGTGTACCCGTCTTACCTCGGTTCTCTGGATTTCAGAAAAGCCTGTGCGGCCTGGATGAAAAAGCGCTTCCATGTGGACCTTGATCCGGAAAAAGAGATTATTGCACTTATCGGTTCAAAAGAGGGCATTGCACATTTCCCGCTGGCATTCATCAACCCTGGCGACACAGCGCTTGTACCCGAGCCATCTTATCCCGTATATGCAACGTCGGTAACCTTTGCCGGGGGGAATGTACATTGGATGCCTCTCAAAGAAGAAAAAAATTTCACACCTGACTTTGCTTCCATACCTTCAAATGTCGCCCAAAACGCGAAACTCATGTTCCTTAACTACCCCAACAATCCCACATCTGCAGGAGCCTCAAAAGAGTTCTTTGAAAAGGCGATAGAGTTCGCTTCCAAACACGGAATCATAGTCGTCCACGATGCAGCGTATTCAGAAATCTACACCGGAGAAGACGCGCCAATAAGCATTCTGCAGATTTCTGGAGCCCGGGAAATGGCCATTGAAATGCACTCCTTTTCCAAAACCTTTAACATGACAGGCTGGCGCATTGCATTCGCCGCTGGCAATGCAGAAATCATCGCGGCTCTGGGCAAGGTAAAAACCAACATTGACTCGGGAGCTTTTACTGCCATACAGGAGGCAGCCGTAGAAGCACTGAGAGGCTACGATGACTTTGTTCCGGGCATGCGAGAGATTTACAGACGACGCAGGGACGTGCTGGTAAACGCACTGAATAAAGCAGGTATTGAAGTGTATCCCTCCCGGTATACTTTTTACGTGTGGGCAAAGGTGCCCGAGGGGTTTTCTTCAATGTCATTTGCATAAAGACTGCTTGAAGAAGGTGTTGTGTGCACACCAGGCATAGGATTCGGCCCTTCCGGTGAAGGGTACGTTCGTTTCTCCCTCACTGCTCCAGAGAAGCGTCTTGAAGAAGCTGCCAGGCGAATAGCTGAGCTTCGTCCATGAACATTACTGTACATATTCTTCTGGGTTCCAACCAGGGTAACCGTGAAAACAATATCAAATCCGCCATTGCAGAACTCAAACACGAAGGAATTAACGTCTTGAAAATCTCTCCTTTTATTGAAACAAAGCCCGAGGACGCACCACCTCAGGCACCCTTCATCAATGCAGCTCTCGAATGTGAAACAAATCTGCACCCTCTTGCACTTCTCTATCTCACACAAAAAATAGAAAAACAGCTTGGCCGCACAAAAAAGGGTGACAAAAGTCCACGACCCATCGATATAGATATTGCCTTTTACGGGGATAAAGTAATTTTAACTCCCGAGCTCACCATCCCTCACCCTTCTGTGACACAGCGCCGATATGCAGCCGGCCTGCTTGCTCATATCTGCCCGGAAAAAATACACCCTATTACAGGCAAAACCGTTAAAATACTCTTTGAGGAAGTGGAGGGCGCCCGATGAAAGATTCTTTTGCACGACTGTGGGAAAGCATAGACGTTGAACATCATGTCATTGCCACTTACTATCTGGAAACCCCTCTCAACCTGTTTCAGGCAGCAGAAGCATTTGCCGCGGAACAATCCACGGGCACCTGGAAACGAGTGGGAAAGGAAACCTCTGATTTAAGAGAACGGCATGGTGCAAAAATTCTTTCCGTTCTCACTTTACCGTACTCGCCGGAGAACCCTCGTCTGCCATCGGCCACCGCCATGCAGGAATTCAGCGGAGAGGGGCCTATAAATGCAGGCATCATCAGACTCGCATTTCCATGGAAAAACTTCGGCCACAACATAGCCATGCTTCTCTCCACAGTCGCCGGCAACCTGTATGAGATGGGGGCATTTTATGCTGTCAAACTCCTTGACCTTGACTTTCCCGCATCTTTTGTAAAGGGTTTCCAGGGGCCGAAGTTTGGAATAACCGGTACGCGAAAGATTTTGAATGTAGAAGGAAGACCGCTTGTTGGAGCCATTGTAAAACCCAATGTAGGATTATCCGTGGATGAGCTTGCAGAGCTGGCCTATGAAGGTTTCCGCGGTGGACTCGACTTCCTCAAAGATGACGAACTCATTGCCGATGCCCCTTATTCCACAGTGGAAGAACGGGTAAAAAAACTGGTTGCCGTTATGAAAAAAGCAGAAGATGAAACAGGTGAAAAGAAAATGTACGCCTTTAATATCACTGACAAACCTGACAGGGTGCTTAAACTCCACGACATCGTGGTGAAAAACGGCGGCAACTGTGTAATGCTCAATGCGGCAACTGCTGGAATACCCGTGCTTCAGCTGCTGGCGGAGCACACGGAGGTGCCAATCCACTGCCACCGCGATTTTGCACCCATGTGGGCACGCAGTCCTTACATAGGGCTGTCCTTTCCTGTAATCACCAAGCTCTTTCGAATTGCCGGGGCAGACCAGTGTCACGTGGGAGCGATTCAGGGAAAACTTTACGAAAGCGACGACGAAGTTCTGGCCAATGCTCTGGCCTGCACCGGTACTTTTCACGGTCTGGAAAAGACACTTCCTGTCAGTTCCGGGGGACAGTGGGCCGGTAAAGTTCCTGTTAATTACCGTATGTTCGGTCATGTAGACTTTCTCCACCTGGCGGGTGGTGGAGTATTCGGGCATCCTGACGGTCCTGCAATCGGCGCGCGCAGCATGCGAATCGCCTGGCAGGCGGTGCTTGAAGGAGTGCCTCTTCATCAGGCCGCCCGAGAACATCCAGAACTCAAAAAAGCCATTGAATGTTTTGGAGAGATCATTGAATAAAGACAGAAAAGACTTGATTAATTCCTATAATTTTATGCTATGGTAATGAGCTGAATGCGGTGGGGTATCGTCATTGTTGTCTCCTGTGCTCTTTTCGTATGTGTTACTCCTTCTCAGGCGTTTCGTGGAGGTGGTCTCTCCACAACAGGTGAAGCACGTTATCTTACTCTCGGAATATTCACAGGAATCGTCATCAGGCCCACAGAAGATAAAAAAACCTATGTATCTTTCCGGTTGTATCCACAGCTGGACCTTCAGTTAAACAGGGTTCAGGTGAATTTGCTGGCAGGGGTGGCTGACCTTCACTGGAGAGGCGAAGACACTCCACTGGGTTTTGCCTCAGGCGGAGGCCTCAAATTTGCACTCCTTCCGGCGGACTCTCAAGCCCAGATCATGCTCTTCACAAATGCAGTCTATAACCGCGTGAGAGCCTACGACGTTATTGAAATTAATGCCGGCGGTTACCTCTCCTTCAAAATTTCCCATGCATTTGTCTTCGGTGGTGTGAAATATTCTGAGTTGATCATAGATGGGAACGCTGTAACCCGAATTCCGGTGGGTATCACCTTGGGACTCGATTACTTCGTCAATCCCAACCTATTTCTCACGGCGGAAATGCATAACTTCGATCAGGATGCTCTTTACTTAGGTGCAGGTTATGCTTTTTGAAGCAGGAGGAAAAAATGAAGATATTTCTCGACACTGCCAATCTTGACGAAATCCGCAAAGCAGCCGAAACGGGTATTATAGACGGTGTCACCACCAATCCCTCGCTGGTAGCCAAAGAAGGAAGGGACTTCAGGGATCTCATAAAAGAAATTTGCGATATTGTACAGCGACCGGTCAGCGCTGAAGTCATCAGTACCGAAACTGAAGGGATGATACGCGAAGCCATGGAGCTTTCGGGGATCAGCGAACACATTGTCGTGAAAATCCCCATGACGCGTGAGGGAATACGCGCCATTAAAGAGCTCTCGGGGAAAGGGGTCAAAACCAACTGTACATTGATATTCAACCCGCTCCAGGCGTTAGCTGCTGCCAAGGCGGGAGCGACGTACGTCAGTCCTTTTGTGGGACGTCTTGACGACATCGGCCATGATGGTATGTTGCTTGTAAAAACCATTGTTGAGATATTTCGAAATTACAACTTTTCGACTCAGATTATCGTCGCAAGCGCACGCCATCCCTTGCACGTACTACAGGCAGCACTTTCAGGAGCGCACATTGTGACAGTCCCTTACAAAATATTTGACCAGTTTTTCAATCATCCTCTCACGGACATCGGGCTTGAACGATTCCTCAAAGACTGGGAAAAACTTCACGTTTGATAAATAAAAAAGGGGCACCTTTTCTCAGGTGCCCCTTCCCGAGTTTTACCACGGCTCAGAAAAGTAATTCAGCCTTCTGCTTTCAGTTTCTTCAGTTTCTCTATTAACTCTGGTACCACCTTGAACAGGTCTGCGACTATGCCGTAGTCGGCGATCTGGAAGATGGGGGCCTCTTCATCTTTATTAATGGCAACAATGACCTTGGAGTCTTTCATGCCTGCCACATGCTGAATGGCACCAGAAATACCGATGGCAAAATACAGATTTGGGGCCACGATTTTACCCGTTTGACCCACCTGCCAGTCATTGGGACAAAAACCGGAATCCACTGCCGCACGTGAGGCACCCACAGCAGCACCGAGCACGTCTGCCAGATCTTCGATGAGTTTGAAGTTCTCTTTGCTTTTAACCCCGCGACCGCCCGAAACAACAATTTCAGCTTCCGTGAGTTCCGGACGCTCGGATACAGCTTCATCGAACTTCACAAATCTCTGCTTACCCGCGAGCGATCCGTCGATTTCCACGGTCACGCTTTCCTTGGGAGAGTCTCCATCTCCCGGTTCCGCCTTGGCAAATGCTGTACCCCGCACAGAGGCAACAAAAGGTTTTGTTTTCACTTTAACCGTGGCATTAACGCTTCCCGCGTACATGGGCCGTCGAAACACCGGCTCATCACCGGCTTCAACGACCTCGGTAATATCGCTGATCATCCCTGCGTTTAACTTGGCGGCCACCCGTGGGAGGAGGTCTTTTCCGAAGGTATTTGCTGCTGCAAGCACCGCATCAAACCCCTTATCCTGAACCACCTTCGCCACAACCTGTGCATAGGGTTCCGCGAGATAGTGCTCCAGAGCATCACTGTCCGCCACAAGAACAGAGGCAGCACCGAACTTTCCAAGTTCTCCTGCGGGGCCTTCAATGCCTTTGCCCATTATGAGAATGGAAAAAGAGCCTCCGGACTTTTCTGCCAGTTCCTTACCTGCGGTGATGGCTGAAAAAGACGCCTTTCTCACCGCTCCTTTAAACACTTCTGCCACAATCAGCACATTCATGACATCCCTCCTCAAATGACCTTGGCTTCGTTGCGCAGCTTGTCAAGGAGTTCATCCACCGTCTCGACAATGATGCCACCTTTACGCGGAGGCGGCTCTTCCATGCGAACCAGCTCAAGCACCGGACTGAGTTCCACTCCCAGATCTGCTGGTTTGAATACGTCCATGGGCTTTGTCTTCGCCTTCATAATTCCGGGAAGGCTTGCATAACGGGGTTCGTTGAGGCGCAAATCAGCAGTGACCACAGCGGGGAGATCAATCTCTATGGTCTCCAGTCCACCATCAACCTCCCTTGTGACAGTGGCTTTGGAATTGTCATCGGCAATTTCCACCTTATATGCAAATGTCGCCTGAGCCCATCCGAGCATGGCAGCGAGCATTTGTCCCGCCTGACCGTAGTCATCGTCCACAGCCTGCTTGCCCATGATCACGATGTTGGGAGCTTCTTTCTCTGCAACAGCTTTGAGCAACTTTGCTGTGTTTAGAGGATCCGGATACGAGTCCACATCCACGTGAATTCCTCTGTCAGCCCCCATGGCAAGAGCAGCACGAATCTGCTCCTGAACCACCGATGGACCAATCGCCACTATCACGACCTCCCCTTCGCCTTTTTTCTCCTTGATCCTCAACCCCTCTTCCACGGCAATTTCATCAAAGGGGTTGATGACAAACTTCATGTTGTCCTCCACGATCCCCGTGCCTTCCGCGTTGACCCTGACCTTCATATCGGGGTCAGGAACGCGCTTCACGGTCACCAGTATCTTCATCACCCTCCTCCTTAGTATGTTTTTCGGGTTTAAAGGTTAATCAGCAGGCCATGCTACCGTCAAGGTTTTTTGACACGGTGCGCCATGGGCTCAGGAAGCCTCTTCATGGCCGAAAAGCCCCCGGGATATCAACCCCCATGCAGAACTGACAAGCTCATCAATTGAAGGTCTTGATTTCGCCAGGGACCACATAAGCGTCAATTCATCCAGAAGCCCGAAAACCGCCCTGGCAGTAAAAACAGTGTTGAGGTCCTTCGGGATACGCCCGCGCAGCTTGCCGTATTCAATAATGTCTTCAATAAGGCTCAAATATTCCTTGAACTTCTCGTTTCTGTACTCTTTCATGAATTTGTTGGATTGCCTGAGTTCGATGGTAATAACACCTGCGTGATCAGGAAACTCTTCTGCAAGTTTAAAATGCTCCTCCACGAACACTTTCATGCGTTCTTCAGGATCATGGGTGGTTGCGAGTTTTTCACGGAACCGTTTGATAATGAACTCCATCTGCTCCTCGAAAATGTTGATAAGAAGTTCATCCTTGCCTTCGAAATAAATGTAAATGGTGCCGTCAGCAACACCTGCAGCCTCGGCAATTTCTGATATCCGTGTGTTATAAAACCCTTTCCTGGCGAATACCCTTGCAGCAGCATCAAGTATCCGCCGTTTCTTTGCGTCTCTGTCAACGTGTCGTGCCATATTTCACCTCTTCCTTATTATATATAATGAATGAACTATCATTCATTATTAAATCCTCACACCGCATGCCTCGTCAAGGGAAAATTTAGCCATTACCCTTTGCGTATTCTGCACCTGTGACCAGACCATCATGTCTCTACGGGATTACGACGCTGCTCAAAAAATAATCCTTGTAATCACTGCCAAGAAACCTGTTTATGCTTTGTGAGCAAATCCCCTTCCAGTTAAAATGCCCTTTTAAAAGGAGCTGGAGATGTTGAAGAATACAAGAATACTCGTAACAGGCGGTGCCGGCTACATCGGCAGCCACACACTGCGTCTCCTTGGAGAAAAGGGAGCGGACATCCTGGTTGTTGACAACCTCTCGTCAGGCTACCGGGAATTCATCACGTACGGGGAATTGAAAAAGGTGGACATCGGCAACCTGTCCGCCATGAAAGAGACCCTCTCCAGCTTCAGGCCCCGCATAGTCATCCACTTTGCCGCATTCATACAGGCGGAAGAATCCGTACGAAATCCCATGAAATATTACCTCAACAACCTGAGTAAAACGATCATGCTCCTTCAAGCAATGCAGGAGGCCGGAGTGGAACTCTTTATCTTTTCATCCTCTGCGGCTGTGTACGGGCTCACCGACACCGTACCCATCCCGGAGGGCGCGCCTTTTCGGCCTGCCAATCCCTACGGCCGATCCAAGGCAGCTGTGGAAACAGTGCTTCAGGACCTGAGCAACGCAGGTGCCATTCGGTTTGTGTCTCTGCGGTATTTCAACGCCTCGGGGGCAAGCATCGATGCCCGCCTGGGAGAACGCCACCGACCCGAAACTCATCTCATCCCACTGCTACTCAAAACAGCGAAGGGGGAACTCCCATCTTTCACCATATACGGGGACGACTATCCCACACCCGACGGCACGTGTATTCGTGACTATATACACGTGCTTGACCTGGCTGAAGCACATGTGCTCGCGGCAGAATATCTTCTATCAGGAGCAGACAGTGCTGTATTCAACTGTGGCTACGGTCGTGGTTATTCAGTGCGGGAAGTTGTGGACGTGGTGAAAAAAGTCACCGGTGTTGATTTCCCGGTAAACATCGGACCCAGGCGGCCGGGCGACCCTCCCGTGCTTATTGCAGACCCTGCGCGTATCAAGCAAACCCTTGGATGGAAACCACGTTACGATGACCTGGAATTCATTGTGAAAACAGCATGGGAATGGGAGCGCAAGGAGTCTTCTCAATAGCGTTTGGTTTCACGCACACCTCCCACAAAGGACCCATCCCCATCGAAGAGGAGAACACAAGCGGGTGAGATTACACTCCTGTGAAACAGCAGAACAGTTATTACTCAGGATTACAGTGACGTGGTCCCTGAGATGTAAGGACAACGCTTTCGCCTTCACCTACACGCACATGTATATTCCTGTTAAATTTTTCCCCATCGGGTATTCTCACCACAGCATTTCCTTCCAGTTCCACTACAACCTCCACACCTTCGCCAATTTCGACACCCTTACCCATTAAAATTCTCCCTGCTTCTTCAGGATCATGTTCTACACGCCGGGTTTCAGGATTCACCCTTATTTCTCCAAAGGGCCTGTTGACCTTTATGACCAAAGAAGCATTCTTTCCCACTTTCAGATCAGGGCCATAAGGTTGTCTTCCTCCCGGTCCAAAGAGCGCTCCTAAGTAAAGCCTGGCCTTTTCTGCAACGGTCCAGTTCTTACCTGCACCGGAACTCCTCAACCTTTCCTGGCTAAATCCCATGCAGGGCGTGACTTCAACAACGGCATCAGCAGCAACCCTGGCCCCGCATGCCTCCAGTCGTCTGCGGAAATAATCGGACAGCAGTTTTTTTGTGGTTTCAGCAGAATCTTCACCTGTCAGTGATTTGGTCGGTGAGAAAAACTCCGTGCGCTCCACCCAGTAAACCCCCACTTTTTCAGGGGGCAGAAGCCTTGACAGATGCTGATTGAGGTACTCGAGAGTGCTCGTCTGCACTATTTGATCTCTTATTTTCACCGGTTTCCCCGTGTACAAAGTGGGTTCCAGACGGGGGGAAACTGCATCCAGAGAAACCAGATTGGTGTTGATATGACCAGCATTGAAAAGAAGTTCCTTTGAACCATTCCTTCGTGCTTCGTAAATTTCCGGTTCCGCAACACTGTACTCCATCACCTCGTAGCGACCCTTGCTTTTCAGGTAAACCACCACCCCCATTTTTTCAGAAACATCACGCCTGCCCGTACATGAAAACGTGAGCATGTAGTTCCCATCCACGTGAAAACCAAGCCTTGCAGGATCCAGTGGCCGCGCAAGGGCATTATCCACGTTGTGAAGGACCAGGTATCTAACGCCCCAGTTTTTAAGACGCTCGAGAGAAGAAAACCCGCCATCACCTTTCTTCAGCATTGCAAGGTACAATCCACCGTGCCCGTCCCCGCTCCATATAAGATACCCTTCCTCATCCGCGACAGGATCACCTTCATGGTCAAGCCGGGGATGTTCTGCCTGATGGATGAGCAACACACAATCGCGGGGTAATCCCCATGGCTCCTGAGCAATGAAGTCCTCAACGTCGTGATGTGTAACTCTGCTTACCATTACTACCCAGGGAGGGAAAACACCGGATGAAATTGCATTCTCAAGCAGTTCTCCACAAAACAGTTCAAGGAAAGAATGTTCGGCCACGGGAGTAATGGGGAAAAGACCTTTTGCTTTCACCTTTTTGTAAGGTGAATCATCGGACAGTGCAGCGAAAAACCGCGTGCCCGAGCCACCGGCAAGCACAGCGCAGGCCCATTCGCCTTTCTGCAATGATGCTTTTCCGCTACTTTCATTGCCCCTTGAAGGTCCTTCCTGGACAACAGGCTCAACGTCCTCAAGGCTCAGCTTCCTCTCCTCTTTGCCGCTCAGATGTTCCAGAAGCACTTTGCGATGCAGGCTCAGTCGTTCCAGGTCAGCTCGGGCGATTTCAGAGAAAAAAGTCTTCAGCACCTCTCCGTTCGCATCTTTCAGGTACTTAACAAATGTACCCCCCATTTCCCTTTCAAGGAGCGCATTGAAAAGCTGCAATGCATCCGGATGTGTATCTACAAATTCCTTCAAGCTGGTACAGCGAGAAAAAATTTCTTCTCTTGTCACTCCTGCCACGCCCTTCCTCCTTCCCCCGCCTCGAGCACTCTCACCTTTACCTCTTTTCCTGTGTGTTTTTTATATTCCTGACAAATAATACGCCCAAACTCCTCCTCCATTCCCTTTTCCACCAGGTTCACGGTATTCCCTCCAAAACCCCCACCTGTCATGCGTGCACCGACCACTCCAGGAATGCTCCCGGCAATCTCCACCAGCACGTCCAGTTCGCTGCACGAAACCTCATACTTATAACGCAGCCCTTCATGCGACCCCCCAAAAAGCTCTCGCACCTTCTCCCTGTTACCCGTGCGCAGTGCCTCTTTCGCTTCCAGTACACGGCGATTTTCCTCCAGCACGTAAGAGCAACGCCTGTAAGCCACCTCGCTGATTTCCCCCCTGACTTCCTCCAGCATTTCTTCTGTTACATCTAGGAGTGCCTTCACATGTGGATGTTTTCGCCGAACCGCCAGCAAACATTCACGACATTCTTCCTGGCGTTTCGCATATTCGGATGAAGCGAGGCTGTGTCTCACGCCTGAGTCACAGACGACTATTGACCATCTTCCGGGAACCGGCACAAACTCTGTTTCCATACCGCGACAATCAATGAACAGGGCGTGGCCTTCTCTTCCGAACACCGCTGCCCACTGGTCCATGATGCCACAGGGCACTCCTGCGAACTCATTTTCTGCACGGCGCGCCAGGTAAGCAACTTTATCTGGGGGAAGGCTGAGGTTAAACAAGGAGTTAACAAAAAGGAGCACGGCCACTTCCAGCGCTGCAGATGAGCTGAGTCCACCGCCCTGAGGCACTTCGCCGTAAATGACAAATTCCATTCCGTCCAGGTGGATTTTCTCCTCGCGTAAAACGTAGATGGGACCCAGTGCGTACGTCCACCATAGACTCTGACCCGGAGGGGCGAGTTCAGATAGTCGAAACTCAATCTTCTGGCGATTGTTTACGCTGCAGGCACACACCAGGTCATCCCTGCGTAAACGTCCCGCCACAAAGGTCCTGAGGTTTACGGCCACAGGAAAAACAAAGCCCTCGTGGTAATCGGTATGTTCACCGATAAGGTTCACCCTTCCGGGGGCAAATGAAAAACATACCCTTTCACGTGAATACCCGAACACATTGTTGAGCTCGTGTTTGAGAAAGCTCAGGTATTCGTTTTCAATCACTGCCGGCCCTTCTGGGGAACACGAGAAAAATCAATCCGGCCATGATCATCACACCGCCCCACCACAGGTTGGGATAGAGATGATGAAGCTCTGTAGAAGTATGCGGCCGATAGAGCAGGTACAAACCTGTAAGGAAAATAATCACGCCGTATGTCAGGAGAACCGCTCCCACCCATTCCCACACGGTTACCATGCGTTCAGCCACCTGAACACCTCACCAGAAATAAATATTAAGCACAATCAACACCACAAACGACACGGCTGCCCAGAATGACGGGCGCTGAATCAGGGGATAGGAACGATGTTCCGGCATGGGCGTCAGCCCCATGACAAGTCCTTCCAGCTCTTTCTCTTCCTTGGGTTGTGTAACAAGGCTGATAACAATGGTCAGCACGAAACATATCAGCCAGGCCCAGAACGCCCTCCACAGGTTGTTGCTCATGTCGCTGGCATTGTGTGAAAACGTCAACCAGTACGAGTCCAGCCACCCGAAGCGAAGGCCGAGAAACATGAGGAAAGAGGCAACCATACCCACCAGCAACCCGTAAAAAGCACCATCAGAAGTTGTTCGCTTCCAGAACATGCCAAGGAGCATGGTGGCGAACAGGGGTGCGTTTACCCATGAAAATATGGCCTGGATGTAATCCATGATGGTAGGGAATTGCTTGGCCCAGTAAGCGGCACCAACGCTGAGAATGATCCCGATGATGGTAACCACGCGCCCCATCCATACCAGGTGTTCGTCGGGAGCGTCTCTTTTTATCACCGCTTTGTATATATCGTAGGTCCATACTGTATTGAATGCGCTGATGTTTCCAGCCTGTCCGGCCATGAATCCTGCAAGAAGCGCGGTCACTCCCAGGCCCACCAGGCCTGGAGGATAATATCGGGCCAGGAGAAGGGGCAGGGCAGAATCGTAATTGGGTTTGCCTGACTCGTCCAGCATGAGGTGAAGCTTGCCTGCCATGCCGAGCTTGTACGCGATGAGGCCTGCGCCCACCACGATAAACGGAAGGGCCATCTTGAAGTACGAAGCAATGACAGGACACATCTGCGCCGTTCTCAAATCCCTGGATGAAAAAGCCCTCTGTACCACGAGGAAATCCGTGGTCCAGTACCCGAAGGAAAGCACAAAGCCCAATCCCAGTACAATCCCCAGCCAGGTCACGCCCATGGGATTCTCAGCAGCATGTGCAGACACCGCCCAGAGAGACGTCATGGCCTCTGGAAGGCCCTGGAATACGTGTCCTTTAACTTCTACCAGCCCGAGGATGGTCACGAGAAAAAGTCCGAACCAGATAAGGAAAAACTGTACAATTTCGGTAAAAATTGCAGACGTGAGACCTCCCAGCGCCACGTAGCATCCAACGGCCAGTGCTGACACCCATATGCTCACGTCCCAGTTCCACCCCAAGAAAATACGAAACACCAGGGCCATGAGGTACATATTGATGCCGGACATGAGGACCGTCATGATACCGAAGGAAATGGCGTTGAGAACCCGCGTTTTCTCGTCAAATCGAAGTTTCAGATATCCTGGAATGGAATGAATGCGACTGCTGTAGTAAAAGGGCATCATGTAAAGGCCCAAAAAGAGCATGGCCGGAATGGCACCGATCCAGTAAAAGTGTGCGACAAACATTCCATACTTGTACGTGGCACCGGTCCATCCCAGTATTTCCAGTGCGCCCAGGTTGGCTGAGAGAAACGCGAGGCCTGCCACCCAGGCACTGCTTCTACGCCCTGCTAAGAAAAAGTCCTCGCCTGTGACAGTGTATCTCTTGAGATAAAGTCCAATCCCGATGATAAATACGAAATAGAGAACAACGATAAGCCAGTCAACCGGGGTAAGATGAATGGCGGCCATGGAAGGATTATAATGGAGGAATGAATAAGGCTCAAATTTTTTGAGCATAAATAATCAATCATTTCCTCCCGGGCAATGCGGGTTTGGTTTTACATCAAGAGTAAAACTTCTGAAAATTCAACCCAGTTCATGGAGGGCAGTCATGAGCACTTTAATCATCGGAGCAGGCATAGTCGGGCTGACAGTGGCACGGGAACTGGTCCGGAGGGGTGCAGACGACATTCTCATCCTGGAGAAGGAGGATACCGTCGGCGCACATGCCAGCGGCCGCAACAGCGGCGTGCTGCATGCAGGCATTTATTACACCCCTGACTCGTTCAAGGCCCGTTTCTGCGTTGAGGGCAACCGCCTTATGAAGGCATACTGCCGGGAAAAAGGCCTGCCTTTGCTGGAATGCGGCAAGGTCATTGTTACGAAAACTCCTGAAGAACTGGAAAGGCTCTACGAGCTCCAGAGCCGGGCGGAAAGCGCAGGGGTAGAGGTGAAAATCATTGACGAAAAGGAACTGCACGAACTGGAGCCTTATGCCCGTACCGTTGAGAAAGCACTTTACTCTCCTGAAACAGCAGTGGTTGAACCCCGGAAAGTGCTGAAGGCCCTGGTAGAAGAACTCTCAAATACAGGCAAAGTGCGGTTTCTCTTCAACACGCGCGCTCTTAAACCCATGCGTTCCGGGGAATTGCTCACCTCCCGGGGCACTGTAAAATACAGCGTCCTTCTCAATGCTGCGGGGGCCTACAGCGACCGCATCGCCCACGCGTTTGGTATTGGCTTGAACTACCGCCTCATTCCCTTCAAGGGTCTCTACAGGAAACTCCATCCCGAAAAAAAACACCTGGTAAGAGGCAACATCTATCCCGTGCCGGACCTGGTCAACCCCTTCCTGGGAGTGCACTTCACACCTTCCGCAGATGGCAACGTGTATGCAGGACCTACAGCCACCCCTGCGCTGGGACGGGAGAATTACGGACTGTTGAAAGGGATGAACGGCGAGTTCCTTTCCATTGCCTGGAGGGACGCTCTGCTCTTTCTCAGTAATCCCGCCTTTCGCGCCGTGGCATCCAGGGAAGCGGGAAGGTACCTGCTGTCAGGTCTCTACCGGGATGCACGCGCGCTCGTGCCTTCTCTTCAGCGCGGCGACCTTCTGAAAAGCAGCAAGGTGGGCATACGTGCCCAGCTCGTGGACTGGAAAGAAAAGAAACTCATCATGGACTTTATTGTGCTGAAGGGGGAAAAAAGCGTTCACGTGCTCAACGCGGTCTCCCCCGCTTTCACTTCGTCCATGAGCTTTGCGCGTTACGTGGCAGACCTCATGCAAGAGGTTTGAACTCCGTCCTCACGCCTGTGCGCTCCACAACCAGCGCCTGGCCGCTGCGGTCCGGACTGTAAGCGTTATGCCAGCAATCGAGAATCACAGCCTCTCCCGCCCGAAGTTCCAGCTCTTTCACCTCTTCCTCCTCTTCCTGGAGAAGCAGCACAACCCGGCCTTCCAGCAGAAGAAAGAGCTCGGGAGCATCGTGTTTTTCCAGCTCTTTTACCTCTTCCCGCGAGCCGAACTCCGGGCGATAAATCCCCAGCAGCCAGTTCCCCTCGTCGAAAGCCACCTGCCAGCGCACGCGCTCCGCTTCTGAAAAAACGACTTTTTTGACCATGGCGCACAAAATACTATCACAAATTCGGGGGGAAATGTGCTTTCACCTGGCTCCAATAAACCTTTTGCAAACATCCCCCTACTCACGCGGGATCTTCATTTTCTCGGACCCCGCGTGTTTCAGGACCGTGGCTGGTCTGACATCAGGGCCACGATTTTTTGCACGCTTACCGTGCGTATGTCCCGCCCGTAGTGTTGCGGTGTTTTCTCTGGCGCTGGCGCGTGGGATGGTGCCTTGAAAATTGTTGTTTTTCAGATATTCGTCTTTGCCCTGGCGGAAATCCTTTTGAAAGTTCAAGAGTTGCCGAGGTTTAATTGTTAAATCATAGAATATCAATTAATTTTTGCAGGCCCGCAAAATTTACTCACAAAAAAGTTCTTGACAGATGTTTTGCGTTTAAACAATTTATGGATAGTGTTTATATTCCTGTGCTGGATGGTTTTAAGAGAGAGCTGGAGTTTTTAAAAGTGGTTGGTCAGGGGGAGGAGATACCGGCTTTAGATTGAGGCAGACATGATCGTTGGGGCGGGGAGAGATGCTTTGTATGTGGTCGTAAAACCACCTTCATGGTTTAGCTCATTTTCAAAGGTATACACATGTTCAGTATCTGGTGGTGTATGGGAGGAATTCTAAGGATGCAATGATTGATTTTGGTGAAGTTTTTTTGATAGAGCCACGAACGCGATTTATACACGGCGTGGTTATGATGTGGTGAAGCTGGAAATAAGGGGAGGTGAGGTTGTTGAGGAGGAGCCTGTGTTGGGAGATGCTGGGTGTAGCATAGAGGGCACAGCAGCTTTGATACGTGAGAGTGCAAAAGAACGTTTGATTTGTTTATCAGCAGGTTGTACTGTATGCGTGGATCATACGGATAAATGTTCATCGTCTGAGTTTGTTAATATCCTTGTATTTGAAAAATGATCATGTATTGCTCCACCTGAAGCGGAGAACTTGACAAGTGGAGGGTCAGCGGAAGCTTTCAGGCAGGTAGCAGGTAGCTGAGGAAGATATTGCTGTAGCAGTGCTTTGAGTAAATCAGGAAAATTGAGCTTTGGCCCGGGCATAGAAAATACAAAATGTCTATCCACGAAACATTTTTAACTTTTCGCCTTTCTCCCGGGCCAACGCACAAGCCCTTCTCGAGTAAGGGAGTTCTTTCGAGTTCTTTGAGTTCTTTTTGTTCTTGACCATCCCCTGTGTCTCATATTACATTCCATTCATGCGTAATTTTTTGGTTGTGTTCCTGAGCGCGGGTATTTTCTTCTCCTGCTCATCCACTCCAGAATTTGAAACGAACAACCTTCCTCCAGTGCACACATATCTCAATTACATCAAGGACGGGCACGGGAGGTACGTATATTTTCACGGCCTCAACGTCAGCGGCAGCGACAAGTTTCCTGTGAACGATGACCCGTGTACCACGAGTAAAAGGCAGTGCACCTACGACAAGGTGCTACAGCCATCATACGTGGGCAAACCATTCCCTATCGAGGAAGCGGATAAGCACTTCGAGCAAATTCGCTCGCTCGGTTTCAATTCCATTCGGCTCATCATGAACTGGGAAGCCATCCAGCCGGACGATCCCCATCAGCTTGATACCGAGTATTTAGACTTTATTGAAAGAATCGTCAGCAAGGCCAATGAGTACGGCATTTACGTGCTCATGGACATGCACCAGGACATTTTCAGCAGGCACTTGATGGTTTATTACAACGACATTCTAACCGATGTCCTTTCAGCTCTTTTTCCACCCGGCAGTCCTGTTTCCATGTTCACGGCCTTTATTCCTCCCTACAGCAATATCGTTCGAGGAGATGGGGCTCCGAGATGGGCGGTGAAGGCCATCATGCCGGAGAAGGATCTGGACTCACCCGTGTGGGGATTTCCTCGCATTCTGGGGAACCTGACAGACCCTCAGTTCCTGGAAACGGTAACTCGGGTAATCGGTAAGCTCGTGGGTGAGGATATGGGTTTCCCGGGTGGGTACACAGCCGGGGATATCGCCGAGCAAATTAAAAACATCATCGTACCTTTTATTCCGGAAGGGCACTATCCATATGACATTACAGAAACGACGGATCTTCTTCCCTGGACAACCTGGGGAATTAACGCCATATTTTCACTGGACATACAGCGCTGCTTCGCCGCGTTTTTTGCAGGTAACGATGCCTATCCCACCCTCACTGTTAATGACAACGGTGAAGAAAAGAATATCCAGGACTTTCTTCAGGACGCCTACGCACGTGCGTGGGCCGCTGTGGCTGCACGCGTTGGGAAATATCCCAATGTTATCGGTTACGACATTATCAACGAACCAGTGGGGTTTTTCCTCACGCTCACCATTGCTGCTGCGTTTTTCGAAATAGGTAGTATCGACGCCCTGAAAAATTTTCTCGGAACCTTTCTTGACACACCTGATTATCCCACCCTTGCCTCCGATATAGTGGATATTGTAATAGGACTTGGTCTTCTGCCCCCTGATACCAGCGAAGAAACCCGGCGGAAATGGGGTTTTGAACACGCGGACCTCATGGGTATCATGGGAATCAACTACGGCTTTGACAAGCTCTATTTGCAACCCTTCTATGAAAAGATTGGCAAGGCCATACTCGCCGAAGACCCCGATGCCGTGATATGGATAGAGCCCACGCTGGGCCTGGAGACAGTGCTTTCATTCTTCGGTGCAGGCGGCGAAAGTCCATTCCAGCTCAACATGACAAAACCTGACGGCCTGCCGCAGGTGGTATACGCACCTCACTGGTATGCGGATATTTACCCTTTCCCCGGCTTCAACATGCCACCGCGGGAGTTTACCCCGGAAGAGGTGAAATTCCGGGATTACCGCCCGGGGATTGAAAGCGCCATTGCGCGTGCGACACATTCACTGGGTAACGTCCCCGTTGTACTTGGAGAGTTCGGCACGTATTTCAACTTCAACAGTGAACCCTGCGACGGCGACGAGCGCTGTCCCGTATCCGAGGAAATACTCGATAATTACTACGAGGTATTCGAGGACATGTTCCTCAGCCACATGCAGTGGTGCTGGTCAATGGAAAACGATCCTGACCGTGGCGAAGGCTGGAATAATGAAGACTTTTCCGTGGTGGACTGGAACCTCACCCCGCGTGGAGAAGAAGCCTACAGCCGGCCGCACCCCACGTTTCTCAGCGGCAAACCCGTATCCATGCACTTTTACTCCAAGCTGCATTACTTCGACCCTGAGAAGGGTATTGTCAACCCGGAGGGCGAATTTGAACTGAAATTTGAAAGCCGTGAGACAGATGCACCCACGGTCATATACATTCCCTACGGTTTATATTATCCTGACGGATTTTACGTGTGGATATCTGATGGTTATGCAGTGTATAGGCATCATGAGCCACGTGAAGGTTCAGCTTTTGCCTATGGTTTTCTCTACTGGTATCCAACAGCCGATGATCCCGGCTACATTCACTCCATCCGCATACTTCCGCCTCTCCCCGGCAACGAAAATACGGGCTGGCAGTACTTTTTCAAAGAAAATACTGTCGTCAACGGAGTATCACCGGCATATCCAAGATGAAGAAGGTTCGTTACATATCCGCAATTTTTGCCATCGTATTTTTCTTTCTTTCGGATGCTCGCGGAGCAGAGGTAAAGGCCCGTCTATGTGGTTACCTCCAGAACCTGATAATTTACAAAACCGACAGTGACTTTGACTCCTCGAGGCCTTACTACAAACCTGCTGGTCAGAGCGTGGGATATGCGGGGACATTCTTTAATCCCAAGTTCTCACTTCTGGTGGGAGAAGACCTGCGCGTTTACTGGGAAGCTGAACTGGGACTCAACATCTGGAGCAGGAACACAGCAGAAGCGTTTTCATACTCTGAAAAAGGCCTTGTCCTCAAACACCGCCAGATATACGCAGAAGTCAAAGCAGACGAATACCTGTGGATCAGAGCAGGATACCAGTACGTGGCAGATCCCACAGGCCTCTTCCTCAACCACTGGCTGGGTGCTGTACGTGTGCGCATAAATCTTTCTGAAAGGCCTATCGAATTTTTTGCAGGCCAACTGCCTGACCAAAACTACGAAAGCGCGAACCTCGATTTCAACAATTTTCGACACGACATTTTTCCCTGGGGCGTTTCCACTACTTTCTCCGGAGTAAAAGGATGGACCATACAGGCCGGCTTGTACGGGCTGTACGACGCAGAAGTCATCATCAGGCACACATGGCTTTTCACACCCGTGGTTCACATAACACGGTCTCAAGAATTTTCGACTTTTGGTGCAGACTTGGCGTTGCAGGTCGGCTGGACCAACAGGGGGGCCTGGGACGGAAGCGACGAGAGGCATACCGCCGGGGCCCTCCAGATATACTACATGTACGGAGCAGCACGCACGGCATGGGGTAAATACGTGGACGGCCGTGTTGTTCCGGGGCTGGCAGGCGCAGAAGAAAGCGGTAATTTCGGCTGGAGCATGAGCCTGCTGGTGCTCAGCCCGGATGATACGCACGAGCGCAGCGGCGAAAATTACGCCTTTCTCTATTCCGGCCGCTCACTCAGTCGCACTCTCGTATTCACGGAAGATGAACTGCGAGACAGGGGAGACAATCTGGATGAACGTACAAGTCAGCGCGTGGGAGCATTCTTCCGCTCCAGAACAGGATTTTTGCTGGCCGATGCAGGCATTTACTATTATCCGCGTCCACGTCTTCTGCTCATGGGAATTGCCGGAGCGGGCATGGCACTTAACAACAATAATGCTCGTGGAAAGTGGTTTACCGGAGTGGAAATAGACGGGGCACTTCGCTATCAACTCTCACCACATCTGGTAGTGGACGTGGTTAACACGTTCTTCGTCCCCGGTGGTGTGGCAGCAGCCTTTGTGAATACCATCAATCCTGACTCCACACGACCTCTTTACATGCTGGAAGTCTCACTCAACGCATTCTTCTAAAAATCCGTGCTTTGTTCCCAAGCTGACAACATACATTTCATTCTCTTTCCCCGAGCAGAGAAAATTTCTTTTCAAATACTCGCAACCCTTTGAGTAAAACAGGAATACCTACGCAGGCAAACCGCCCAGAGGAAAGGTCTCTTCCTCCTTCGCTTCTTTTCGTGGCCTTCGAGCCAGGCCTCGTTTCACAGCTACCCTGCTCACAGCCCGAGCCACTGCGGGGACAACGTCTCGGTTAAAAATACTGGGAATAATGTATTCCTCGCTGAGTTCTCCATCCTTCACCACCCGGGCAAGAGCCTGGGCGGCAGCCATCTTCATTTCATCAGTCACCTTTTTGGCTCTCACGTCCAGAAGGCCCCTAAAAAATCCAGGAAACACAAGGGCATTGTTTATCTGGTTGGGATAATCAGATCGTCCCGTGGCTATCACGCGAGCATACGGAGCAGCTTCTTCCGGCATGATTTCAGGTACAGGATTCGCCATAGCAAATATGACGGGGTCTTTCTGCATGGTTTTTAACATCTCCACTGTCAACACACCCGGAGATGAAAGACCGATAAACACATCCGCCCCCTTTACGGCACTGGCCAGTGAGCCTTTGCACATCTCCGGATTGGTCTTTTAAGCGAGCCACTCTTTGGCAAAATTCATGTGTTTTTTGCGCCCCCTGTAAATCACACCTGCCCTATCACATATAATGATGTTTTTGGCTCCCGCTTTGAGAAGAAGTCGAGTCACGGCAACCCCCGCCGCACCTGCACCATTTATAACGATTTTTAAATCTTCCATTCTCTTCCCCGTAAGTTTGAGAGCATTGTAAAGTGCAGCAAGAACAACTATGGCCGTGCCGTGCTGGTCATCATGGAAAACAGGTACATCCAATCTTTTCTGTAATTTCTCTTCGATTTCAAAACACCTTGGAGCGGATATATCTTCCAGGTTTATGCCACCAAATACAGGAGCAATTTTCTCCACCACTTTCACAATCTCGTCAACATCTTTTGTCTTGAGACAAACGGGAAAAGCATCCACTCCTGCGAAGGTTTTGAAAAGCATGGCTTTGCCTTCCATTACAGGAAGTGCGGCCTCCGGGCCGATATCACCCAAACCGAGAACCGCCGTTCCATCTGTGACGATGGCCACAAGGTTGCCCCGCATCGTCAGGTTGAACACCTTGTCCTGATCTTCATAAATGGCTCGACACACCCTGGCCACACCGGGAGTGTATGCAATCGAAAGGTCATCGCGCGTTTTGACAGGCCGCCTTGGTACCACTTCCAGTTTGCCACCCAGGTGATAGAGAAAGGTCCGGTCTGAAACATTCACGATTTCGATACCGTTAATTTTTTCGATGTTTTTCACGATTTTGCGTTCATGCTCTGCGTCCCTGGCATATATGGTAAGGTCTCTGAGAATATGCTCACCCTCCGTACGTACCAGATCAATTGCTCCCATATTGCCTCCGGCTTTCCCCACTCTGGAAAGCACCCTTGCAAGCATTCCCGGTTTATTGGGAATGCGAAGACGTACAATAAAGCTGTAACTCGGTGAAGTCACTCCTTCGGTTGTCATGGAATACCACCTCCTTTATTAATGTAATTACATGGTGGCAAAGCGTATGAGACAGAAAAGCGCTATCAGGCCGCATGTCCAGCCCACCTCCCGGATACGGCCTGTAAAAGCTTTCACCAGTGCGTACGAAATGAAACCCAGTGCAAGCCCGTCTGAAATGCTGTAAGTGAGAGGCATGGAGATCATGGTAATAAACGCGACAAAGGCTTCGTCTATTTGCGCCCAGTTCACGCGATTGATATGTTGAACCATCAGGAGGCCCACAACAATAAGCGCTGGAGCTGTTACGGGATTGTAGGTAACACCGTCAACAGTAATGCCTGTTCCAAAAACTTCGGCGAGAGGAGCAAAAAAAGGAGCGATGAGAAACAGAAGTGCAGTTACCACAGCCGCGAATCCGGTACGGCCACCTTCGCTAATTCCTGCTGCTGATTCAATGTAAGATGTCACTGTAGATGTTCCAACAAGCGCTCCGGTGAGTGTACCGGCTGCATCTGCGAAGAGAGCCTGGTTGATTCGAGGGAACCGTCCTTCTTTGATAAAACCTCCTGCCTCTCCAATACCCATAAATGTGCCAAGAGTATCGAACACGTCAACAAAAAGCAATGTGAATATCACGAAAATGCCGGTGGTGTTGAAAAGGTGATGGAAATTCAGGTGGAAGGCTGTGGCTGATATGGTGGGTGTCGAAACAATATGTTCCACCTTCACCATTCCTGTTAAAGCCGCCACAACACCTGTACCGATAATTCCGATAAGAATAGCTCCTTTTACATTCAGTACCATCAGCACAACCGTAAAAATCAAACCAACAAGCGCCAGTAATGTGTGAGGTGCGGTCATGTCCCCCAGGGTTACCATTGTCACAGGGTGACTCACAACTATTCCACCCTTCTGCAACCCGATAAATGCAATGAAAAGGCCGATGCCTGCCGCTGTACCAATGCGAATACAATGGGGGACAGCGGAGAATATCCGTTCTCCTGCCCCAGAAACAGCAAGAACCAGGAAAACCATGCCCGAGATGGCGACCATAGCGAGAGCGCCCTGCCAGGGTATTCCCATCATATGGCACATGGTATAGCTGAAAAATGCGTTGAGGCCCATACCGGGTGCAAGAGCGATGGGATAATTGGCCACAAGTCCCATCATAAGAGTAGCAACAGCCGAAGCAACACACGTGGCTGTAAGTACAGCTCGAAAGTCCATCCCTGCCCCGGAAGGATCGGAAAGAATTGCCGGATTCACCACGATGATGTAGGCCATTGTGGCAAATGTCACAAGACCCGCTCTTATTTCCGTGCCGAGTGTGGTGTGATTCTGAGAAAACCTGAAAAATTTTTCAATTATCCCTTTCATGACCAGAGGGCGATGAATACCACCCCCATAAACATCACCGCTCCTCCTGTTAGTCTCGCAAAAAAGAAACGTTCTTTCAAAAGAAAACGTCCCAGGATCACCGCTATTACCATGCTGAATCGTTTGACGGAAATCATGTAAGCCACGTCGATGAGTTCGATGGCCCGAAAGTGCGTGTACACCATAATCGCGATAAAAAAACCCAGCAATAAAAAGTGCACGGGTCTGGAAAATGCCTCTTTGAGCGCTTTTGGATGATAAAAAGCGAGAAATACTGCAAACACAACACTGAGCAAAGGAATGTAAAGGCCCGCAAAAGCAATACTCCCTATTTGCAACACGCCAACTTTGCCCATCACAGAGGTGATACCGTAAATAAAAGCAACAGCCAGCATGTAAAGAGTGCCTTTTTCGCTGGCAAGATTCCTGATCGGAGTGGCAAGGCCCTTCCAGCCTCCAACCCCGGCCCCCATGATGTATCCACCAGCAACCACACACAGAACACCGAGCAAACCAAGGGGGCGCGGGACCTCTCTTAACAAGAAAAACGCTATCACCATGGCAAATACAGGTGTAAAAGATTGGAAAGGCGCGGCAAGGGAAAGGTCACTTAAACGATAAGCCTTCATGTAAAAGATGACGGCAAGAATTTCCAATGGCATCAGTATGGCCAGCGTGAACACAAAAACACCGGGGTTAACCTGAAAAATGCTTTCACGGTTCAGCAGAAAAAATGGCAAAAGAAAAGGTGCCGCGTAGGCCCATCGTGCAAATGCCACTGTGAGATGGTCCTCCTGCGCAAGGAGCATTTTGGAGATAAGATCAGCTGCTGATAGGGAAAAAGCACACAAAAGTGCATATGAAAACCACGACATGAAAATGCTCCTATCCACAGCCTGTGCGAGATGATCCCGAAGACCCGGCCAACTTATGAGCACGTCGCAGTGGCTCTGGAATGCGATAAGAACCGGTTGCCTGAAGGGTAATATTAAGCGCGTCATTAAGATCCATTAAATGGCCCGGTGACACATATACTGGTTTGACATTATCGCGTGTACACAGCACGGCCCCACGAAGTTCTCCCTCTACATACACAGGTTCCCACAAACCTTTTTTTAATTTCACCGGCCTGTGCCTGCCGGCAAGACGACTTTTAGCCACCCCTGCCACGGGCATCCCCGAGTGTACTCCAATATAACACGCTTCACCAAAGCGCCGGGGGTGCAGGATTCCCTGTCCATCCACGAGTACCACGTCCGGGGTTCGCCGGAGGGAGAGGAGGGCTTTGAGAAGAGCAGGACCTTCCCGCAGGTAGAGCAATGTGGGTACGTACGGATGCTCCACAGGAAGCTCACCCACCGCCTCATCAACGGTTTCAAACGTTGCCACATCGATAACAACAGCAGCAGCACGCACATAATTGCCGGGGAAAGAGGCATCCACTCCAGCCACATAGCGTACTTTTCTTTTGAGCGGTTTAATTCTGACCTTTAAAGCGAGTTCAAGCTGCTCTTCAATATACTGGCGGTAACGGGTACGCAAAAGTTCATTCTTTTTTGTCATTGGAAAACAAACTCTGAAGAGCCCCTGCTTCTGCAGCTCTCTCTTTGATTTCTTCCTCCTTGAGCGGGGGCAAATCCTCCAGAGAATTCAAACCAAATACCTCGAGGAAGCGACTGGTTGTCACATACATGAGGGGGCGTCCAGGAACATCTTTTCTTCCGGACGTTTTCACAAGATTCTTTTCTATTAAACTCTTGAGAGCACCAGAAGAGTCAACTCCCCGGATGTTTTCAATTTCAGGTCGTGTAATGGGTTGCCGATAAGCAATGATGGCGAGAACCTCGAGAGCTGCACGTGAAAGCTTTTGTGGTTTGGCTTCCTGATATTTGAGAACCCACTGAGAATACACAGGTTTTGTACGAAACTGGTATCCACCCTTTACTTTTCGAATATGAAAACCTCGACCTTTCGCATGTTCATACTCTAAGAAAAGATCTTCCAGAACCCGGACCAGTTCCTCCAAAGTCAGTGCTGGAAATACCTTTTTTAAAGACTCGGGAGTTACGGGATCTTCTGATGCAAAAAGTATGGCTTCCACAATAGGCCTGATGTCAGCTTCCACTGATAACCCTCGATTTCACGAGAATGTCTCCGAACAATCTTTCCTGATGCGCAAGCGCAAGGCCACGGACAACAACATCAAGAAGAGCGAGAAAGTACACAGCCTTTTCCATGCGTGACTTGCCTTCTACCAGATTCGTAAAAAGCAGTTCCCGTTGCCGGTGCAAAAGTTCGCTGAGCTCACGCACCTTATCCACGACGTCCATTGTTTCTACTTCCACTTTTATAGAAGGTCGTCGCGATAATGTGTCCGCATATGCACGGGCCAGTTCATATGGAGATAAATCTTCAAATCGCGCCTCACCTGGTTCACGCTTGCGTACAGGCCGGGTGAATTCATCTCTATCAAGCTGCGGAAGTTCATTGAGCTGTTCAGCAGCCCACTGAAAGGTTTGATAGGTAAGTAGCATCTCCACCAGACGTCCCCGGGGATCCTCCTCCCCTTCTTCACCCTCTCTAACTTCCTCTTCATCACGCGGTAAAAGCATCTTCGATTTAATCTCCATAAGCAAAGCAGCCATGGCCATATAATCGGCAAGTGTATCGATTCCAATTTGTTCCAGTACTTTCAGATACTCCAGATACTGCGCGGTAATATCAGCAATGGGAATATCAAATATATCGAATTCATTTCTCCTTATGAGGTAAAGCAACAGGTCCAGCGGGCCTTCAAATATATCCAGGTGAAAATTGAGAATCAGCTGCCTCATGTCCATATCTCCACCAGACGCACACGCTGTCTCACCACTTCCATAGTGCGCTCCGCTACTTCCGCAGCCTTGCGAGACCCTTCTCTGAGAACTTCTACTACATTCTCCACTCTCACCTCTTCTCGACGACGTTGGTGTTCTTCAAGGTGTGGAATGAGGTGTGCGAGGAGTATCTTTTTGCAATCAATGCACCCTATACCGGCTGTACGACAACCCTGAACAATTTCAGATCTCTCTTCCTCTGAGGAATACACACGGTGAAGGTCAAACACAGGACAATCTTCTGGTTCACCAGGGTCCTTACGCCGCATCCGCCGTGTATCCGTCTTCATGGTAAGTATTTTCATCTCAACATCCTTCAAAGGTTCGCTCAGGTACACGGCATTGTTATAGGATTTTGACATTTTTCGACCGTCTGTCCCTGGAATTTTCGCAACAGGCATGAGTATCTGTTTGGGCTCAGGAAACGTTTCTCCGTAAAAATGGTTAAAGCGACGTGCAATTTCCCGTGTGAGCTCAATATGGGGCACCTGGTCCGCACCCACCGGCACCCCTTCAGCGCGGTAAATCAGGAT
>JAJRZV010000092.1 GCA_024275095.1 bacterium | reverse complement strand
TGGAGACATGGTTTTCCCCCTGTTTCGCTTTTTCAGCACGTTCGCGCATGATGCGCTCGTATTCAAGTGGGTGTTCTTCTTTCATTTCTTCGGCGGAAATTTTCCCGTGGAGCCAGAGCAAGGTCCCCGGGAAACGGTCTGGATTAAAGTGCACGTTGTAGAAGTGCCATATAACAATAGCGAGGGTTGCAAGGAGTGCTTCATCGCTGTGAGCTTCCTTGGCGATGTCTAAGACGAATTTAGGCAGGAATTTCATGGATAATTCTTCAAACCAGAGGAGCAACCCTGAACCGATCATAATTACACAGCCCCAGTAAACTGCCCAGTAATCGAACTTCTCAATATATGAAAACCTGTCAAACTTGGGTTTTTCATTCGTGAGCCCCAGGAAATATTTAACATTTTGTATGAAGTCCATCACATCTTTGGGTCGAGGTATGAGCATAATGAAGTCTCGCCGACCTTCGGGGTGAAGGACCACGTAGGCCATGTGATAGACCATGAATATAATGAGTCCGGAGGCTCCTATCCTGTGGATTATTCTCGAATTTTCAATTCCGCCGAAGAGATGAATGAATACCGAAAGAGCTCCAAACTCCGGGAATTTTAAGGGGATACCCGTTAATATCAATAATATCACACTGGTGAAGAGGATCATGTGCTGTATCCGGAAGTGGATGTTAAAGCGGATAAAGTACTCTTCCTCTTCTTCCTCTTCCTTTTCGGTTCTTTTCAGTATTTTTTTTGCATCTTTGAGAGCTTCCCTGTAAAGCTTGATTGATGCACGTTTGATCGAACCTTCGAGCACCTCATTTACTTCGGCAATGTGTGAATCTATAAGTTCTTCAAGATTTATGTCTTCTGTGATTCCGCCTAATTTTTCACGAAGGCGTTTAAGGGCCTCTTCACGGACGGTAGCGCGTATTTCCTGGAGCACTTTTTCTGTTTTCTCGTGAGCCATGGATTATTCCTCCATTTCTTTGAATTCTTTCTTTTTTTGCTGATATTCTTGGGTACGGCGGTAAAGGTCCATAGCAATGTGTATGATGAGACCCAGCAATACGGAGGCTGTTAAAATTTTAAAAAACAGAGCGATCCAGTAAATAATTCCGGCACTTTTCTTCTCAGGATTTACGTGGATTTTACCCCTGGCGAAGTTAATGTTTGCTCCTGGATGGCAGTTGGGTTTCCCGCAGGTTTTAGGAATGTTTTTGATGTAAACGGTTGAGTGGGGATCTTCGGGGGGGAGTATATTGTGTACCCCGTGACATGAGGCACAGTTGGCGACGGTTTTTTCTCCGAATTTAACAGCAATACCATGAAAACTGCGCTCATAGGTCTCCACCTGCTCCACATTTATGCCGTATTTGCCCACAATGTTTACAGCTTCATGACAATGGGCACACGTTTTTACTATGCGGGTGGCGTAGGTGGGAGATTGGGGATTGGTATGCCTGAGAATGAGGTGTTCACCATGGCAGTCAGTACAGGAGGGCGCGTCCATAATTCCTTTATCAAGAAGGGCTGTCCCGTGAATGCTGTGCCTGTATTGTGCGTATTCCTCCATATGGCATCTTCCACATGTTTCAGGTACGTTGTTTTTGAATACATGCGAGAGCGGATCCTTCGTTTTCCTTACATCGTGATTGCCGTGGCAGTCCTGACATACAGGTGCCTTGGGGTTTCCTTTTCGTACTTCCTGAGCATGGACACTTTTTTCGTATTCCATGTATTTGTCTATCTGAGGAGCACCCTGGGGATTGCCTTTGTAATGACACCGCTGACAGTTGACGCGTTTGGGTTTTTGGGTATGAGGAATAACTGTTACATCCGCGTGGCAATCTGTACATACCTTTTTGGCATGGACAGAAGCCTTTAATACCTTGAGGTTTACAAAAAGGTAGTGCACCTTGCCCGCAGCATCCACTCGTTTAAGTTCTGGTTTCCCGTGGCAGATCATACATTTTTCGACAGCTATCGTCGCCTGGGCTTTTACAGAGACACACAAGAAAATACCGCTGAGTAAAGCAATGAGTTGTTTTTTACACACCTTCACCCCCTCCTGTGTACCGTTTGTATTCCAGCGGTCGCTCCTTCTTGAGGTAATCCAGGTCTTCCCATCCGCTGATGAAAGAAGTATTAAAGAATTGTTTGCCCCCGATGTGCACGTTATAGGCATGCCATAAAAACAGGATAATAAACAAAATTATGCCTTCCGCCCCGTGAACAATCCCCGTAATATCGAATATCCACTTGGGCATTACGGTCATGGATGCGGTTTCGAACCAGAGGAGAAACCCGGTGATCACCATGATGGACACGCCGACGACAACTCCCCAATATTGAATTTTTTCACGATAAGTATATTTGTCAAACTCGGGCTTACTCCCGCGGCCGGTGAGCGTGTACCTCATCACAGCAAAAAACTCGGTTACGTCTTTACGCGAGGGTTTAAGAAGCATGAGTTCTCTGTGGCCCTCATCCGTAAACACCGTGTACCAGAGGTGATAAATAATATCGAGTACCAGTATTACTGCGAAGAAGCGATGAATCATCCCCCTGAAGGTCATGCCTCCTTCAATGGTGAGTAAAAAACGCCCGAGCACCGAGTCGTTGTACTTGAGGGCGAATCCTGTAACGGCCAGGGCAATAAGGCTTACCATCAACACTATATGCTGAATTCTCATGTGCAGGCTGAAGCGCAAAACCCGTCCATTTTCTATGGTTCCAATTTTTTTCATGACCGCCTCCCTTCACGAGATTCCCTGCGCTGTCTGAGTATGTCGGCTATTACGTGGAAGAGAAAACCAGCGCAGAGAACGGAGATGAATATGATGTAAAACACACGAACGGCGAAAACGCCCTTTTCTCCTTTGGGACTCACATCCACGTGAACGCGACCCTTGGCGAAGTTTTCATTCGCTCCAGGATGGCAACGCGAGCATGTTTTGACGAGATTGGCAGGATTGATTGGAGATCTGGGGTCTGATGCAGGGAGGATCTCATGATATCCGTGGCACGATGCACAGTTGGCCACCGTGGTGTCTCCAAATCGTATGGCTATTCCATGATATGTGTTGAAATACGTGGAAAGTCGTTTGGGAGGAATCCGGTACGCTTCGCTGAGTTTCAGGCTTTCGTGGCATCTGGCACAGGTGTAAGGAATTTTTACTGGATTGATCTGGGAATTGGGGTTCTGGACGTCAAGAATTGTATGCTCTCCGTGACAATCGGTGCACACGGGTGCATCTTTAATGCCTTTTTCAAAAGCTTTCCAGTGAATGCTCATGCTGTATCTTTTCTTTTCAATGGAATGGCATTTTCCGCAATCGGAAGGTATGTTTTTTCTGTTAACGAAGGAAAAGGGGTCGTCAGCCGGAAGTATTGTGTGGCTTCCGTGGCAGTCACTGCATACGGCTGCCGGTTGGAGTGTTGTCCCTTTTATTTTGTAGTGTGCACTCTCCTGGTAAGATTTGAAAAAGTTGATGCCCGGCAGGTTGTATTGGGCGGTAATGTCACTGTCTATGTGACATTTCAGGCACAGTTGAGTGATGTTTTCCCTGTTCACGGAGGAAAGAGGATCTGAAGCTGCTCTTATACCGTGCGTGCCGTGGCAATCTGAGCAACTTGGAGCATCTTTGATTCCCTTTGCCTGTGCCTGTCCGTGAATGCTCTTTTTGTACTCTTCATTATATTTCACGTGGCATCTTCCACAGTTTACTGGGAGTGCTTTCTCGGACGTGTGAGGCTCAACCCCTGCTCCTTCGTGGCAATCTATGCACTCAAGCGCTCTGTGTACCGAGTTTTTTAGGAACTTCAGGTCAATGAGTCTCACATCGGGCCCGTTTTTCCCTTTTACATGGCACTCTACGCATTTGCTTGAAGCGTAAAGAGGTGTACAGAATGAAAGGATAACAAAGGCTGTACTTACACCGAACCACTGAATGCTTGATTTATAAAGAAGGCTTTTCGTCATGACCCGCCCCCTTTTTGATTTGTTCGAGTTCAGCTGCATGTTCGTCCTCCATTTCTTCTTCGGTAAGCGTTCCGACAATCCATGAGAGGTTCATGTGCTTTATTCCACCTTTAATGTGGACGTGGTAAAAGTGCCATACGACGATGGCAAGTGTCGCCAGGATTGCTTCGTAATAGTGAACAATATCGGCCACATCCACCCCCCACTTGGGTATGTATTTCATGGCCTCATCCTCGAACCACAGGATAAGTCCCGTGACGATCATCACAATGGCTCCCCAGATAAGAGCCAGGTATTCGGATTTTTCGATATAACTGAAACGTTCGTACTTGGGCTTTTCAGCAAGGCCGAAATAGTAAAGCAGGGTTTGTACAACATCCACGGCGTCTCGTGGACGCGGCATGAGGTCCCAGAACATTTTTCTGCCCCGCTCATTGGTCGCGATGTAAACGAGATGCCAGATGCAGGAAATGATCAAGCCTACAGCAGCCACCCTGTGGATGGTACCCCTCAATATGGAGTTGAGTTCACCACCGATGAAGGGGAGTCCCCATTTGAACCGCAGGGCAAATCCCGTGATAACCAGTACTATAAAGGATGTAAACATGAGAACATGTTGGGCCCTTTCGGCGGTTGCCATGCGCAGGTATCCACCGTTTTTCTTCCGTTCCTCAATGGCAAGTTTTAAACGTTTGAGAAAGTCGAGAGCATTGTGGAACAGCATTCCCAGGATAACCAGGGGAATAAGAATTACATATGCGAGCTTTACGTAGTACTTTACTTTATCTCCCAGTGTGATGCCTGAAGGCGTGATCCCTGCATGAACTTTACCCTCGGCGAATTTGGCCGTGGCTCCGGGGTGACATTTGCCGCATGTTTTGGGAAGGTTCTTTTTGTTTACAGAGGAGCGTGGGTCTGAGGACGGAAATACCCCATGGTATCCATGACACGAGGCACAGTTGGCCACCCGTGTGTCACCGTACATATCTGCAAGGCCGTGGTAGCTGTCTTCGTAAGTAATAAAACGATCAGCGGGAATGCCGTATTTTTTCACGATTCGTTCTGATGCATGGCACTGGCCACACGTCTCCTTGGCGATTTTACGGGTGTATACAAGTGAACCCGGCTCCTGAGGAGGAAGAATATCGTGTTCACCGTGACAGGTAGTGCATACTGGTGCATCCTGGGCTCCCTTGAGAAATGCCTGGCCATGTGTGCTCTCTATGTATTTTTTGTAAATATCCTTGTGACATTTGCCACATGTTTTCGGAACGTTAAGGCGGTTGATTTTAGATGCCGG
>JAJRZV010000091.1 GCA_024275095.1 bacterium | reverse complement strand
CTTGTTCAACACCAACGGACTGACCGGTGCCATGACCATTTACAGGCACGGGGGCTCTCGCTGGTACGATTGTGTAAAAAAGCTCGTGAAGGGCGAGTGGATAGGAGCGTTAGCACTTACCGAGCCGGGTGCCGGGTCGGACGTGGCATCCATTTCTCTCAGGGCAGAGAAAGTGGAAGGAGGATACGTGCTCAACGGGACAAAGACCTGGATTTCGCACGCACCAATTTTCGACGTTGCTGTGGTGTTTGCACGCACGGACCCTGCCAGGAGGAAAGAGGGACTCTCTGCATTCATTGTGTTTTCTCAAACGGAAGGTATGGAAAGACGGACCTTTGAAAAGAAGGTGGGCCACCATGCTTCGCCCACCGGTGAAATTGTTTTTTCCGATTGCTTTGTCCCCCAGGAAAACCGTCTTGGTAGCGAAGGAGAGGGTTTTGATATCGCCATGGAAGCGCTGGTAAGGGGGCGCCTATCCGTGGCTGCCGGGGCTGTAGGAGTGGCCCGGGCGTGCCTGGAGGAGGCTGTAAAATATTCCCGTGAAAGAGTCCAGTTCGGTGTTGAGATAGGAAAATTCCAGATGATCAAGGATGCCATTGCCACCATGGCCACTGAGATTGAGGCCGCGCACCTGCTGGTGCTTGAACACGCGGACGCTCTCGAGAGAGGAGACGATGCACGCATAACCGGAAGCATGGCAAAGTTTTTTGCTTCAGAGACGTGCGTGAAGTGTGCCGGCAAGGCCATGGAAATCTTCGGGGCCTATGGTTATTCGGAAGAGTTCAAAATTGCTCGTTTGTTCAGGGATGCCAAGATGTATCAAATCGGCGAGGGCACAACCAATATTCAAAAACTGATTATTGCCAACGCTGTACTGGGGTACAAGAAGTGAAAAAGAAGGATGTATATGTTGCGGGCGTGGGCTTCACCCCCATGAAGGTGAAATGTGAAGATACCTTTGCCGACCTGGTTTACCAGGCGGTCAGCCAGGCCCTTGCTGACTGCAGCCTTTCAATAAAAGACATGGATACTGTCGTTGATGCAGGTGTTGACCTTCTGGACGGGAAGGGCCTTTCCAACACTGATATTCTCGCTGCCGCAGGGTGCTATCTGAAGAGCGAGGGCAAACTCGAAGAGGATGGCCTCACAGCACTTTTTTATGCAGAAAAGAGAATAAAGGCCGGGCTTTCAGAAAATGTGCTTGTGTTTGGCTATTCAAAATCCTCGTGTCTGGATGTTCACTCATATTTCAATGCTTCATTCGACCCCGTGCTTTTCAGGGATCTTGGATTCAACGAGTGGGTGTTGCTGGCACTTCAGGCTTCTGCGATGAAAGGTAACGGGTTTCTCTCACCAGATGAAGTGCTTGATGCGCTTCGTACGAATGTGAAGAGAAATCCATTTGTCGCCTCCGGTGAGAGAAGTGACGAGGTGGTGGTGCATCCGCTTCGCGAGAAGGACCTTCCGCTTTATGCTGACGGAGCAGTGGCCGTGGTGCTCACAGGAGATAAAAATCGCTGTCCTGCGCCCGTTAAGATTGCATCCTCGTGGGTCTCAGTGGATTCAGGAACGCTCAGCCTCAGGGAACCTTCAGGCCTTTCTTCTTTCGAGGTCGCTGTAAGAAGGGTGCTTGAACGTGCTGGTATGGCACCCGGAGACGTGGATGCATGGGAGCTTTCGGAGCCTACCCCCCATCACCTTATACGCATGAGCGAAGTTGCTGGCATATGCGACCCTGCTGACCTTCCACAGTTCATAAGGGAGGGAAGGGTCAATCCGTCAGGGGGAGCCCTGCATTCCACCGTTCTCGTGGCGTGCGGACTTTACCGCCTTGCATTTGGGTCTCTTTACCTTCGTGGTGATTCACTGCCTTTCGCCCCTTCGGTTCCTGTGAAACGTGTCTGCGTCCATGCTTACTCCGGGACAGGAATGCAGTCGAACACGGTAATGTTACTGGAGGCCGCGGCGTAGGAGTTACCGTGAGAAAGGTTGCCATTATAGGTACGGGTCAGATCCCCCACCGTTCGCGGATGCCTGAGGTGAACGAGCAGGAACTGATTGCCCTTTCGGTAAGAGAGGCCCTCAGGGATGCGGGGGTTGAACCGGGAGACGTGGAGGCCGTGGTTTTTGGAAGTGCCATCACGTCAATTCAGGATGGGATCGAGCAGGTGGGAAAACTCGTTGTGGATTCCATGTGCGGGCATCTCAAGCCCTCTTTCAGACTTCAGACAGGAGGTACCGTCGGGGCCTCTGCCGTGCTGGCCGCGGTGTCGCTGGTCGCTTCCGGGGACTTTGACATTGTACTTGCAGCAGCAGGAACGGTGAGAGCGGGTGCGTCCGGTGCTCGCTCACAGCGTGCCCTTCAGATGGCGGTTGACCCCATATACACCCGTGGATTTTCCGGCGGAGCCATCATGGGTCTCGCCATGACTTTCAGGCAGTACATGGAAACTACCGGAGCCACTGAGACACACGCTGCCATGTGCGTCGTGAACGCGCGGGAAAATGCTTCCCGAAATCCTTATGCACATTTGAGAGAGAAGGTCACCGTGGATGACGTACTCAATTCTCCACCCATTGCACCACCGGTGAAACGCCTTGACATGTGTCCCACGTCAGTGGGATCAGCCGCCGTAATTGTGGCATCTGAAAATATAGCACGTGGAAAGAAGTGTGCATGGGTAAGAGGCTTTTTCGCCGTGGCCGAACCTGCCACATACCCCGAAAGGAATGTGCTCGAGGCACGGTGTGTAAAGGAAGCGGCCCGCAAGGCCTATTTGATGGCAGGACTCCATCAACCGAGGAAAGAGGTTCAGGTGGTTGAACTTTACAATGCATGTTCTTACCAGACCATGCACTGGATGGAGGCCCTTCTTCTTTGTGATGCAGGAGAGGCAAAAACGCTTGTTGAAAAAGGGGATTTTTCTTTCACGGGGAGACTTCCCGTTAATCCTTCGGGAGGCGTCCTCGCTACTAACAACGGGTCGGATGCCGCTATGCTTCGGGTGGTCGAGGCCGCTGTGCAGGTAATGGGTAAAGGAGGTGAGCGCCAGGTGGGTGATGTAAAGAATGCGGTGGCCATGGGATGGGGTGGTGCCCAGCAGTTTGCCACCGTATGCGTGCTTTCAAAGGAGGCATGATGTTTGTCACAGGTGCCATAGAGAACGAATACGAGTGGGCCGCAGGAGAAGCCGCCTCCCGTTTTTTTGAAGGATTGCGCAACAGGACGTTTCTGGGAACTATCTGCAGACGGTGTGACGTGAAGGTCGTGCCCCCGCTTCGATTTTGTCCCCGGTGCCTTAAAGACATGGAATTTACACCGGTGGAAGGAAAGGGCGAAGTGGTTGCGGCTGTTCGCGTGAGCAGGGATTTTCCAAACAATCCATGGAAGAGCCCCTATGTTCTCGTGGGTGTAAAGATTGACGGAACAAGCAGTATTTTTTATCACCGCTACCTTCATTCGAAACACATTCCAGAGATAGGCACACGCGTGCGGCTCGTGTGGGAAGAGGAAACCACCGGGTCACTTGCTGACATCAGGGGATTTGAACCGGAAGGTAAGGAAACTGTGAATAGCGGAGAGCAGGATCTGCCAGCGCCTGCAAAGCCGAAAGTTATAAACGGGCGCATTCGTGTTCAGTATGAATGGGCGCTTGGAAGCATGGGAGACCTTTTCAGAAAAAACATCCGTCAGGGAAAACTTGTAGGTGTGAAATGTCCCGGATGCCACAGGGTACTGTTTCCGCCTTTTCCCTACTGCGGTGTCTGTTTTACCAGGTGCGAGGAGGTGGTTGAACTTCCTGACGAGGGGGTGGTTGATTCCTGGGTGCCCTATTATCTGAAAATTCCTGATTCGCCCCTGCAGCCGCCGGTGATCTTTGCACGGATTGTGCTCTCGGGCTCCCATACTCCCTTCAATCATTTAATCAGGGGCTCTCCCGAAAGCATCAGGACAGGCATGCGTGTAAGGGCCGTGTGGAGTGAAAAAAGAGAGGGCAGTCTGAAAGACATTCTTTATTTCGAACCAGTGGAGGAATGAGATGGATTTTGAAATACCCCAGGAATACGTGTTGTTAAGAGACCAGTTTCGAAGGTTTCTGGAAAAGGAGATAAGACCTTATGAGGAAAAGTACAAATTTGAAAACGCCGTACCTTATGAAGTCCACATGGAGGTGAGAAGACTGTCCCGTAAGGCGGGCTTTTACGGGATCCACCTGCCCGAAGAGGTGGGCGGTGGTGGCCTGGACATTTTCGGCTATGTGCTCCTTCTCGAGGAACTGGGCAAGAGCCTCATTATTCACTTCTCCACGGATATTATCGGCGGTGCAGGGGGACCCACACCAATTTTGCTGGATGGGTCTGAAGAACAGATTGAAAAGTACCTCAAACCGCTTATCAGAGCTGAAAAGACCATGTGCTTTGCGCTGACCGAGCCGGGAGCAGGTTCGGATGCCACTGCCATTAAAACCCGGGCCGTGAAGAAAAACGGGAGGTATGTCATTAACGGCAGAAAGCACTTTATCACGAACGCTCCTTACGCAGATTTCGCCCTGGTGTTTGCTGTTACCGATCCTTCGAAGGGCATCAAGGGCATCACCGGTTTTATCGTGGAGAAGGGAACTCCCGGATTTGAAGTGGGAAGGATTCACGAAACAATGACGGGCACAAGAATGCACGGCGAGCTGATATTCGAAGACTGCGAGGTGGGCGAGGAGCAGGTGCTCGGGAAGGAGGGCATGGGTTTTATCCAGGCAATGAAGTGGATCACCCTGGGTCGTCTGGTTGTGGCGGCCCAGTGTACGGGCTCAGCCCAGGGTGCCCTGGACCTTGCAGTGAAGTGGGCAAAGGAAAGGGTTGCTTTTGGCAGGCCCATAGCCCGATACCAGGCCATACAGTGGATGGTGGCGGATTCAGCCACAGAAATATTCGCAGCAAAGAGCATCCTTTACTCTACAGCGTGGAAGGCTTCGCAGGGGATGGATGTGCGAAAGGAGTCAGCCATGGCCAAGGTGTACGCTTCGGAAATGGCCGGCAGGGTGATAGACCGGGCACTTCAAATTCACGGCGGCATGGGGTTCATGAGAGAACTTCCCATTGCCAGGCTGTATCAGGTGGTACGGGCGGCCCGGATCGGAGAGGGTACCAGCGAGATACAGCGGCTTACCATTGCACGTAGGCTTCTCGAGGAGTACTGAGGAGCAAGGGAGGTGGCGCACATGGAGAAAAGGCTGATTAGCTATAAGGACATGAACGTAGGAGAGGAATTCGAAGCAGAGTTTTCCATACCCGGCGAAAAGTTTGAAGAGTACAGGAAACTCTTTAAGCGGGAGCCTTTTTCACATACTCCTCCTTACCTTGTCATGCTTCACGCATTCCGCCCCCTTGCTGAGGTGTGCTCCATTCAACCCGGCACCATTCACGCGGCGCAGTCATTCACCCTTGTTCGTCCAACTGAAGAAAGGAATTTCAGAGCAAAGGCTGTGGTGCACGACAAGTATGAGAAACGAGGAAGGAAGTACGTGGTTATTCGCCTGGACATTCAAACTCTTGATGGAACGGCAGTGGCAGAGTGCTCCTTCAGTTTTGTGGTGCCTGAATAGGAGGTCCGTCATGAAGAAAGGTGAATCCTTTACTTCCAGAACACTTTTCATTACCCAGGATTTCATCAACGCGTTTGCTCGTTTTTCGGGTGACTTCAATCCCATTCACGTGGACGAAGAGTTTGCCAGGAAAGTGGGCCTGGGAGGCACCATTGCCCACGGGGTGATCATGCTCCAGTATCTGGTGGAGCTTCTTGAGGGCAAATTCGAGAATGGGTTTTCTTTTCACGTGAAATTCATAAAACCTGCCAGGCCTGGAGAGGAAATATTCGCAAAGATCGTTATTGAAAATGTTGAAGGCTCTCAGGTGCATTTTAAGGCCACGGTGGAAGACACAGGAGGCTCGGTTCACGTGGCGGGAGAAGGTCGGGGGACGCTCTGATGGATTTTTCCTTTACAAGTGACCAGCTTGCTCTCAAGGAGAGGATCGAGGAATTCCTCAGGGAGAACCTTTCACCTCAACGGGTGGAAGAGCTCTTTCAGAAGGGTGAAACGCACTGCGACGAATTTTATCAGCGCCTTGCAGAAGCCGGGTTTATCGGACTGGCCTGGCCACGGGAGTTCGGAGGCAGCGGCGGTACACGGATGGACATGGCCATTTTCATGGAAATCATGGGGTACAACGAGGCGCCCATGGGCGGGTTCGGTTCAACCGTGGGCCTGTTTGCTCAGTCCATCATTCACGCCGGTACAGAAGAACAAAAAAAGGAATTTTTACCCCGCATCGCCCGAGGTGAAATTATCTGCTGTCTGGGTATTACAGAGCCGGATGCGGGTTCTGACGCCGCGTCCGTGAAAACACGGGCCGTGGAAGAGGGAGACCATTTTGTTCTCAATGGCACAAAGGTGTTTATCACAGGTGCCCACCTCGCCCATTATATGCTCACGCTTGCTCGCACCGACCCTTCGAAAGAGAAACACGAAGGCCTTACTTTCTTCATCGTGGACCTGCACCAGAATGGAGTGGAGGTCAGGCCCATTTACACCTCCAGCGGGTGGCGGGTGAATGAAGTGTTTATGGATGGTGTGAAGGTACACAGGAAATATGTTGTGGGGGAGGTGAACGGTGCGTGGAAGGTGGTGAGGAAAACCCTGGGAATGGAAAGGGTGGGCCTGGGAAACATGAGGAATGCTTACAGGCTTGTGAATGAGCTTAAAGATCATGTGATGCAGAACGGGATGGATAGTGACTCCTACATCAGGCGCAGGTTGTGTTCTCTCATGGCACGGGCGGAGGTGGCGCGGCTTCTTTATTACAATGCTTCCTGGAGGCAGGATATGGGGAAAGACTTTACACTCGATGCCAGTGTTTCCAAGTTGTTCACTTCCCTTCTTTACCATGAACTGGCAGGAGCGGGACTGGAAATCCTGGGTTACAGGGGGCAGGTGAAGTCTTCGTCAGCACGTGCTCTTCTGAGGGGAAGAATTGAATTCTGGTACAGGCACTGCGTGGCGTCCACTATCGGTGGAGGTACGTCCCAGGTTCAGCGAAATCTTATTTCGAAAATAGTTATGGAGCGTGGCAGTGAACTTTGAACCCTCCAGAGAAGAAAAAATGCTTGAAGACGAACTGTCCCGCCTTCTGAAAGATGCTTCATATCCTGATGTTTCGTACCGGGTACTTCTGAGTAAAAGATTTGATCGGGAACTTTACCGTCGCATGTGCACTCTGGGCTTCGTTTTTCCCGGCGACCCGATTCTTTCGGTGGTTTCTTTCCGGGTGTTCGGGAGGCACCTGTTTATTTCTCCGGCGCTTGATTGTCATGTTTCACTTTACCTGCTTTCAAAGCGGGAGGGACCTTTCAAGGAACTGACCAAAGCGATTGTCAAGGGTGAAAAGATTATCTCGGTAGCTTTCGACACCGAAAACACGGCTCAGGGGACATGGAAAGGAGAGCGATTGAACGTTCAGTGCGAAGGAAAATTTGCGTTTTTCCTGGAGGACGCGGACGGGGTCATTGTGGATGTGGAGACAGACGGTGGCGTGCATCCTGTTCTTCTCTTGAAGGGTGAATATCAGCATGAAAAGGTGGACATGATGTCGGACGAACCGGTTTACACGCTGAAATGTGATACCGCGTGTACAAGAGAGCGGGTACTTGGAGATAAGGATACACTGCTGGATGCACGGTGCATGATATGGCTCCTGTCTTCTGCTGAATTGCTGGGAATTGCAGAAGGTGCTTTTAGCAGAGCCGTGAAGTATTCACGTGAAAGAGTCCAGTTCGGTCGCCCCATCGGTTCTTTCCAGGCCATAAGGCACATGCTCGCTGATGACTACATGAACATACGGGGCTGCGGGTTCATGGTGAATGAGAGCGGATACCTGTGTAAACGCGGTTTAGAGGTATGGAAGGGTGCATCGGCACTGGCTTTTATGTTTGCTGCCGAGGTGTCTGAACAGGCCACGAAAAACTGTCACCAGATTCACGGTGCCATGGGCTTCACGGTAGAGATGCCCGTACACCTTTACTACAAAAAGGCCAAAAGTGTTGCCGGAAGATGGTTTCAGGGAAATGAACTCGAAAAAACAGTTCTCCACTACTGGAGAGGACCTTTGTGGATAGAGGAGGAGAAAAATGGACATGAAGATTAAGGACAGGGTTGCACTTGTCACGGGTGCAGGCCAGGGCATGGGCAAAGGCATAGGGATTGCTCTGGCAGAGGAGGGTGTACACCTGTGCGTGAACGACGTGGTGGAGGAAAAAGCGGTTGCTGCAGCTGAAGAAATTTCTGCAAAGGGTGTGGATACCCTGGCGATTCCCGGAGATGTTTCATCTTATGCAGATGTTAAAAGATGCGTGGAAAGAGCCCTCCAGAAGTTTGGAAGAATAGACATTCTCGTCAACTGTGCAGGTATCGGGGACTCGGGCAAATTCATTGATACCCGGGAAGAAGAATGGCAGAAGGTACTCGGTGTGTGCCTCATGGGAACCATTTACTTTACGAGGGAGGTGCTCCCCGGGATGATGGAGAGGAAATGGGGCAGAATTATCAATATTGTTTCTGATGCGGGAAGAATCGGAGAGCCCGGACTGGTGGTGTACTCCGCTGCCAAGGCCGGCATTATCGGACTTTCAAAGGCACTGGCCAAGGAGGTGGGAAAGTACTCCATTACTGTAAACTGCGTGTCTCCGGGAGCAACCCTCACGGACCACATTCAGGAAATATACGAAAAGATGAAAGCGCAAATTGGGGAGGAGAAGTTCGCAGAAAGACAGAAGAAGGTCCTCAGAAGGTATCCGCTGGGTCGGCTGGGTGAGGTGGAAGACGTGGCTTCTGCTGTGACGTTTCTTGCATCCGAGCGAGCCTCTTTTATCACGGGACAGACACTGAGCGTGAGCGGAGGATATACCACAGTTTAAAGTTTTAGAGGTGAAGCATGTACGAAACGATAAAATTTGATAAAGAAGATGCCATAGGGATCGTTCAGCTTTCGCGCCCGGATGTTCTCAACGCATTTTCAATGCAGATGTTTGAGGAACTGCTGGACTGCACTTCGCGCATGATAGCCGAAGAGGTCAGGGCGTGTATTATCACGGGCGAAGGAAGGGCCTTTTGCGTGGGTGCAGACCTCAGAGAAAGAAAGAAAATGTCAGAGGCTCTCCCGCCGGACGCCTCTCCCTTCCATCGAACTGCGCATTTGAACATTTCGAGAAGGTTTTTTGAAACCCTTGAAAATCTGCCTTTTCCCGCCATTGCGGCCGTCAACGGTGTGGCTGTTGGCGGCGGACTTGAACTGGCCCTCGCGTGTGACCTTCGCATTGCAGGGGCATCAGCACGATTCGGCCTCACAGAAGTGAACATCGGGGCAATACCATCTGCAGGCGGTACGCAGCGACTTGTGAGGCTGGTGGGGCTGGCACGAGCCAAAGAAATCATACTCATGGGCGAGATTTTCGACGCTCAACGGGCAAAGGATTACGGTCTGGTGAGCGAAGTTGTGGAAGATGAAAAACTCCTGGGTCGAGCCATGGATATTGCACGCAAGCTCACAGAAAAAGCACCTCTCGCTCTCAGGGCTGCCAAGCTTGCCCTGAACAGTGCCTTTGAAATTCCACTGGCAAGAGGACTGGAACTTGAGCACCTTCTGGCGTCTGTCCTCTCCGTGACACGTGACCTTGAGGAGGGCCGACGTGCATTTGCCGAGAAGAGAAAACCTGATTTCAAAGGGAGGTGAGAAAGATGGTTCTTGAGAATAAAGTGGCGGTGGTTACAGGTGCAGCACGGGGTATAGGAAGGGCCATCGCAGAAGAGATGCTCAAGCAGGGAGCATCGGTGGTTATTAACGACGTGGACGAGGCCGAATTGAACAAGACCATGGAGGAGCTGGGGGATAAGGATAAAATCGCCGTGGTGAAGGGAGACGTTTCTTCCATTGATGATGCGAAGAGGATTGTAGGTACGGCCGTGGAAGAGTTCGGTACACTGGATGCTCTTGTAAATAACGCTGGAATTTTACGCGACAGAACATTTGTGAAAATGAGCGAGGAGGAGTGGGACGATGTTATCCGGGTACACCTGAGAGGCACGTTCTGTTGTTCAAAGGCTGCGGTGGAGATTATGCGGGAGAAAGGAAGTGGAGCAATTGTAAACATCACATCCACCGCTGGAATGAAAGGTAATGTCGGCCAGTCAAACTACGCGGCAGCCAAGGCAGGCATTCTGGGTTTTACACGTACTCTTTCGATGGAACTGCAAAAATACGGGATTCGGGTTAATGCTGTGGCGCCCGGTGCAAAGACAAGGATGACGCTTTCCATTCCCGAGGAGGTAATCCGCAAGAAGGCCCGGGAAGACCCCCGTTACCTCAAGCTCCTTCAACTACCCGGTCCTGAATACGTGGCAGGACTTGTATGCTTTCTTGTTTCAGACCGGGCAAAGGAAATCACCGGGTTGATTTTCGGCATTGTGGGCAATGAACTGAGTTTGTGGACTTTTCCGCACCAGGTGAAGGTTATGTATGCACCTGAAAAATGGGATGTTCAGTTGCTGGAGAAAAATATGTCCCGGCTTCTCGAACCACTGAAATGAGGAGGAAAGGATGAATTTAAGAATTGGCGAAGAATACGAAATCATGCTCCAGAACCTGCGCAGGTTCATCAAGAAGGAAATTATACCTCTCGAGGAAAAATATTTTATGGAGGACGAGATACCCTGGGAAGTGAGACTCGAGGTCAGACGCAAAGCCAGAGAAGCGGGATTTTACGGAATCCACATGCCCGAGGAGGTGGGAGGCGGTGGCATGGGCATTCTGGGCTTTGTGCTCCTTGTGGAAGAAATTAACAGGCACGAAACCTACCATTTCGGTGCAGATATTTACGGAGGGGCCGGAGGACCCACCCCCATCCTTCTGGCATGCAATAAGCAGCAGAGGGAAAAATATCTTTTGCCGCTTATGAATGTGGAAAAAGCCACGTGCTTTGCGCTGACCGAGCCGGGAGCGGGTTCGGATGCGGCGAATATTCAGACAAGGGCCCAAAAAGACGGAAATGATTACATTATCACAGGGACAAAACACTTTATCACAGGCAGTCCCCATGCGGACTTTGCCATGGTTTTTGCTGTAACAGACCCTGAAAAAAGAGCAAGAGGTGGAATTACCTGTTTCCTGGTGGATATGGACTCTCCGGGAATTACAGTAAATGTTCAGAACTCCATCATTCGCGATGGCCTGGCAGGAGAGATTCACTTCGATGAAGTCAGGGTTCCACAGGAGAACATTCTGGGCGAGGAAGGTGCGGGTTTTAAACTTGCCATGGAGTGGATTTCTCATGGGCGCCTTTCCATCGGGGCAACGGCCGCGGGGGTCACGGAACGAATGCTGAGAAAATCCATTGAATATGCGAAACAGCGTGTTACTTTCGGTAAACCCATCGCCCAGCGACAGGCGATCCAGTGGATGCTTGCGGACATGAGTACGGAACTGGAATGCCTGAGATGGATGGTGTACTGGACGGCATGGCGGGTTGACAGGGGCGAAAGGTGCAGGGCCGAGACATCCATGGTGAAGTTGTTTGGTTCGGAGCTCGTGTGGAGGGCTGTGGACACAGCCATTCAAATTCACGGGGGAATGGGACTCATGCGGGAGGTCGGGCTGGAGAGGATGCTGCGAAAGATGAGGGCCCTGCGCATTGTGGAAGGAACCAGCGAAATTCACAGGAGAACCATAGCCAGGGAAATTTTTGAGAAAGAGTGGAGATGGGCGTCATGAACCTTGCGTACATTTTGAAGGAGAACATTCAAAGGCTGGGTGAATACGTGTTTCTCATCTTTCACGACAGGGAAATTACAAATGTGGATGTGTGGAATGACAGCCTTAAGCTCAAGGCGTACCTGAGAAAACAGGGGGTAAAGAAAGGTGACCGTGTGATTGTTACGCTTGAAAATTCGCCCGAGGTGTACGTTTCCTTTCAGGCAGTACTTGCCTGTGGAGCCGTTCTGGTGCCCGTGGTGCCCCGATTGGGAAAGCAGGAATTCGCTTACATAGTAAAGTTTGTGGAGCCTGTTGCATGTATTGCATGTTCGAAAGCCTCGGAGCACCTGGAGAGGGTGAAAATTCGAATTCTGGCAGACGGTGATCGAGAAAACTGGAAAAGTCTCCAGGAGATTCTTTGCGAAGAGACGGGAGAAAGAGAGGACGTGGAAGAGGTTTCAGACGATGATGTGGCGGTTATTCTTTTTACCTCTGGCACCACGGGAGTCCCCAAGGGAGTAATGCTCACCCATCGTAATATTCGTTCCAACGTCCAGATGATTTACGAAAGACAGAAACCTTACCTGCACAAAAATGAAATTTCGCTCATTTGTGTTCCCCTTTCACACGCCATGGGTCTTTTAGGGCTTGTGGCCAACTTTATCCAGGATTTCAGAAAGAAAAGCGTCCTCATGGAAAAATTTGTTGTGGATGAAGTGCTGGAGAATATCAAGAAGTACCGGATAAGGGCATTTCGCGGTGTGCCTGCGATGTATGCCGTTATGCTTCAACACCCCCGGCTGGAGGAATATGTCGAAAGCGTGGAAACCTGGGGTTCGGGTACGGCTCCCCTGCCCGAATGGATTCAAAAAGAGTGGCAGAGAAGAACAGGTAAGCTGATTGCCGAAGGATATGGGCTTTCTGAAACCACAGCCGTAATCGCGGCCAACCCGGAAAGAAACCCCCGACCCGGAAGCGTGGGTATTCCCCTCGATGGCGTGGAAATCAAGATCGTGGACGAAGAGGGTAATCCGGTGAAGCCTGGTGAGACAGGTGAAGTGGTCGTGAGGGGTCCCAACGTGATGAAAGGATATTTCAAGAATCCCGAAGAGACAAAAAAGGTGCTTCGTGACGGCTGGCTTTACACTGGTGACCTCGGCTACTTTGACGAAGATGGTTACCTTCACCTTGTGGGACGAAAGAAGGAACTTATCATCCGCGGGGGATTCAATATACTGCCTGGTGACGTGGAAAGGGTTATGGTTCAGCACCCGGATGTACTGGAGGCGGTCGTTAAGGGCGTGCCTGACAAAGTGATGGGAGAGGAAATTGCAGCCTTCGTTGTGCTCAGGCCGGGAAGCCGGCTCTCGGAAGACGAACTGCGCCGGTGGATGAGGGAACGCATCGCTCACAATAAAGTGCCCAGATACATTAAGTTCGTGGATTCCATACCCAAAACTCCCTCTGGCAAAGTGCTCCGCAGAAAACTCACTCTCGAGGATTAGTTTTCAGCACCTGGTACATCAGGTTGGAAAGCCCGGTTTATTCTCTTAATATGTTTACATTTCCCACCCGCCCTATCCCTGGTTCCTGGTTGGGGGAGTGGTGGGCACGCGTACCCGGTATTCCCCCGTGTTTCTCACCAGCCGCCTCCTGATTTCTTTTTTGCACGCTTGCCGTGTGTATGTCCCGCCCGCAGTATTAGGGTGGTGGTGTGGGGTAGGGTGGACGTTAATGCTTCCCGGCCTCCCCTCTATTGGGGGTTGGAATGCCTGCTCCTTCCTTCAGGTTCTCAACAATTTGTTTTGATGAAAGGCATAACAGAGTCCCTTGCAGGACGTGTTGCAGTGCTGGAGCTATATCCTTTCAGCATAAAGGAATTGAAAAGCAAAAAAAAGTTTACACTCGAGGATGTTATATGGAGAGGACTTTACCCTGAACCTTTCCTGTATCCAAAAAAAAGAAAATTATGGGTGCAGTCTTACATTAAAACTTACGTGGAGAGAGACCTCAGGCAGTTAATAAACGTTAAAGATTTAAGATTGTTTGAGAATTTTTTGAGGCTAAGCTCTGCTTATCACACTCAGGTTTTTAACGCATCGCGGATTTCAGAAGAGATTGGAGTATCGGTTCCAACGATTAAATCGTGGGCAGGGGTTCTGGAAGCATCCCACATTTGCTTTTTTCTTCCGCCTTTTTACCGGAATTTTCGTAAACGTATAGTGCTCCTAAAATTTACTTTATTGATCCTGCATTGTGTGTGATCTGACATTTCAGCCTGGCGGCGAAGCGAGTCTTATGGGAGCAATGGGGGGAGCGCTTTTTGAAGGATTTATGGTAAGTAAAGCTTTGAAAATACTATCAATTTATGGTGTGGGCAAAAGCATGTTTTTCTGGCGTTCTCATGATGGGATAGAAATTGATCTCTTGCTTCAAATAGGAGGCAGGTTATATCCTGTTGAAATAAAGAAAACTGCGACTCCGATGCCTGCCCACACAAGGTCTCTTCAAAAATTTAAGGAGTTGGCAAAAGATAGTGTATCGGATGAGGGAGTTTTGGTATGTCAGGTAAGCAGCCCCACTCATCTTCCATTCAATAATATTGCTATTCCCTGGCAGCAATTTCCGAACTGGCTTGCAGAAAAGTTGAGGTAAAAATTGATGGGGGGTCTTTTCGGGGTCTGGTCTCAACATTTGACATTCGGGTCCTGCGGTGGGGGTGCTGGATGGTGTGTGAATCCGGGATTACTTCGGTCGCCTTGCCTCCTCGTGATGACCAGCGGGCCATGCCGCCGAAGGCGCGATCGCCTTTCGCAGTGAATGGGGGGAATGAGGTGGCTTGCGCGGCTCTTAGCACATCACCCTTGCCTTTCGTCCTTCCCTGTCAGAGGGTGAAGGACACGGTTGTGGCGTGGCCTCCTTTATCAATCTCTTTCCATCAAGAGAGAGGAAAAAAGGAAATTCCACCGGCAAGGAAGGAGAATTTTGAAAACCTCCACAAGGCTGATCTCCTGAGCTCAGCGTAGTGGGAGGAGATTTTTCGG
>JAJRZV010000090.1 GCA_024275095.1 bacterium | reverse complement strand
GTACCTTTCGAAAGTACAGACTTAACAATTCCGGCCGCCTGTTCGGCATCTTCCTCTGGAGGAAGTTTCATTAAAATGTACAGGTATATGAAATAAAAAACTGAGAGCATGGCACCGTGGAGCATGGACAGGTGAGATAAGAACAAGAGAGGTACCCACATTAATGCTCCTATGGCCAGGAAAAACACCTCTACGGCGTGCTCTTTGTCAAGATATATCACATGTTGCCACTTCTTCTGCTTCCATCCATAGGAAAACAGGCTGATAAAATACACAAGGGGCCAGCCAAAGCCGATGAGAAGTCGAATAGAGCCCGTAAAGTTAGCGGTTACAAGATGTATCCGTTGAGGATCTTTACCTGCCTCCCAGGCGATAACAGCTTCGACTGCGAATTCAGGAAGCGTTTGGAGCCATGCAAGAATCGCCAGAGCCATGCCTTGAGATACAAGGAATTGGGCTGTTTCCGCAGCGTAGGCAATGGTAAAAGCGCACAATATAACAGCAGCAAATGTCCAGATGGCGTGAATAAATTCCATGTGCTACTTCCTTTGAGGCCGCCCCTGAAGGGAGAAAAGACGTCTTTCACGAATTTTTGCATTGATAACAAGTTCATGGTAACTCATAAGAAGACAAAACAACAAACCCTCGTAACCGTCAAGAAAACCCTTTCTCACAATATACATGTATAAGAAACGAAGGAGAGGGCGCCCGGGCATTCGAACCCACAGGTGCTTGATGAAGCGTTTACGTTCGAGAGGATTGCCTAAGAATTTTGGAGCGACTCCATCATATGACTCACCTTTCTTCAGTTTTTCATAAACATCCACTTCCCATGTTGAATACCGATTGTGTTTCTCCACAAATCCGGCAATCCCTTTTGCATCGTCATGTATCAAAGGTTCCTTGAGATAATCTATTCGGCCATCAACAACAAGATGTTCATGTATTTCTACATCACCAGATGAGTCATCACGGGAAGGTGCGATTTTTTCAAACCGCGCTTTCCCTTTCTTGAAAAGACGGATATTCCACGAAGGCCACCATCCACAATGCTTAATCCACCTGCCAAGAAAGTAAAATTTTCTATTGACAAAATACGCATCGGCTGCATCCGGAGAAGAAATGACCTGAGCAATTTCTTGAGCCAGAGCTTCTGGAACGCGTTCATCTGCATCTATAAGAAATATCCACTCATTTGATATGGGCAGGTGCTCCAGTGCCCAACCCTTTTTTCGTGGCCATCCACCTCTGTATGTAAAATCATAGATTTTATCCGTATATTTTCCTGCGATTTCTTTTGTTCTATCGGTGCTCTGAGAGTCCACCACAAATATCTCATCCGCCCACAGAAGTGAACGAAGGCATGCTTCTATGTTTACCTCTTCATTCTTGACAGGGATAATCACTGACACCGGTAATCTCATTTATCTCGAATTCCCAATCTATCAATCAGATAGGACTTTTATATATACCTGACGGTGTCGGGGTCCGTCAAACTCCATAAAAAAAATTTTCTGCCATGTGCCCAGCATAAGTTTGCCATTATGGACAATTACGGAAACAGACGAACCTGTAATAGTCGCTTTTACATGAGAATCAGCATTACCTTCCAGATGGCGATAGGCACCGCTGGCGGGTGCCATACGGGTGAGCACTTCCATAACATCCCTCATAACATCAGGATCCGCGCCCTCATTGATTGTCACACCTGCGGTGGTATGAGGAACATACACGGTCACCACACCTTCTTTAACCTTACTTTCCTCAACGGCACGTGCAACAGGGCCCGTAATATCTACTGCCTCTATACGGCGTGTTGTTTTTACAGAGATTTGCTTCATTTTCTTTCTCCCATTGAAATGGAAAGGATCTTGGAGACACCCTTCTCTTCCATAGTAACACCGTATACATAGTCAGAACTTTTTATCGTCTTTTTATTATGCGTAATAATGATTACCTGAGATCTCTCTTTGATTTCGTTGAGCAATTCTATGAACTTTCCAATATTGCTGTCATCAAGTGGAGCATCCACCTCGTCAAAAATAAAGAGAGGTGAGCGTCTCATACCACTGAGCGAAAATAAAAACGCAAAGGAAACAATAGCTCTCTCACCCCCGGAGAACAAGCCCAGGTGTTTTATTTTCTTTCCGGGAAGCTTTATATTCATTTCAACGCCGCTTGTAATGGGATTGTCTGGCTCCTGCAGGTAGATCTCCCCCGTGCCTCCCTCAAACAAGCGCCCAATAACCTTTCCGAATGTAGAATTAATATTTTCTATACCCTCGTTTACCCTGCGTGTGCATTCTTCATCAATCGAACGAAGAGCGTTCTTCAGGTCTTCAAGCGACCTCACAAGGTCATTCCGTTGTCCCTCAATAAACTCAAGTCTCTTCACAACGTCCTGATATTCCTCAAACGCACTGAAGTTGATGTTGCCCATTTTTTCTATACGAATCTGCACTTCGTCCAGACGTCTTTCGAGTTCTTCAGTATCCAGCTCCATCAGCTCTGTTAACTCTTCTGGCGGAATTTCACCCACTTCCTCCAGTGCCTGAAGTGCATGATTCCGTTCGGTATCCAGCTGTGCCATTTTCACTTCCAGATGATACATTTGCTCCATTACACTCTCGTACTCCTCTCTCAACTGGTTGTATTGTTTTCTCTGCATGTCTATCTCGTGTGTAAGTTCTCTCTGCCGACGATTCAATTCAGCCTGGCGACGCTGAAGCGCCTGATATGCTTCTTCAGCATCATGCCTTTCCTTCATCATATTACGCAAACGCGTCTCCAGGGTTTCTATCTCTTCTATTATTTTTTCTTTTTCATCTTTGAGATGTTCTATTCGCTGCATCTCTATTTCTACAGAACCGATAAGTTCTTCTTCTCTCTTGGTTAGCCCTTTAAGACGCTCAGCAGCTGCTGCCAATGCTGCACTGCTTTCTTCTAGGTGTTGCTGGCTGGTCTCCTCTTTTCTTCGAACTGCTTCCACACTGTCCTGACACTGTTCAAGTTCTCTTGAAAGGTTTTCCTGTAATACTTTTAACTCGTTTCTGCGTTCTTCCATTTCATTTATTTGAGCCTCTGCTTCTTTTATATGTTCTGTTATGTCTTCAATGCGAGCCTGAATATCTTTTCTTGCCTGCAGCAGTACAGCCTGGCGGGATAACACCTCGTTGAGACGCTTTTTAACTTCTTCACGGTTATGCGTCTCTAATTTCACCTGTTCTTCTATCTCTTTCAGCTTTGTTTCAATTTCGTTCATCTTTTCAGTCTCCAGAGCGATTGCTGCTGATATTTCATCCTGTTTCTTTTTTTCTCCTGCAAGAATATTCTTATACTCCTCTACTTCTTCGCGGGTGATAAAGAAGCGGACGACATCGTCTTTCTCACCTGTAATCTCCACAACAGCCCCACGGTACACGCGCGTACCATCCGGTGTAACGAATTCACATCTCTGACCCCAGCTGCTCCTGGACGCTTTCAAAGCGGAATCTAAAGTTTCGGCCACGAAGTAATATTCAAGCAGGGGTTTCAAACGTTCATCTTTCAGGTCCGCAACCTCCAGTAACGGCCTGACACCATCAGGAAGCGGAATGTTTTCACCTCCGTGTACTTCCTCCGCGAGTACAAATCCCATCTTTGAAATAGAAGCTCTTTCAACGCGTCCAAGTGCTTCAAACACATCATTCGTATTGTTCACCACAAACCAGCGCACCATACTACCAAGTGCGGCACTGACGGCTCTTTCATACCCTTTTCGAGGAATTATCACCTCGCCAAAGCGAACAAAACCATCCACCTGAGCAGTTGAAAAGAAAGATGACTGATACTCCTGAGCAATTTCCAGGCGAGCGGTAAGCTCAGCAACGCGGGTTTCACATTCGGAAAATGCTTTTCTTAAATCTTCCAAACGCTCTACAGCCCTGTGCACATCCTCACGCAACCTCTCTCTATCCTGATCAAGTCGGGCCAACTTTTCATTTATTCGTGCAATTTCAGATTCACATGCACCAACTGCTTTCTCGACTGCATCAAGTTCATCCCTTTGTGTCTCCAGCTCTTTAAATAGTTTCTCACGAGATACGTGCAAGCGATGCAAGGTGGCTCTTAGCTCCTCCAGGCGGTTCTCCAGTTGCACCAGGCGAGAGGACTCGGCAAAGTACTGATTCTTAACACCCTCCAGTTTCTGCGATGCTTCCTTTACTGCTTGGACAGCTCTGGAATATGCCAATTTACACTGATTGTACTCATGTCTCCTTTTCTCCACCTCCGCCTGCGCCTCTTCCATCAACTCTTCCATTTCTTTTAAATCCTGCTGTGCTTTCTCCAGGACCGCGGTAGCAGAATCTATCCTCTCCGTGACCGTTGCAAGACTCAATTTCTTTTCACTTACGGTGCTTTCCAAACGCGAAACAAGTGCATTTTTCTCGGCGATACGGCTTCTGAGTTTTCCGCCTTCTATGGAAAGCTTCTCCAGATCTTCAGCTATGATGTTGAGATCATTACTGAGGGTATTGATGGCCGCCTCAAGACCTGTAAGTTCTTCCTTCTTTTTTGCAGCGGAAGAAGCTTTCTCCTCTCTTTCCTCAGCAATTTTTGACAGTGTGTTTTCTATATTCTTCAATTGCCGTTCCAGTTTTACTCGCATAATCCGATT
>JAJRZV010000089.1 GCA_024275095.1 bacterium | reverse complement strand
CACACGGGTGACAATTTTTTATTCAATCATCAGAAACTTCTGCGGACCTTAAAGCGCCTTTCATCCTTTACCGTCATTGTCGGGCAGCTTGATAATGTAACCCCCTATTACCTCACCTATGAAGTCGTCAAAAAAATCGGGCGGTCATCAAGCTTTCTTCTCCTTTCGCGAGAGAGCCTGTTTTCAAGGGAATACGGTCATTTGAGTGTCATCGCCTCACCACCGGCCCGGAAGGAAATCTATCCCGAACTTTACACCTGGATCCGGCACACCAGCACAGGACAACACTGGGCCCAGGACATACCCTTTTAAAAAATTTCTATCTCTATCAAATCAATTAAGCAGCAGCTTTCTTGTTCACCAGCCTGAAAAGCCGGCTGATTCTACGGCTGGTGGCATTCCTGTGAAGTACCCTCTTTGAGCCCGCCCTGGCGATCACGGACTGGGCACGTGGGAGAAGCTCTCTGGCTTCCTCTATTTTACCCTGGGCTACAAGCTTCCTGATTTTCTTTATGACACTTTTAACCTCTGTCTTCACCTGACGATTCCTTTCGCGTCTCTTGAGATCCTGTCGCATTCTCTTTTTCGCCGATCTGATATTCGGCATCTCTTCTCCACCTCCACAATTTTCCGCATATTATTTCATACTGCTTACCTTATAAGCAACCCCCCAAGAGCCAAGGGGTCAGGTCTCAAAATTCAAGATTTCGACCGGGAATGAAGCAGGATTGCTCTTTTTTAAATCTGGTCGTTAAAATAAAACAATGGCTCGCCCACTTCGAATAGAGTTTGAAGGCGCTTTTTACCATGTCTTTTCAAGGGGAATTAGAAAAGAAAATATATTTTTTACTTCACGAGATAGAGAAGTTTTTCTCAAAAAGCTGGGTATTCAATGTGAACGGTTTCAGGTGATATGTCACGGGTATGTGCTTATGGATAATCATTATCATCTTATTGTAGAGACACCGTTTGCCAATCTCAGCAGATTTTTTCATGCTCTTAATGCTTCCTACTCCAACTGGGTTAAAGCGAAGCATCAGCTTATAGGACCTGTTTTCCAAGGGAGGTATAAAGCAATACTTATAGAAGATGATTCTTATCTTTTAGCAGTAAGCGCGTACATTCACCTTAATCCTGTTAGAAAAAAAATGTTAAAGAAAGCTGAAGAGTATCCATGGAGCAGCTTGAAATATTTCATCGGGAAGGTGGAAAAACCGGAGTGGCTTGAGTGTGAGAGGATTCTTTCTTTTTTTGGACAAAGAGGAGGGAAAGGGTATATTGAATATGTATATGGCAATCAGGGCAGAGAAGAAGATATTTTTCAGCAGGTGCAGTACGGATTTATTCTTGGTAGCAGCGAGTTTGCTCAAGAAGTTATGGAAAAGGTGAAGAATAGAAAGGATAAGTTACGGGAGTATTCGGAAAAGAACTTGATTCATCAACCATATGGTTTTGATGAGATAATTTCGGGTGTTCAATATGTTTACGGAGTAGAAAAAGAAGAAATTTTCAAGAAAAAACGAAACAATGAAGCCAGGAAGATGGCTCTTTATCTTTTAAAATCCTTGACGCCTCTTACGTTAAAAGAGATAGGAGAAAAATTTGACATGGATTATGCAGCTGTATCAGATATGGTGAAAAGATTTCATAAAAGTCTGCTATCACATAAAAAACTTCAAAAAAAGTTAGAAAAGATCAAAGAATGTGTGTATTTAAGAACACAATAAGCTTTCAAGGGATATTGGTGAAAACTGTGGGTTACAAAGGTAAAGAAAAAATTTAAACACTATCTTCCCACTCCCACCAATCATTTTCTTGAATCTTGAGACCTGACCCCGACCCCGACCCCTATTGGGGGGTGTAATAAAAAAGATGTGTTCCTGCGGACAGGAAGTATTCACTTCTTGTGTCTCCTGAGACATTACCTGAAGCAAAGCTCTCGAGAGCAAAGCTCTGTGTCCAATTTTCTTCGCTGATGTTTATCAACGGTGTGATTTTTCTGCGTGGTGAAATCTCGTTCAGTTCCACGTGAAAGCCCTGGCTGCCCATGTATGTACACGTGTAAAAAATGGCTTCTTTTTGAACGGAGCGAATGTCAACGACACCTAGCTGCCACAGCCGCACACGAGAACACGCCGCGGGCAACTGCACGGGAGCGTGATAAAAAGGACACACGCCCGAAGCGCAGGGCATGTAGTATTTCCCTTCCGGGAATCCCCCGGCAGTAGCTATTGCCCGAAAGGACCCTGCACCCGGGATTTCAATGAAAGGAGCAACGAGTCCTCCCTCTCCGTCCGGGATGGCGCCCGTAAAATTCGCATCTACGAAAAGAAGGTACTCGGTGCGTGAGCTGGTTTCAGCTGTTGCAGAGACAGCAAACGCTCTTGCATTGAAAATTTCGTCTGACAGGCCGAGGAGTTCCAGCCCCATGGATCGGTATCCTTCAGGCGGCAGTATTTTCGTGTCAGAAGGTTTCGCGGCTGTCACGGGCCCGTAATATACATACACATTATTATCTCCCGGGGCACCTGCCACCACGTCCACATGGCCGTCCTGATTAACATCCTGAATTATAACGCTGTAGCCGAGGAGCGAACCGCTTGCCTGTCCCGAGATGGTGAAAGCGTATCCTGTGGGGATGGTGTTTGCCTGGCCGGGTACGAACACGAGTCCTCCCCTCCCGGCGCTCATGCCGGGCAATCCTACGACAACGTCCTTCACGCCGTCTCCATTCACGTCACCGCACGTTACCTTCGCTTTCAGTACGGTTGCGGCGGGAAGGGGAATTTCCGCGGCCGGGTGGGTCTGGGGCGAAGGCGCACCAAGACCATCACTTCCCCCTCTCCACACGTCCAGGTACAGTGCTCCTGAAGCGCTTACCACCGCCGCGAAATCCTGCAGTGAATCGCCCCTGAGTCCACATGCTGCCATGTCGAGTACAGGACCGGAAACATCCAGGGCAAATCGATCAGCAAACCTGACGGTAAAGGTGTTTCCATCCGACATGTTACCTGCAGTGTCAACTGCCGTGATTTTCCCGTACATTCCCTGTAAAAAAAGCGGCGGCAGGTCGTTGCATTCTTCAAGGACGTCGTAAGTGACACTGCCGGCAGTGGTGACATTCACAGGAGCACATTGGGTTGTATAAACGTAAGTGGAAGAAACTTTATAACTCAGGTAAAGAAGATACGACACGGGCGTGAGGTTATCTTTTACAGGTGTAAATTCTACATATCCGGCAGGTAAAAACACAGCATCACTTACCTGTTCAGGTGGAGTGATATCGTAAATAAAACTTTTCTGAACGATACTTTTCAGGCCCTGTTTATCCATGAATTCCAGACGTAAAAGGTTGTAGCCCTCCTCAAGCGAAAACTGTGATAAAGGTATAAACAACTCCCTCCGGGGCACCTGGTATGTTCCCGATAACACAAGCTCACCATTGGAGAAAAAAATATAATTTCCGGTCTCATCTGCAACAATCGAGGCGTAAAGCGTTTTTATTTCTGCCGCGTTTGCAACGGTAACGGGCAGATCGAAGTCCACAGACGGAGCCTTTGTTCCCGTTTGAAACGTGAACACGTAGTCTCTCTCCAGGTGTTTCCCGTCCGCAGAAGAAAGCTTCCTGTAAAATTTCAAGATATACTGCTGGTTTTCCTCGAGAGGTCCTTCTCCGGGAAACACCTGGATGATTCTGCCATGGTTGATCACAACGCGTGCATGCGGGATGTTCGTGTCCCAGCCGTAGCCCCTGACGAGGGAATTAACATCAACGGCTTTGTTGAACTCGATAACAAACACGCTATCAATGGGAACGCCCGAGGCCCCGTTTTCCGGTGACGTGAACACGACTTTTAATGCAGATGTACCCCCACATCCCGCCAGCTGTATCGTTAACAGAACCACCCCTGCAATTATTTTCCTCAACGCGATACCGCCAATTGATCGCCAGCTGTACACAAATTTACACTTTACCCTTCTTCTGCTTTCACTTCAAATATAAACCTTTCTCCTCCTGTATGCGTAACGTCTTTTTTAAATTCCTCTCTTGTTCACCCCGTACCCGGTTTCAGGATTTACCACATCACATTCTTTTCGCCCTTTTGCTGCGCCGTCGTATCAACAACCCAACCATGACGGGAATCAACACCACCAGCAAACCCGTCGCGCATGCAGACACACCCGGGTTTTTCACAAATGCACAACCGTAGCCGTATGTGGTGGTCTCGGGCGCGTTCCGCTCAGCTTCCGTGTTGGCCTTGCTGACCTTGAATTTAAATATTCTCACACCCCGGTTGCCTGTCTCATCGACAGCAGAAACGTAGAGGGTATGGTCGCCATCCTCCACACCGGGTTTTGTCACAGTGAATCGACCGGTGGTACCCACATCCACCTGGGTCCAGGTGTCATCACTGTCAAACCTGTAGCTCACAAGGAGTTTCTCGGGCTTGCTTACAGCGTCTCTCACGTAAACTTCAGCACTGAATGTATCACCGGCATTCAGGCTGCGTGGCCCGCGGATTCGAATATCGGGCATGCTGTTGTCTATGACGACGTAAAGGACAGCGGGGGACCTGTCAACCACGCCAAGCTGGTTTATGGTCATTGCCTCGATTTTGTGAACACCGTCAGTGAGGGCCGGGAGTTCCACGGTTGTTCCTGGCTTTACAGGCACCCACCAGAAACCATCATCAATGCGGTAAGCCACGCCTGCGGGCAGGCCGAGCGGGTCACTGCCCCTGAGCGTGATCACGCTGCCCTTGCGTACAAACCCTGCATCACGTGCCCTGAGGGGTGAGAGGCTTGCCGTCCCGTTGATCTCCTGGCCGGTTGTGAGCACGATGCTGGTTTCAGGATAGAGCTTCGAGGTATTCACCGGGGGCGCAAGCCCGAAGGCGGCCCCGAGCTGGTTCAGGTCAAAGTCTCCCACCAGCTTCATGAATATGCTGAAGTAGTCTGTCCATGCCTGTGCACCAGAAGCGCACACGTCGTTCTCCGCGTCGTAGTAGCAATCCGCATCGGCGCCGTCAACAGAGGTGCCGTCGTAGGTACCCCAGGGGAACGGACCCATTTTTTGAAGCCGGTAGTTGAGGCCGGGCAACCTGAACTCGGTTCTGATCACACTTGCAAAGGAGGCATTCATGATGGTGAAGAGAAGGTCACTGAAGAAATCTTCCTCCCATCCCGTGCCCAGTGCCGCTTCCACATCCGTGTTGAAAGTCACGTTTTTAACTGCCCAGTCCATGTCAAAGAAAAGCTGGATGTATCCGGCCGCTTCCGGGGTGACGGATACATACCACCTGTTGCAGAAATCATCGAGCGGGTGGCACGTGAACACCGGCTGAAGTTCAATCCCAAGGTTCCAGCGCCAGTCAAGGCTCGCCACATTGTAATAGGTGTTCGGGTCAAAGGCCGGGTTGGAGAGCCTTGCCAGGATGTCCGTGCGCAGGTTGGGGAGCATGATGGCCATGTCATACCTGTTATAACCCGAGATCAACGTGCAACCATCCACGTTACTCGAGAACGTATCTCCAAACTTGATGCACCAGTTGTTCACGACGGTGGGCGTGCCCTTGGGCACAACTCGTATCTTCGCCTCACTGCCTGGAATGGCAATGTCCTGGAGTCCGGGAACGAGTACACCAATGTTCTCCACCTTGAGCACATCGCCCAGCGGCAGCACCATTCCAGCATCAGAGTTGGGGTCATTGGTGGCCTCGATGCAGAGCATTCCGGTCTTGTACATGGCATTGAGAAGGTCCACGATGCCATCGGGACCGAGAACCAGTCCCATGTGGTAGTACTCAGGAAGTCCGGCGTCACTCGTGATCTGCACGGAATCCCATGCCAGGTGAGAACTGGGATTGGAATATGAAGGCAGGGCTGAATAATCCACATCGCACCAGGAAGGAAACGTGTCTTTCTTTCCGTAATAGGGCTCATTGAGGGCCGTATTCCAGAGCGAGCAATCCCTGTTCTGGGTGCCCGTCTGCTCAAGCTTCAAGCCACAGGACATGGGAATCTCCACAATGGTCCCGTCGCCTGAAGTTGTATCTGTCACGCGTGCACCGAGCACGAGCCCCTCGCACAAAGGATACAGCCCGGGATTGACGCACCCCTCCGCGATGTCGAACGGGTCGTTGAAAACGGTTTCCGCCAGGTTGAGGGGCAATCCCAGACTGTCACGAAGCATGCTCTTGATCTGACTTTCGAGCAGGCTCTGTACAAGACCTGGAATCAAGCCCAGGATCGCATCCTTTATCATGCCCTCGATGAGGGGCCAGATGATGGGCATCAGCAGGTCGGCAAAATCGCATGCAAGACCATTGTACAGGGT
>JAJRZV010000006.1 GCA_024275095.1 bacterium | reverse complement strand
TCTTCAACAATCTTTCCTGCAGACACTCTACCCTTTCGCGGATTGAGAAATGCACACCCTGCAGTACGGCGGCCCAGAGGCTGTGTGGACCGTCGGTAAGCCATTTCTTCTTCCACAGCTTTTTGGACTTTTTCCGGATCACTGCGCTTAAAGCGAAGCACCACCTGTTCAATAACACCTTTTGGAAGTGCAGCTTTCCTGTAAGACCACTTCACGGAGTTCCCCGAAAGTTCTGTCCTGCGGCCACCGCGACCGTAGAGAACAATGGACTCCACAAAAGCGCTGATGGAATTTTTACGTCCACCGGCATTGCCTGCCACAGCACCCCCGACGGTTCCCGGTATGCCTGCCAGGGCTTCCACGCCCTCACATCCCGCTTCGGTGCAGACACTCACCACATGTGGAAGAGGCGCACCACCCCCGCATATCACACGGACGCGGTCGCCTGCTTTCTCCACCTCCACCGATGCCAGTTCCCCGCCAGGACGTATAAACGCGCCGCGAAAGCCGCCGTCCTTTATGAGAATATTGGTTCCCGCGCCCACGGGAAGCCATGAAACCTTTTCTTCAGAAAACACTTTCAACGCCGCTTCCAGGGCTTTTGTGTTTCCAGGAATCACGTAAAGATCAATGGGACCTCCCACACCAAGCGACGTGACTTTTGCACCGGGAACATTTTCCCTGATAACAAGCCCCGGCACCTGTGCCAGCATATCACGCGCCCGTTCAATCACTGAGGAACCTCTCGGCAATGGTGTAAACATTTCCTGCTCCAAGCGTGAGCAAAACATCCCCTTCTCTCACTGTAGAGCAAAGCGCCTTCCACGCTTCTTCAAGAGAAGGAGCAAATACAACGTTTCTGAGCCCCTGGTTGCGGAGTTCCTGATAAAGGTCCTCACCCCTACCGCCTTCCCGAGGAACCTCACCAGCAGGATACACATCGGTAAGTATGAGGACGTCGGCCAGCCGGAGTGACGGTGGGAAACGGTGCTTGAGAAGTTTGGTTCTCGAGTACCTGTGGGGCTGAAACACCACCACGAGCCGCCGACCGGGAAATTCAGCCCGTGCCGTCTCCAGCGTAGTGAGAATTTCAGTGGGATGATGACCGTAATCATCAACAACCACCACACCGTCCTTTTCACCCACGATCTCAAAACGCCTGTGCACACCCTGGAAACCAGAAAGGGCTTTGGCAACCCTCTCGAAAGGCATCTCCAGTTCAATGCCTACAGCAATGGACGCAAGAGCATTGAGCACATTGTGCTCGCCTTTCATGCCGAGGCTCACTTCACCCAGTGCTTCATTTTGAAAAATCACGTTGAAGCTGTAGCCCTCTTCTGTTTTGACGATGTTTTCAGCCCGGAGATCTGCCTGGGCGCTGATACCGTAGGTCAGCACTCTTTTCTCCAGCCGCGGTAAAATGCTCATCACTCCCGGATCATCAATGCACATCACCGCCAGACCGTAGAAAGGAATGCGGTTGGCAAATTCCACGAAAGCCTCTTTCACGGCTTCATAGGAGCCGTAAAAATCAAGGTGCTCGTCATCAATGTTCGTAACAACAACAATCACAGGATTGAGCTTGTGAAAGGACCCGTCTGATTCGTCTGCTTCGGCAATCAGAAATGGTCCCTCTCCCAGTTTCGCACCGGTACCTGAAGAGATGAGCTTGCCTCCAACAATGGCCGTGGGATCGTATCCTCCTGCTGTGAGCACCTCTTCGATCATGGACGTAGTTGTGGTCTTCCCGTGGCTGCCGGATACGGCGATGCCGTATTTGAGCCTCATGAGTTCCGCCAGCATCTCCGCACGTTTAATCACGGGAATGTTGAGGCTTCGTGCTTCTGTAACTTCTGGATTGTCCTCTTTAATGGCGGAGGAAACCACAACAACATCTGCCCCGTGGACAAGCCCGGCGTCGTGCCCGTAGGTAATCTTTGCTCCCATGTCCTCCAGTCGGCTTGTTACGGCAGTACAATTAATGTCTGAGCCGCTTACCTCGTATCCAAGGTTAATAAGCACCTCCGCAATTCCACTCATGCCGGATCCACCTATACCCACAAAGTGAATTTTTTTAATGCGACCGTACACGGTTCTCTCCCAGTTCCCTCAAACAATCTACGATTTTCTGTGCAGCACCTCTTTTCGCCAGCGAACGTGCACGCTCTGCTGCATAGCGGCGATATTCCCTGTCAACAATAAACCTCATCAGCGCATCTGCGATACGCTCGGTGAGGTATTCACCTTCTTCCACCACAACCGCCGCTTCCGCTTTTTCAAACTCACGGGCATTGTGAAGCTGATGCTGTCGTGAGGCATAAAAATACGGCACAAGCACAGCAGGTCTGCCTGCTGCCGCGAGCTCGGCAAGGAAACCGGCGCCGCTGCGGGAAATGACAACATCTGCATTCTTCAAAGCTTCCGCCATGTCTTCAATGAACTCTATGACCCTGTAAGAGAATCCTGCGGTGGAGTAAGCCTTCTCTACTTCCCCGCGCTTGTTTTCGCCTGTTTGGTGTACAACAGAGAACTCGAGCCCCCTGTAATGAAGCATTTTCAACGCTTCAGGAACATGACGATTGAGCACCGCGGAACCAAGACTTCCACCTACAACAAGTATCGAAGGCGAAATCTCGTTGGAAGGTGGAGGAAATCCGCCTTTTTCAAATTCTGTTCTCAATGGCAATCCTGTGATCAGGACACGTGCTCCTTTTACAAACCGAGAAGCACCTTCAAAATTGAGAAACGCCACGTGGCTGATGCGAAAAAGAAAGGAGTTTGCCAATCCCGGAACAGCATTGGCCTCGAGAATAGCCCTGGGTACCCGGAGCAAAAACGCTGCCATTACAACCGGGAATGATGCGTATCCGCCCATGCCGAGAACCACACCGACTTTTTCCTCACGAAGGATACGCCAGGCCTGAACCACTCCTCTCAACGCATACCATATACCTTTAAGCCGGCGGAACACACTCTGGCCAGATACCTGCCCCGAACTGATAACAAAGCTCTTGACACCCGGCAGATCCTGCAGCGGCCTCTCCGTGTGGCGGCCAACGAGAAAAAACAGGACTTCGCCTCCCCTTTGCGTCCACTCCCTGGCCACTGCCAGAGACGGAAACACGTGGCCACCCGTACCCCCTGCACAAATGGCCAGTTTCACTCCTGCACCCTCCTGCTGACGTTCAAAACGAGGCCGCATGCCAGTGCGCACACGAGCAAAAAGGAACCACCGTACGAAAGAAAGGGAAAAGGCATTCCCTTCGGAGGCAAAAGCCCCAGTACCACACAGGCGTTGAGAAGCGCCTGCAGCAGTATGATGGTGGTCATGCCGCCGGCAAGGACCTTTTCATAGTGAGTTTTTGCCTTCCACGCAGTGCGGTATCCCAGGTAGCTGAGCATCAGTACAGCAAGCAGTGCCCCTGTAAAGCCTGCGAATCCCAGTTCTTCGCCTACAACAGCAAGAACAAAATCAGTGTGAGCTTCTGGGAGGTAAAATAACTTCTGGCGGCTGTTGCCCAGGCCGACCCCTATGAGCCCGCCCGAGCCCAGGGCAAGAAACGACTGAACCGTCTGAAAACCGGGTCCGCTGAAAAAGCGCCACGGATCGAGAAAAGAGAGCACACGCTGCATGCGGTACGGTTCCAGAAACACGAGCAACACAGCAAGTGGAAGCGTCACAAGAAAAAGCATAGCATTATGTAAAAGTTTGCTGCCCCCGATATAAAGCGTGAGCAAGCCGATAACGAAAAGAGTCGCTGCCCCGCCGAAATCCGGTTCTATAACAACAAGGGTGCATATAAAAGCAATGACAGCAACAGGCGGGAGGAATCCTTTTTTCCAGTCACTCAGGTGTTCGGCTTTGCGTGCAGTAAAATCCGCCAGGTACATCACCACAGCCAGCTTTGCAAACTCGGAAGGCTGAATATTGAAGTATCCCAGGTGAATCCACCTGTGAACACCTTTGATTTTGTGTCCGACACCGGGAACAAACACGAGTATCAAAAGAAGCACCACGGAAAATAGAAAAGGGAAAGTCATACGGCGGAAAAGTTTGAGAGGAAAGAATGCCGCACCAAGAAGTACAGCATAGGAGATCCCCATGTAAATCATCTGTCGTTTCATAAAAAACGTCGGATCGTTAAATTTTTCATGTGCGTACACAAAGGAGATGCTGTATACAATCACCACTCCGGCACACATAAGAGCGACAACGAGGCCGAAATAAAAGAAATCAAACCGTCCCTCTTTCATGCAGATATCTCCGCTTCAACAATTTCTCTAAAGACCCGTGACCGTTCCAGGTAGCTGGAAAACTCATCGAAAGATGCACAACCCGGGGAAAACAAAAGGTCTACTTGCAATTCGCGGGCCAGGTTCAACGCTTCCTTAACCGCGTCACGCATGGCAGGTATGTATCGAGAGGGAATGGTGAGGTTCAGATCTTCCATGATGGAACGTCCATCCTTTCCAAAAAATATCACTCCCGCGCAATGCTCATTAAGAGCTTTTTCGAGGGGCTTGAAACTGAGTGATTTGTTCAGGCCACCTATCATCACCACGCATTTGCGCGGAACAGCAAGTATGGCATGAAGCGTTGCATGAGGATTGGTCGCTTTTGAATCATCGTATATGTGTACTGCCCCCACACGGTTAACTATCCTCAGCCGCCCTTCTGCAGGACGAAAGTGAACGATGGCTTCCTCTATAATTTCTTTCCCGATACCATGCAGAAACCCCACAGAGGCAGCAAGTGCCGCATCCACGGCGTAAAAACCCGGAAGGGTCCTTTCTGAAAATGTTACACGTGCAAAACGTGTACCGTTTTTGAAATACAAGAAGTTTTCCTCTTTCCAGCCGCCGCTCTCCATCGTTCGCATGAGTGAAACCCGAAAATCCCGAGAGCTACTGGATGGGAAATAGTGCAGGACTCCGGGATCATCCACATTGAGCACCCGACGCATTCTTACCCTGTGCAACCACTCCACTTTGGAACGGTGGTAATGTTCCACCGTGGGATGCCAGTCCAGGTGGTCAATATCGAGGTTAACCAGCACGCCGGTGTGTGCTCTGAATGTCGGAGAGTAATAGAGCTGGAAGCTGCTCAACTCCAGCACAGCCACCTCGTATTTCCCGTCAAGGGCGTCCAGCAGAGGAACACCAATATTGCCACCGAGAAAAACCTTTGCTCCCGCACGTTGGAAAATGTCTCCAGTCAGTCCGGCTACAGTCGTTTTGCCGTTTGTTCCTGTAATACCGATAATGGTGCCGTTAAACTCTCTCTCAAAAATGACGAGATCAGATAGCATCTCAGCTCCGCTATCGAGAGCCTTTGTCAACACGGGATGACGTGGAGGGACACCAGGAGATGGCACCACGCACCTGACTTTCAGCTTGTTGAGATCTTCTACATTCAAAAGCACCTCCACCCTGCCGCCAACTCCCGGTTCTTTTTGAAAACGCTCAATGGAATGAGGATCGTCATCATACAGAAACACCCTCACTCCCCCACGACGCAAAAGATACCTGGCCACTGATGTGCCTGTCTTACCCACACCTATAATCAAGTATTCCCCCATCTATCGCCTACCTCAGCTTCAGTGTACTTAACGCTGCAAGTGCCAGCAGTATGGAAATAATCCAGAATCTCACTGTTACTTTGGGTTCAGCCCATCCAATGAGTTCAAAATGGTGATGAATGGGAGCCATTCGAAAAACCCTTTTCTGTTTCCATTTGTAAGAGGTCACCTGAACCATCACCGAAACGGCCTCGACGACGAAAATGCCGCCCGCAATAGCAAGGACAAGCTCCTGTTTGCTGAGAAGGGCGGCGGTGCCGATGGCAGCCCCCAGCGGGAGTGAGCCCACGTCACCCATAAACACCTGGGCGGGATACGCGTTATACCATAAAAATCCCAGCCCCCCTCCTATCAGCGCCGCACAGAAGACCGCCAGTTCGCCCGCGCCCTTCACGTATTCCACATCAAGGTAATGCGCAAACTGGGAATGTCCGGCCACATAAGCGAAAACCGCGTAAACGCCGGCTGTGGTGATGGTGGGTCCGATGGCCAGCCCATCAAGTCCGTCTGTAAGATTAACGGCATTGGATGCGCCCACTATTACCAGAAGTGCGAACACGATATAAAAAGCTCCCAGATCCGGCCTGAACCACTTGATAAATGGAAACACGAGACGCGTGTTAAATTCGGGACAATAGTACAAGAAAAATACCACCGGGAGTGCAGCGAGGATCTGCAGAAAAAACTTTAACCTGGCCTTTAATCCCTTGGGATTACGCTTGATTACCTTCAAATAGTCATCAACGAACCCAATGGCACCGAATGTGAGCACCACCCACATAATAATGAGCATGGGTAGGCCGGGTTTCATCCAGAGCAGCGTGGAAATGATAAGTCCCGCGAGGATAAGCAGCCCTCCCATTGTAGGGGTACCTTCTTTACTGAAGTGATCAGGCGGCCCATCATCACGAATCACCTGGCCTATCTGCTTGGTGCGAAGCCATAGAATGATCAGGGGAGCGCAAAACAAGCACACGAGAAGGGCTGTAATTGTGGCAAGGATGGAACGGAAAGTGATGTATTTGAAAACGTTGAACGCGGAAAAATACTTGTGCAGAGAATAAAGGTAAATACCCAGCAACTCACCCCTCCAGCACAGCGATGGCTTTTTCCATTTCCATCACCCTTGAGCCCTTGACCAGAATGCCCAGCTTTTCATTTCTCAGGGATTTCACAAATTGAAAAGCACGCTCACCAGCTTCAACCGCGTCATTGCACTCAGTGAATATTCGTGATGAGAGGGTACCGGCGGCTTTGTGCCACAGGTCACCCACACAGAAAACCTGAATGTAACCTTCCTGGATGAACTTCTGAGCAAGGCGCAGGTGCTCCGTGTAGCTTCTGTGTCCCATTTCGGCCATATCTCCAACAATCGCGATGAGAGTGTCCAAGCCGAACAGCCCTGCTATGTTTCTCATCGCTTCGATGGCGGCACGAAAAGATATGGGATTGGCATTATAAGTATCATCGTAAATGTAGAAACCGTGACGGATCCTTTTCAGCACACCTCTGCCAGCGGCAGGACGGATTCTCGAAAGAGCAGAAGCGATATCGCCGACCTCAAGACCTTCACACAGCCCTACCGCCACCGCTGGAAGTGTATTGGCCGCGGCCGCGCGGTGATAAAAACCCACCATTTTTACACGCACCGTTTTATCCCTGAACGTACATTCGAATTCACATCCGTCGGTTTCTGCCCTCCAGCGTTGAATTCTGATGTCGTTTCCTTTGCGTAAACCAAACCACAGTACATCCATTCCCTCTTCCTCCGCTCTTTTTTTCAGGCGTCTTATATCTCCATTTGCTACTTTCAGAGTTTCTGAGTCCATACGTCTGAAAAGATCGAGTTTTTCATGAATCACGCGAGCTACGGTTTTGAGCCCCTCAAGGTGTGCTGCTCCTGCATGCGTGATAACACCTATCAAGGGCCTGGCAACACCTGTTAGAAAAGCAATTTCCCCGGGTGCGTTTGTCCCGATTTCAAGAACCAGGTATTCCGCATCTGATGGTGCATTAAGGATAGAAAGAGAAAGGCCTATAACATTGTTGTAGCTTTTTACGCTGGCACTTACCTTTCCATTTAAAGAAAGCACCTCCGCGAGAATATCTTTGGTGGTCGTTTTCCCGGCAGACCCCGTAACGCCCACCACACGCCAGGAAGTTTTCTCGCGGCGTAAAGCAGCAAGTCGCCACAGAAACTCCAATGTATCATTCACCTTCACCCACCGGGTATCTATCCCGGGATCTCGCTCAACCACAACCAGTGCTGCACCTTTTCTCAGGGCCTCTTTCACAAAGTCGTGGCCGTCGTACCTCTTACCTTTCAATGCCACAAACATCTGGCCAGCTGTGATGGTCCGTGAGTCTATGCTCACCCCGGTTAATGCAGTCTCGACGTTCACACCCGTGATCTCCCTGACAAGTTCACTGAGATTCATCGCTCCCCTGAAGTGCCTTTGTTACTTCTTCCCTGTCGTCAAAGTGAATCCTTTTATCTCCGATAATCTGGTAGTCTTCGTGGCCTTTACCGGCTATGAGCAGAACATCATCTTTACGCATAATTCCGACAGCATGCTGAATGGCCTTCCTGCGATTTTCTTCCACTGTCACAGAAGATGGATTTTTCATGCCCTGAAGGATGTCCCGAATAATCGCAAAAGGATCTTCGCTGCGCGGGTTATCAGAGGTCACCACAACGACATCCGCCAGTTCTTCGGCAATTCTCCCCATTTGAGGGCGCTTCTCCCTGTCTCTGTCACCTCCGCAACCGAAAACCACGATGAGTCTGCCCCTGGTCAGAGAACGAAGCACCGAAAGTACCTTTTCCAGGGCATCAGGTGTGTGAGCGTAATCAACAAAAATGAATTTTCCAGATGAAGCGCCGGCATTCTCCAGCCTTCCCGGAGGCGGAGGTACGTCCCGAAAATGTGGAGCAGCTTTTACAGGGTCAATTCCAAATGCCGGAAGCGAAGCGACAACAGCCAGAAGATTGTACGCGTTGTGCTCGCCTATGAGCGGACTTTCTACCTCAAATTCTGCATTTTTCAGGCTCACACACAGACGCAACCCCTTTAGAGAAGACGTTTTAACAAAACCTTTTACATCGGCCTTTTCCCTTATGCCGTACGTAACCACTTCGTCGGTATTTTCCAACATCTGCATAAGCCGCTGACCGTAAGGATCATCTGCATTGATAACGGCAAAACGGGGCTTCTTCGGCGAACTCCTCAGTATTTCCTGAAACAACCGTGCTTTCGCTTTAAAATATGTGTCCATGTCCGTGTGATAGTCCAGATGGTCGTGCGAAAGGTTCGTAAAAACACACACCCGCGGATACACGCAGTCTATCCGCTTCTGGTCCAGCGCGTGGGAAGAGGCTTCTGCGAAAACATACCTGTAACCGGAATCTGCATACCACCTGAGCAATTTTTGAAACTCCGCCGCATCGGGAGTCGTCAGATCAATCTTTCCAGGATATTCCACAGCACCGAGCGTACCCACATAGGCGCTTTTCTCACCCAGGGCCGAGACCACCTTTTGAAGAAGATACACTACCGTGCTTTTCCCGTTGGTCCCGGTAACCAGGAGAACTTCAAGACGAAGCGACGGCTCTCCGTAAAAGCGGGCAGCCGCCTTTGCATACGCCGCACGAGCATCTTTTACATACACAGTAACCGAACCGTTAATGCTTACATTCTCATCTGTCACCACAGCCACTGCACCTCGACTGACGGCATCTTCGGCAAATTGGATTCCATGCGCACTGGTACCTTTAAGAGCAAAAAACAGGTAACCTTTTTGTACTTTCCTGGAATCCGCTGTCACTCCCCTTATATCCACCTGTGCATCTCCCTCGATAGAAAAAATTTTCTCATTGATAAGTTCTGCCAGTTTCACCGGCCAACCCCACCCTGGTGAAGGTTGTGTCAGGAGGCACATCAGGAGGAATGTCGTACGCTCTCAAAGCGTATTCCATCACCCGCCTGAATACCGGAGCCGCGACCTCTCCTCCGTAAATACTTTTTTGAGGCTCATCTACCACAATAAGAATGGAAAATTTGGGATTCCGGGCCGGAGCCATCCCGATGAAGAGAGCGTGGTACTTTTCGTCGGAATATCGTCCCTCTTCTATATCGAACTTCTGAGCCGTCCCGGTCTTACCGCCCACCTTATACCCGGGTATCCTGGCATTTCGTCCCGTACCTTCCTCCACAACTTTTACAAGGGTTGTGCGCACGAGTGCAGATACGCGTTCATCAAGAATCCTCCTCTTGAAAAGCACAGGCGTGTGCCGCAACACCCTGCCCTCCGGCGAGCGTATCTCTGCGACAAGATACGGGCGAAGCAGGTAGCCTCCGTTAATAACGGCGTTGAACGCATTGAGCAGTTGCAAAGGAGTCACTCCCAGGCCCTGGCCGAATCCCGCACTGAACAGGTCAACCGGTGACCATTCTGACGGGTCACGCAAAATTCCCAAGCTCTCACCTGGAAAATCGATTCCCGTTCTCTCACCAAAACCGAATGCACGAATATAACTGAACATGCGCTCAGTTCCCAGCTCAAGTGCGATTTTTCCTGCACAGATATTGGAAGAGTACACCACTGTTTCTTCGACAGATAAGTATCCAAAAGGCTTGTAGTCTGAAATTACACGGTCGTAAAAAGGGTAGCGTCCGTTCTCACAATAAAAGAGCTCATCGAGGGAAACAACTTTCTCCTGAAGCGCGGTTGCCAGAAGAAAAACCTTGAAGGTGGAACCGGGTTCTATCACATCTGTTATGAGGCGATTTCTCCATTGAGTGCGGGAATAATCGCTGAAATGATTCGGGTCAAAGGAGGGATAAACAGCGCCCGCGAGCACTTCACCTGTATTCGGGCTCATGACAAGCCCCATGCAATACTTTGCCTCAAATTCTTCACAAGCATGACGGAGCTCTTCCTCAAGTACAGCCTGGATGCGGGTATCAATGGTCAGCACAATGGAGTTGCCTTCGGCATTGGCAAAGTATTCGTCCACATCCATGACAATGCCGCGGCTAAAACCATCCTTCTCTATGCGTATTTCAACCGGATCAGGCTGGAGGATCTTGTTGTATTCTTCTTCTATACCTTCCAGACCACGCGTGTCCACTCCTGCAAAACCCAACAAATGCGCCGCAAGAGGCCCCTGGGGATACACGCGTTTATACTCCATTATGATCCCAAATCCCTTGAATCCCGCATCACTGACCTTTTTCGCGAGTCTCTCGCTGGCGTAGCGTTTAACCCAGAGAAAGTAATTTTTACTTTTAACCATCTTGACAGCCCGGCTTCGTGAGATACCGAGAACCCCGTGAAGAAACTGAATAGCAGCTTTTTTATCTTTTATTTCACGTGGTCGGATGTAAATCGACGGTGCTTTCACAGTGAGAGCCAGGGGTTTACCAGCTCTGTCGTAAATCGTGCCACGACGCGGGTACAGTGTTATTCGTCTCTGGTGCATGTTACTGGCCTTGCGTGAATAGTTTTTATTTTGCAGTACCTGAATGTAGAAAGCTCTCAATTCAACACATACGAAAAGAACAGCCAGCAAGGAACCCACTACAGCCATTCTAATGTTCACCTTTACATCGTATGTGTGATGTAAATGGCGTCTCGTCAATCTCCTTCCTCCACGATGACAATAATGCGTCCACGGCCAGCTCTCTGAAATCCTTTCTCTGTGGCGATCCTGCGCAGTCTTTGAGGAGACGTGAGCGAATTAATCTCCTGTCTCAAGCGAATATTGACCTCCCTCAGCTTTTCTCTTTCCTTCAGCAACTCCGAAATTCGATATCCCGTTGTTACAACCTCACTCCTTGCCCATACAATGACCATCAGAGGAGCCATGATAAGCAGCCCCACAAATAACGTGATGATAAACATTCTTGTCATCTCTCACTTTCAAAAATAAATGATCTCAGTTTTGCACTCCGTGCTCTCGGGTTCCGACTCACCTCTTCCTTTGAAGGCCTCAGTGGTTTCTTAAAAAGAACACGACCTTTCTTTTCCTTTGCCCATGCTTTAAAAGCCCTTTTAACCAGGCGATCCTCAAGCGAATGAAAACTGATGATTACAACCCGTGCGCCGGGTGCAACAAATTGCGGCAAATTGCTGAGGAAACGCTCCAGGTTTCCCAGTTCATCGTTCACTGCTATCCGGAGAGCCTGGAATGTCCTGGTCGCAGGATGTATGCGCCCTCTCCTCACACCGAGCTTTTCAATAATTTCCGCCAATTCACGTGTTGTACTGATAGGTTGTTTTGCCCGTCTCTTTACAATAGCTCGCGCTATCCGCCTCGCCTTCTTTTCTTCCCCGTAGGTGGAAATAATACGTGCCAATTCCTGCTCGCTGAGTGTATTCACCAGTTCGCGAGCAGTAAGAGAGAGAAAATCACTCATTCTCATATCCAGGATGCCTTCGCTCTGGAACGAAAAACCTCTGCGAGGATCATCGAGCTGAAAGGAAGAAAGACCCAGATCAGCCAGCACACCATCGAATTTCCGAATACCTGATGCTGCTGAAATGTTGTTGAGCGAAGCAAAGTTAAAATTTGTGATTACTATTTGTTTGTTTTGACGCAACAAACGTTCCTTCGCGATTTCAAGCACACTCCTGTCCCAATCATTGCTTACCAGTACCGCCTCGCTCGATATGCGCTCTGCTATGGCCAGACTGTGTCCACCGGTACCACAGGTCGCATCCAGAAAAAAGCGTCCCTTCTCCGGCCGAAGAGCCTCGAGAACCTCTTCAACCATGACGGGCTCGTGAACCGGAGCAAAATCCACCAGTGACCTCTCAAATGCCCAGGTCATGTAACGCGCTGAGATCACCGAGCTCATCCAGAATCTCCTGATACTTTAATTCCCATCTCTCCCGCGGCCATATTTCAATCATGTTGTTCATTCCCACAATGGCCACCTCTTTACCCAACTTGATGATATTTCTAAGCGGCTGGGGAATAAGGATACGTCCCTGTTTATCCATGGGAGATTCTATGGCGGGTGAATACAAAAGCCGCCGGAAATTTCTTTTGCGGTCATCGAACATGGGAAGCTGTTCCACCTTCTCCACAAGCTTTTCCCACTCAGCCAGGGGGTATACGAAAATACATGATTTAAAAGGTGTCATAACCAGGCGATTCTCGTAACGTCCCGTAATAATCTCCCGGAACTTACTGGGAATAGCCAGTCTCCCTTTCTCGTCAATCGTATGATAGTATGTCCCCAAGAACATTAATCAAAACCCCTTTGTCCCACTTTGACCCACTTTACCCCACTCGGTGACATTTTACCCTGTGTGGACAGCCTGTCAAGTATTTTTTGATATTAAAAAAGCAGTATTTTTGAGGAGATTTCGGTTAAAAATGTAGCACTGTACATATAGCAGCGAAAATACAGTATTTTCACAAATATTACTGAAGATTCTTCATGTTTTAACAATCTGCCTTTACTTCCTTTTAACCAGTATATCAAACACCAACCTGGTGGGAGAAATGTGGGAGGCAAAAGGGTAATTTTTTCCCACTTTAAACTCGGGCCTGGAGACCGAAAATTTTCCAAAAAATATTTACTTTAGGGAAGCATCTCTTCTACTGGACGGTACTCACCGCGCCACCTGAGAAGAGAACCCACGGGGCGTCCATCCACGTACCGGAAAAGTAAAAATGACATGGGGTTGGATCGTCCAAAATCTGTCATATCAAGGCTGATATTTTCCGTCCATGTGCCTGTATTGAAATACTGCTTGCCGTGAAAAATACGAAAAAGGGGTATATGGCTGTGACCGAAAACCACAGTGTGAATGTCCTCTCGTTTGAGTATGCGTTTTGCGTTGGCCTCGAGGGTTCGGTGCAGGATCGCATCCATGAGATCAGAAAATCCTGCAGCAAATTTGCGTCGGCGCATAGGATCAGATGTGAAAAAACGGTTTCTTATGTAAAACCACACCAGCCTGACAAGAGTTTTTAACGTGTAAAATGTTTCAAAGTAGAGACCCCACTTAAGGAAATTTTTAAACGGTTTAACCCGATCTATCACGGGTTTCTCTTTTTTCAAAGGATTGAGGAATTCAACCACAAAATAACTGCCCCACGGCATGTTCAGGACTTCTCTTCCATTCGTATCCCTTACCCATAACTTGTGCACATTAAAGCGATGTATAAGTTCGTACTGGTGCCCGTGAGCAACGAATACACCTTCAAATTGATAATAAAGAGGAACAAAACGTACTCGTTCGCTAATAACTTCCTTCAATCGAGCCTGCACATCCGGACAAAGAAGCGGCTGGTCGTGATTTCCCACGATGATGGTGAGATGATGCTGGCCTGAGTTCATAAAATCTCTGAGCGCCTTAAATACTTCACTGTGACCATTAATTATTCGCTCCAGTGCCGAATACACTGCTTCTTTGGGAATGTCACTGATGTACTGAAGACCGCCTACCGTTTTGAGGAAGTCTACGAAATCACCGTTAATGATAATTTCTATATCAAAGCCATTGTACTCTTCCTGAATGTAATGAAGAAAATCCACAAGTTCGCGATCGTACAGAAAATCTTCTGCATAATTAATATTTCCGTCAGGAAGAATTCTGCCACCACACATGTGAAGATCACTGAGAACAATTTTGATTTTTCTATCTGCATTCGAATTCCACAACATTAAATAATGCTCCCTGGACGGTTTCTTTTATTCTTCATGCCCCACATCGCCGCCCGGCGCGCTACCCCCATACACCACTCCACTCCTCACGCATAACCCAAATACTCATACCCTTCTAACAAATCAAAAATCATAGCGCGCCTCCTTCATATCTACTGCTCCGCTGCGCTACGCAGTACCCCCTGCTCATACAGCAGGCGGCTCCGTACACATCTCCCTCTACACCTCCCTACCCATCATCTCCGAATAACACTCCAACACCGATTCATGCCCTACATCGCCGCCTGCCCCATCCCCGGCGGTGGAGTCGCCTACCAGGAAGAGGTTGGGGATGTTCGGGGCACGGAAACCGGGACGCTTGAAACGGTGCTGGTGTATGTTAATCTCCACTCCATCAACCATTGTCAGGTGGGCTGCTCGACGCCATGCAATCCTGTCCTGAAGCTCGGGGAACAGATTAAAAACTGCCTTTTCAAGTTCATCAATGCGCTGTTTGGCTTTTTCCGGGTCTTCCATCTCCTCCACGGGACGCGGATAGAAAAACGTAAGAATCTGACCCTCTGGAGGAGCAAGTGCAGGCTCCAGGTTCGATGTGAACAGGCCAAAACACATGGGATCCCATATGTACCACAGCCCGGTCGAGTCAGAAATTTTCCCTTTGATACAGTAATCTATGAATACACCCGCAGTAGGCCGTAAATTCTTGCACATACTGACAAATTCCGGGGGAAATTCCTTTTCATCGAGGAAAGAAAACATGTGTTGAACCGGAACAGCAACCACAACTTTTTCTGCTTCGAATTCCCGACCATCTTCTATCACCACGCCTGTGGCACGTCCATTTTTGATGCGTACTTCTTTTACTGGAGAGTCTGTAAGGATGCGGCCGTTGGAATTTACAGTTTCGATCCAGGCGTTGAAAAGGGGTTTCCATCCACCTCTCGGATACATCACGGAGATGCGCCTTCTCAAAACCTTCTGCACATTTCTGAGAAGTTCGCCGGTTGATGCTTTATCAATAAAGGGACAAACGAGCATGGATGCAGAGACCAGGTGAAAATACCGTCTTAACCCTCCTTTGAAACCATTTTCGTCCATCCATTCCTTCACAGGCGTCTCAAGTAAATGGTCAAACTGACCACGTCGAAGTCTTGCCATGGTTTTCAGTGCGGTGATCATATCCGAAAATGAAAACATGCGCGTTTTGAGAAATGTGATCGGCTTTGTGGGGAACACCTTTCTGCGACCATCTTCATCCAGCAGATAAGAAGTACCCACATCCACAAAATCCACGTGTCGCCCAATGTGCTTTATCACCCTGGCAATGGCTGATTTAGGACCGAAACGGACAAGGTGGATACCGTAATCAAGTACATATCCGTCCTTTTCCAGAACAAATGCCCTTCCTCCAACACGACTGGATTTTTCAAGGATAAGGGTTCTCATTCCATCGTGAGCGAGAAGGGCTCCCAGTTGAAGACCTGCCACTCCTGCTCCCACGATAATTACATCGTATTTTTCAGCCATGGCTCACCTCGCACCTTCAGCTTACCTGATACTTTTGCAACGAAACCAGAAATTTGAAATGCACTGCTCCCCGGGTAATCAAACCTATTTTACACACCTGATAAGTTTCGCAGCTCTGGCATCTTCGGAAGTCTTAATAATCACACCGGCCTCGCCCTTCTGCAGTGCCACGGCAAACACGTACTGAACATTTATTCCCGAAGCGGCCACACGTTCAGCCACAGCCTTGAGCACACCCACCCTGTTGGCAACTTCCAGCAAAAGCGCCGAATCCTCCTCGACTTTACACTTCACCTTTGCAAGCGCCTTCTTTGCTTTTGCCGGACTGTAAGGCCAGATAACGAACACGCCCCGCCTTCCTTTTTCATACGCACTAATGCCCTGAATATTTACGCCTGCATCCGCCAGTGCACCAGCAACCTCTGCGAGCTTGCCCACCGCATTTGGGGTGTCAACTATGAGGACCTTCACTTTTTTTACTTTCATCTTTCACCTCCTGTTGGATTGAAAAAATATTTTAGCTGAATACCTCACCTGGTGCGAGAGAAGAATCTAAAATCTAAAAAACTACTTTAAAACTACTTTATACAGGCCAGTGCGTCAGCAGGGCGCAGAAAGTGCACACCCTGGTCCATAAGAGGTGCAAAAGCCGTGAGCATCTCTGCGTACGTGTTTTTCCACACTGGTGCACCTAAGAACAGCACCGGCGGTCTCCTTTCCGCCGAAGTGTTAACAAAATCCTGAACACGCTGTGCAAGCATCGGGGGAGTATCATAATACGAGTTACCCGCAACAAGAACGGGCATTCCATCAACCTTAAAATAAGAAACGGTTCCTGTATCCAAGTAACCCACCAGCATTCCAGACGGATAGCCCTGGACTGCGTAACGCGTAAAATCGGTCCATGCCGGGCACGAAGGCAAGTAGAGAGGTGGGTCCAGCACCCAGAAAGTGGATATGTTTTGCTCTGACATCTTTCTAAAAGTGTGCGACAGGAAAAACGCCCTGTCAGGATAAAAATAGGAGAACGCATAACCCACACCAAGCATGGCCACCAGTTCATCAGCCTCGGTGGCAGTGTTCACAAAATATTCAGCAACTGCAGGAGCGACAGCAAACACGGCAAGGGAAAAACTCCATCCTACTGGAAGCCTGCCCCTTTCCGGCGAGCGCCACTGGCTCTCCCGGATGTACCTGTTTAAGGGAATTACAAGATTATCGCCGTCACTGATGGCTACTGTCACAACAGGGGCAGACGTTTCACACTCGGGAAATATTTTTGGTCTCCGTTCTGCAATAGAAGTGAGAAAACCTTCCCGGGAGCTCGAAGTTACTGCCACGTGAAAGGAAAGATTGGGGGTGGTATCTGAAGGAATCAAATACTTGCCGTATTGAGAAAGCGTCATCACGGCCAGCACCTCTTCTTCACCTGTCATTGACAAATACCCAAACACGGGGACGTTAACGGCCGTGCGCCTGAGGATATGCACAAGCGTCAACCACTCATCGGTAGTTGGTCGTCCGTAAACCGTGAGGAATCCCTGCTGAATCAGGAAATCACGCAGTCGGTACTCGTCAGGATTGAGGATACCGAGTCCCCTATGGGGCATCCGTGCATAATACATTTTCCACAGGTCCAGATAACATTCAGACGCGCTTTGCCACCTGCCCACCAGCGATTGATACATGGGTATTCCAAGACCTTCCAGAAATTCCTGATCTTCTGGAAACGCCACAACCACATTTTCCAGGGCTGCTATTGTGGTACCTGCATTCACCGTCCAGGGTTCATCACGGCTCACCAGCACATAACCTTCTATCTCTCCTGCAAACACTTCAAGTGCTTCTTCCAGGCCACCCTCCCACACCACCTTCAGCCCGTAATTATCCGAGTAATACTGAACCCAGAATTCTTCAGCCGCTCTTTCTCCTTCCTTTTCCCAATCCCTGTTACCCGTGGAGGTCTTACCTGTAAGAAGGTAAACACGGGCCATATGACGGTTCACAACACCCTGGAGGGTCGTTGCAAGAACACTTCTTCCATAAGACTCTCCACTTATATCCACAATGTAAACCTCACCAAGTGGTGGGGGAGGCCTGCTGAGGTAAAGCGCGTCAAACTCGCTCAGAGCTGAAGAAAAAATCCGGCCGCCCTTCTCTGGGTGAGAGCATCCACAAAAAAACGCTGCCACGAAAAAACCAAAAATCCATCCTGAACTGAAAAGGCGAAATATATAGCAAGCCATATAGTTAGAATATCAAATTGCTTATATTCCAATCCATTAATAAAAACAGGACCTCATGTCATTCACCTCTTCAACATGATAAAATATATATAAGGAGAGTGACGTGAAGGGACGAGGGGGGCACCCCGCAAAATTATCTACAATTGTTATGTTCGTTTCTCTTATTTCTTCTGCATCATGGGCTGCTGGTGTCGCCGGAATCCAAGAATACTACGTGCTGGGCCGGGAAAGCCAGATCAGGGACATGTTCGAGTACATCAACGAAGCAGAAAGTTGTGCGGATACCATTACCACATATTTCAAGTCAGTGGTTACCATCACCTCCACGCAGGATGGTCAAAAAATCATTTACGACCACTGGGAAGATGGCTACGAACTGGATCCTTTTAACCCCCAACAAAGCAGCACCGAAACGTACATTATGAACAAAGGAGAATACCTGCTCTTACCATCCGACGGTTCAGGCACAGGTATCAACGACTACGTACCTACTTACCCCCGCGGGACAACGATAAGGTACGACGGAGGTGACAGGATCATCAGCACCGGCGGACCTGTCAATGTTGTCCACAACGTGTGGCCTGCTGACCAATCGTACATTGGAGGGGCGTGGGAAATTTATTCCAAGTCGGCGTTTTCTACGGGAAACTACTTCACCATTCCAATCGGAGAGGACATGTATGATGGTGCCACGGGCCTGTTCGCATCGTTTCTCTACGTGTGGGTCGAGGTACAGGCGTTTGAAGATAATACAGTAATTGTTGTGGATAACGGCACGGAAACGCGCTCCGTGACTTTGAATGCAGGGGACACATACTCCACCAATGGTTACGTGAACGACACGTACTACGCCACTGGTCCATCCAGCCCCATTACAGTCACGTCTAACTTCATTATTCAGTCATCCCGCCCTGTACAGGTGGGATGGATTACCGGGGGACCCAGTTGTTCAGTCGGATGGAGTGGGTTCCAGACCAGGTTTTTCAACGTGATTCCCAACGTGGTATACGGCCGGGATTATGTAACCCCCGTGATGGGATTTGTAAACGGGGACGTACAGCTATACATCTACAATCCAAACGACTCAACACTCAATGTAACGGCGTATGATTCCAGCATCACCACGGGAGCAACTTTCAGTGTGCTTCCCCGGTCCGTAACCGCATATTCCGCTGTTACAGGACACCTTCTTCCCGTTACATCATCCGCCCGGCTCAGTGGAGACCTCCCGTTCTGGGTCATGGCTGCGGTGGATCACGCGTCCATTGTATATGACTGGGGCTTTTCTCTTGTCCCCACTGTGTTCCTGCAGGATGAAGCATTTATTTCCTGGGCCCCGGCATGCGATGGAGTTCCCTCGTGCAGCGCGTTTGGCAATCACGTGTTTCTCACGCCCACACGAAACGAAACGGAGTTCTGGTTCGACTTTGACGGTGACGGAGTATGGGATTCAGCTGATATTGACTGTGACGGAGTTGCTGATCCAGGACCCTATATACTCGATGTACTGGACGTGATGACCGTATGTGACCCATCAGGAGACTTCGACCTGACAGGCACGCACATTCTTGCCACGAGCCCTTTTGCCGCATCCTACGGAGAAAATCCGGACGTGGCGGGAAGCGGTACTCCCTACCTCGACCTGGGCTACACCGTGCTCCCTTTAGAACAGGCCTGGTTAGAGCCCGTTCTCACGGTGGAATTAAGTGCGGACTCTTACTCAGTACCTTCCACGGGCGGAAGCGTACAACTCACGCTTCAAGTCAGCTCGGGGGACTTTTCCCCTGTCGACGGTGTGGACCTGTCCGTCAGATTTTCGGATCAAATCGAGTACGTACCATTCTCAGCCACGATTACCTATCCTGACGGGTCGACGGATGCCGTGGAACCTGCAACCCAGGTTGTAGATGGAGAACTCACGCTCCTGTGGGACCTTAACTACATTCTCTATGATAACGAAACCATCACCCTTGTGCTGGAGGTGAACTTCCCCGGAGCAATCTCCGACAATGTTTACACCATCTACGGGGAAGGCTCCGGCTATTACCGCGGTGAATATCTCCTCAATCCGGAAGATTCCATCGTCGTATCCAAGCAATTTGTACAACTCACCAAGAGTGCCGACAAATCACAAGCTTCTTATGAAGAAGTTGTGAGCTTCACAATAACTGCCACGAACTACAGCACCAATCAGACCGCCACAACATCCTATGTGTGGGACCTTCTGCCAGAAGAGCTGGAATTCAACGGGGTAGCCTCTCCAGGGTTCAGCTATGACTCTCTCAACAGAGAAATTCGATGGGGACCCTTTACGCTCTACCCGGGTGATGTCACATCCTTCTACTTTCAAGCAGTAGTACTTGCAACAACCATAGGGGAAACAATCGTCAATTACGGAAATTTCCAGAGTGACCAGATTCCTCCCGTCCAGAGCAATCCATATTCCATAACGGTTACGGGGCCGCTGCTGAGCGCCTCGAAGAACCAGTCATTCACGTCCACAGAACCCGGAATGCCGGTGACATACACCATTATCCTGTCCAACTCGAGCAATGCACCAGCCCGGAATGTACTTGTGGTGGACTACATTCCCGACTACACCGATTATTTAACGGGCACGCTGGAGATTGATTACGGTACAGGCTTTACAACAGTCACGGATGACCCCCTTGACGGTGATGCAGGTGGATATGACCATCCTTCCTATCCCAATGCAGTTACGTTTTTCTTCAGTAACTTCCCAGGGAACGCGACATATCGGATGCGGTTTCAGGTTTACGTTCTTTCCGTAAGTGCGGGCACCCAGGTTGTAAACTCAGCCTACATCGAAGGGTTCGGTATCAACCGATTTTATACAAACATCGTTTCGTTCGAAGTGGGAGATCTGGATACCGATGGAGACGGTATAACCGACGACGACGAAACAGCCACAGGATGCCTCTCACCAACCGATGCAGACTCGGATGACGATGGAATCATTGACGGAAGTGAACAATACTGGTACGAGGACTCGGACTACGACGGAATCATCAACGCGTGTGATCCCGACAGCGATAACGACGGACTCATGGACGGCACGGAGGCGGGTATCACGGCTGCAACCGCCCATCCGGACACGGACCAGACATCTCCCAGCTTCGTGCCCGACCAGGACCCCTCCACAACAACTGATCCCCTCAATGCAGATACCGATTCAGGTGGAGTCCTCGATGGCGAAGAAGATAAAAACCAGGACGGCAAAGTTGATACTGGAGAGACAGATCCCAATAACCCTTACGATGACGATGCAGATTGGGATGGCATTCCATCACGTGAAGAATTTCTCATTTACGGAACAAATCCCTATGATGCAGACTCCGATGACGACGGCTTGCTGGACGGTGCAGATGGTGTTACTGATGCAGACGCAGATGGCCTGATCAACGCACTCGACCCGGACAGCGACAACGACGGACTCATGGACGGCACGGAGGCGGGTATCACGGCCGCTGTTGCAAATCCCGACACTGACCAGACATCCCCCAATTTTGTACCTGATGAAGACCCCTCCACCACAACGAATTACCTTGTTGCAGATACGGATGGTGGTGGGGTTATAGACGGAGAAGAGGACCGCAATCAGAATGGTCGCCTTGACGCGGGCGAAACGGATCCCAATGATCCCAACGACGACGATGGCGACTGGGACGGTCTCACCAACGCCCAGGAAAATCTATACGCATGCCTTTCCGCAACGGATGCAGACTCGGATGACGACGGGGTTATTGACGGCAGTGAACCTGCCTGGAATGCAGACAGCGACGGCGATGGCCTGATCAACGCGTGTGATCCCGACAGCGATAACGACGGACTCATGGATGGCACGGAGGCGGGTATCACGGCCGCAACCGCCCATCCGGACACGGACCAGACATCTCCCAGCTTCGTGCCCGACCAGGACCCCTCCACAACAACTGATCCCCTTAACGTGGACACGGACGGCGGAGGGGTCAGCGACGGTGAAGAGGACAAAAACATCAACGGCCGCGTGGACGCGGGCGAAACGGATCCCAATGATCCCAACGATGACGACAGTGACTGGGACGGTCTCACCAATGCCCTGGAGAACATCTACGGGACAAACCCATACGATGCTGATACCGACGATGACGGATTGCTGGACGGTGAGGAAGAGCTGATCGACAGCGACGGTGATGGACTCATCAATCCACTTGACCCGGACAGCGACAACGACGGAATTCTCGACGGAACCGAAGCAGGCATTACCCTCGCTGCCGCGCATCCCGACACCAACATCGCATCTCCAAATTTTGTTCCTGACAGCGATCCCTCCACGACAACCGATGTCAACAACCCTGATACAGACGGTGGAGGTGCCCCTGACGGGCTGGAAGACCTCAACGCAAATGGAAAAATAGACGCAGGAGAAACCGATCCTAACGATCCCGACGACGATGACTTTGACAAAGACGGGTTGCTCACATACGTGGAAATTCAGCTTGGAACTGATCCACGAAATGCAGACTCGGACGGCGACGTAATAAATGACTACCAGGAGACCAACGGCGGTAACCCGGTTGACAGCGACGGAGACAAGGTCATAGATGCCCTTGACACGGATAGTGATAACGACGGTCTCACCGACGCCGAAGAAGGATACGAGGACGTGGACAAGGACGGTAAGGGGAATTACCGCGATACGGACAGCGACGGAGACGGCCTCGAGGATGGATTCGAGAAAAACGTGAGCCTCACTGATCCTTTTCAGGCGGACACGGACGGCGGAGGGGTCAGCGACGGTGTTGAGGTATTACAGGACAATTCCGACCCTCACAATCCCAGGGACGACGGGCAGCTCCTCAAGGGCGGTGGCATATCCTGCGCGCTTTCCGAGGGTGGGCATCACGGTACCATGCCCCTCGTAGTACTTTATCTGCTATGCCTGGTGCCTCTCAAAATGCTGAAAAAACACATGCAGCGTTGAATCATCTCCCGGCCATTATAAAAAAATTAAAATTGCCGTTCTTAATCGGAACAGGTGCGCTCCTATTCTTCAATTTTTCCGTAATTCGCTATTCACCTCCCCAATCAATTTACCGCTCTCAGATAGTGGAGTGGCCCTGGCGCTTCACCACCGGGGACTGGTCCGTAAGCTTACTGTATGAATACATTGAAAAGCCGGTGATGTATTCAGGTGCAAACGGAGAAAGTCCCATACTTTCTGCCCTCAGCACCGTGAACCTCAGGGGGTTTGTGGGGGTTACGCCCACTGTTTCTCTTTCCGTTGCAGCACCGTTTTATTTCGGAAGCATGTATCCTTACAACTCCGAAGAAAAAAAGAAATTTTCACCCGGGGCAATGGAGTTTAAGCCCATCTTTACACTCTGGCACTCCAGGGGCAGGCGTTTTGA
>JAJRZV010000088.1 GCA_024275095.1 bacterium | reverse complement strand
GAGATGGTGATGCCTGGTGATAATGTGAACATGGAGGTTGAGTTGATGTATCCTGTGGCGATGGAGAGGGGAATGCGGTTTGCGATACGTGAGGGGGGGCGTACGGTTGGAGCTGGAGTAGTAACGGAGGTGCTGGAGTAAGCCATGCGTGTGAAGGTAACTCTTGAATGTACTGAATGTCGAAGGCGGAACTACTCCACCACGAAGAATAAAAAGACTACAACGGGAAGGCTCGAGCTGAAAAAGTATTGTCCTTTTTGCAAACGACACACAGTACATAAAGAAACAAAATAATACGAAACACAGGAAATATAGAGAGAAGAATATAAAACGGTGTGGAAGAAAAAGGCCAGTAGCTCAACCAGGCAGAGCGCCGGTCTCCAAAACCGGTGGTTGGGGGTTCAAATCCCTCCTGGCCTGATAAGGGAAGAGAAGCTGATGTTATATGTGAAGCGTATAATGCTGGGAGGAGGATTGTTGGGAAGGGGGGATTTGAACCCCCAACCACCGGAGGGTGGTAAGTGAGCGGAGCGAACGTGATATACATGGCACGGTGCAGCAAAATAAAAAGCGGGTAGCTGATGAAAGAAATTCTGAAAAAAGTCGTGCAATTTTTGAAAGACGCGAGGGCAGAATTAAAGAGGGTGACCTGGCCCACGCGACGAGAGGTTATGGCTACGACTGGCGTAGTTATTGTGTTTACTTTTATAATTGCCTTTTTACTGGGATTGTTTGATTACTTATATACTCTTATAATTGGCCATCTCCTTGGCTGAGTTCCCTGGGAGGGAGAAGTGGTAGAGGAAAAAGAAAAAACATCAGAAGATGAACAATCGGTTGACAACAGTGTTTCAAAAGGTGATGAGGACCAGAAAGAAAAGATAGACATCTCACGTATGAAATGGTACGTGGTACATACTTACTCGGGATATGAAGAAAATGTAAAGCTTGCACTTGAACAGCGTATCAAAAAACACAAGTTACAGAAGTATTTTGGTGAAATATTTATTCCTTCAGAAACAGTGGAGCCTTCTACAAAACCCAAGAAAGAAGGTCAGGAAAAAAAGAAAAAGCAGAAGTTTTTCCCGGGGTATATTCTCGTTCAGATGGAGATGAACAAAGACACATGGCATCTGGTAAGAAAGACACCACGTGTCACAGGTTTTGTGGGAAACCAGCAAAGTCCCACTCCTTTACCAGAAGAGGATGTAAAGAAACTTCGTCAGCAAATTGAGGATGGTGAGCTCAAACCCCGTGTGGCCATTGATGTGGATGATGAAGTGAGAGTAATAGAGGGCCCATTTATGAATTTTACCGGAAAAGTGGTGAGTGTTAATCCTGAAAGAGGGAGACTCACCGTTGAAGTAAGTATATTTGGACGCCGTACACCTGTGGAACTCGATTTTTCCCAAGTAGAGAAAATCTCCTGAGGAGGACATAAATATGGCGAAGAAACTTGTGGCTACGGTGAGGCTTCAAATTCCACCAGGTAGTGCCACACCTGCCCCGCCAGTGGGCTCAGCTCTCGGGCCTCATGGTATTAATATTATGGAGTTCTGTAAGGCATTTAATGAAAAGACAAAAAAGGAGCCCAAAGACCTTGTTTTTTCTGTGATAGTTGATATATACTCAGATAAATCATTTACTTTTAAGATTAAAACCCCGCTGACGTCGGTGCTTTTAAAAAAGAAGGCAGGGATTGAAAAGGGTGCGTCAGAACCGGGACGACAGGTGGTTGCAAAACTGAAAAAATCTGATCTTGAAGAGATAGCCAGGATAAAAATGCCCGATTTAAACACCACTGACATTAATAAAGCAATGAAGATTGTCGAAGGTACTGCCAGAAGCATGGGAATAGAAATTGTTGATTAATGAGGGGATCATGAGAGGTAAGAAATATCGCGAGGCTATAGCAAAAGTTGACAGGACGAAACGTTATAATCTGGACGAAGCCCTGAAACTGCTTAAAGAGATAAAATACGGAAATTTTGATGAAACCGTCGAACTTCATCTGCGTCTTGGAGTCGATCCCAAAAAGTCAGATCAAATTGTCCGGGGTTCAGTTGTCCTACCTCATGGAACAGGAAAGAAGAAAAAGGTTCTTGTATTTGCCAAAGGCGATAAAATCAAGGAAGCGGAAGAGGCAGGTGCTGACCATGTCGGGGGGGATGAACTGATAAAAAAGATTCAAGAGGGGTGGCTGGATTTCGATATAGCCATTGCCACACCGGATATGATGTCTCAGGTGGGCAGGCTGGGTAGAATTTTGGGCCCTCGTGGCCTTATGCCGAATCCGAAGTCAGGCACTGTAACTTTTGATATTAAAAAGGCTGTAGAAGATGCAAAGAAAGGTCTGATTGAATTCCGTGTGGATAAAACAGGAAACATTCACCTGCCCGTGGGTAAAGTTTCGTTTGACGAAAGCAAACTACGGGACAATATTATTGCAGCAATAGAAAAGATTCTTTCGCTCAAGCCACCTACAAGTAAGGGAGCGTATATTAGAGGTGTCACGCTTACCACAACCATGTCACCTGGGGTTAAGGTCGATTATAACTCGTTGAGAAATTACCTTCGCTGAAATCGGGGGACATCATGCCTACTGAAGAAACTCTACAGAAAAAACAGGAAATTATTGACAGGCTTAAAGAACGTTTGGTTAAAACAAAGGCAATATTTCTTGCAGATTTTAGCGGACTTACAGTATCCGAAATTTCGGAGCTTCGTCGATCTCTTAAAGAAGCAAAAACAGAAGTCAAAGTTGTAAAAAATACACTTTTTAGAAGGGCGTGTGAAGGGACGGATTATTCGAAGTTAGTGGATAAGGTTGTGGGTCCAACTGCTGTGGTATTTATTGATGGAGATCCTATTGAGGTTTCCAAGGTGCTTATTAAATTTCAAAAGGCAACAAAGAAACTTGCTTTAAAAGGTGGGGTTTTCGAAAAGGAGTTGCTGAGCGAGGCTGATATTATTTACTTTTCCAGGTTGCCTTCATATACGGAAATGGTCGGTATGGCTGTGGGAGCGGTGGCTGCTCCTATCAGCTCTTTTGTAGGATTGTTAAATAACCTTCTTTCCTCTCTCCCGCGCGTTATTTACAGGGCAAGCGAGAAAGAAAAATAAAACAATTTAAATCATTAAACGGAGGTCAATGATGGCAGAAAAAGAAGCAGCCAAAGAAACATTGGAAGTCAGTGAAAAGGTGCAGAATCTTGTAGAGCAGATCAGTCAGCTCACAGTTCTTGAACTGTCTCAGCTTGTAAAAGCACTGGAGGACAAGTTTGGCGTATCCGCAGCAGCGCCTGTGGCTGTTGCAGCTGCTCCTGCAGGCCAGGCTGCTGGTGAGGAAGCCGCTGCAGAGGAAGAAAAAGAAGTTTCTGTTATTCTCAAATCATTTGGCAGTCAAAAAGTTCAGGTTATCAAAGAAGTAAGAGCAATTACTGGTCTCGGTCTCAAGGAAGCCAAAGAGCTGGTTGAGTCTGCTCCAGCTCCGGTGAAAGAGGGAATCAGCGTTGACGAAGCAAAGAAAATCAAGGAACAACTGGAAAAGGCTGGTGCAGAAGTTGAAATTAAGTAAAGTGAAGGCCTGAAAAATCTGTGTTTCGGTTGCTTCAATTCATTATAAGTGGTTATTGCACCACAAGGTGGTGTGGTGCATATGTGGTTGGAATTTGTAAATAACTTAAGGGGGTGTGAACCCGATGGCCAGTAACTATATCATCGGTTTGCCTTATAAGTTGAGAAAAAACTTTGCCAAAATACCGTCCCCTATTGATCCACCCTATCTTATTGAACTCCAGAGATCTTCTTATGAGCAGTTCCTTCAAAAAGATGTCTCTCCTGACAACCGGGATAATATCGGAATTCACGCTGCGTTTCATTCCGTGTTTCCCATAGAAGCTATTAATGGTAGAGCTTCTCTGGAATACGTGAAGTACGAGATTGATGATCCTAAATACACACCGGAAGAGTGCCGTCTCAAAGGTTTAACATATGCTGCTCCAATGCGTGTAACCATCAGGCTCGTTGTATGGGATGTGGACGAGGAGACAGGTAATCGGGAAATTCGGGATATCAAGGAACAGGATGTGTATTTTGGAGAAATTCCCCTTATGACAGACACTGGAACATTCATTATCAATGGTACGGAGCGTGTGGTTGTTAATCAGCTCCATCGTTCTCCCGGAGTGTTTTTTGAACTGGATAAATTGAAAACAAAGACTCACGGACGTCCTTTTTACACAGCACGAATCATTCCATATCGGGGCTCCTGGCTCGATTTCGAGTTTGAGCATAAGGGAATATTTTACGTTCGTATTGACAGGAAGCGGAAAATTCCCGCGACGGTGTTGTTAAAGGCGCTTGGTTACACTGCTGAGGATATTATTCGGACGTTCTACCCGATCGAGGAGGTAAAAATAGAAGGTGGTAAGATTTACAAGAAGGTTAATCCAGATGTTATTACTTATCAAAGGCCTGCTGAAGATATAAAGGATCCCCGAACAGGTGAGGTGATTGTAAGAAAACACAGGAGGATTAATAAACGCATTGCGCGACGAATCGCAGAAGCAGGAATTGAATATTTTGCAGTTTCGGAGGACCACGTGGTGGGGAAGGTACCTCCTCAGGATATAGTGGATAAGGATGGTAATGTTATTGTTGCATGTGGTGCTGAAATTACGCGCGACGCTCTTACCAATATTATCAAGGCTGGAATAAGAGAATTTGAAATAGCATTTTTTGATAACCTGAATATTTCCTCATCCATAATAGACACACTGAGAACAGAAAAAGCCAAAAACAGAGAAATCGCTCTTATTGAAATATATCGAAAGATGAGACCGGGAGAACCACCTTCACTGGAAGCAGCAGAGAATTATCTTAACATGCTCTTTTTTGATAAACAGCGTTATGATCTTACAAAAGTTGGACGCTTAAAGATTAATAAACGATTGGGTCTGGATGTTCCCATGAGCACCACCACCCTTACAAAGGAAGATGTGGTGGCGACTCTTAAATATTTATTTAACCTGAAAGACGGGAGAGGTCACCCTGATGATATTGACCATCTGGGTAACCGTCGCGTGAGACCTGTTGGTGAACTTGTTGAAAATTACTTCAGAATAGGACTTATCCGCATGGAACGAATCGTCAGGGATAAACTTGGTTTTGTGGATGTTGAAACGGTCATGCCCAACGATATTGTGAATTTTAAGCCGGTTTTGGGGACGCTGAGGGAGTTTTTTGCGACGGGTCAGCTCTCCCAATTCCTCGATCAGACCAATCCACTTGCGGAACTTACACACAAACGTCGACTCAGTGCACTGGGACCCGGAGGACTTACACGTGAGAGAGCCGGGTTTGAAGTGCGGGATGTTCATCCCACTCATTATGGGAAGATCTGTCCTATTGAAACTCCAGAAGGTCCGAATATCGGCCTCATTACCTCTCTTGCCACATATGCGCGTGTTAATGAGTACGGTTTCATAGAAACGCCTTACCGGGTAGTAAAAGACGGAAAAATTACAGACGAGATTGTATACCTTTCAGCTCTCGATGAGGAAAACCACGTAATTGCCCAGGCCAACACTTCCCGGGATGAAAAAGGAAATATTACTGAAGATCACGTTGTTGCAAGGGTTGGAGGCGAAATCAGGATAGTCCCAAAAGAGCAGGTGGATTTGATAGATTTAACTCCCACTCAACTTGTAAGTGTCTCGTCATCTCTCATACCTTTTCTCGGCCACGATGATGCCAACCGCGCTCTCATGGGTTCTAACATGCAGAGGCAGGCTGTGCCTCTTCTGGTAAATGAAGCACCGCTGGTTGGTACGGGAATGGAAAGTCGAGTGGTTCGGGATTCCGGATACGCCGTGGTCGCTCGAAGGGATGGCGTGGTAGAATATGCGGATGCCAATAGAATTGTGGTGAGGGTGAGTGAAAAAGAAGGCGGGGGTGTAGATATATATACACTTACCAAATTCCGCAAGCTTAATCAGGGTACGTGTTTCAATCATAAGCCTATAGTGAAAAAGGGAGAAAAGGTAAGCAAAGGCCAGATCATTGCTGATGGTCCAGCTTCTGACAAGGGAGAACTCGCCCTTGGTAAAAATTTGCTCGTGGCCTTTATGCCATGGAATGGGTACAACTTCGAGGATGCCATACTTATCAGCGAACGTCTGGTTCGTGATGATGTTCTTACATCTATTCACATCGAAGAATTCGAATGCGTTGCCAGAGAGACTAAATTAGGTCCTGAAGAAATTACAAGAGATATTCCGGGTGTAAGTGATGAGGCATTGAGCAATCTCGATGAAAGCGGAATTATTCGCATTGGCGCCGAAGTTAAACCGGGTGACATTCTTGTTGGGAAGATAACCCCCAAAGAAGAAACATATCTTACTCCCGAAGAAAAACTTCTGAGGGCCATATTTGGAGAAAAAGCCTCGGATGTAAGAGACACATCTTTAAAGGTACCACCTGGTGTTACGGGCGTGGTTATTGGTACAACGGTACTTACCAGACGAGGCCTTGAGAAAGATTCACGTTTGAAGTCTCAGGAGGAGCAGGAAATCGCCAGATTAGAAAAAGACAGAGAAGATGAGTTGCGGGTCATTCATGAAAATCACCTTGCCAAGATAAAAGCTCTTTTACGAGGACGAAAGGTCAAAAGCGATTTTGTTATTGGCAAACAAACGATCATTAAAGAAGGTGAAAAGATCAAAGATGAACACATTGACCGCATACCCTATACCCGGCTCACTAAACTTGACCTTGGGGATGAAGAGCTACTTAAAAAGTTAGAAGATCTTGTGAACAAATACGACGAGCAGGTTTCACTTATCAACACTGTTTACAAGGAACGAATTAACCGTTTGAGGAAAGGTGAGGAGTTACCACCTGGTGTGCTCAAAATTGTAAAGGTTAATGTGGCTGTTAAAAGAAAAATACAGGTGGGAGATAAACTCGCGGGCAGGCACGGGAACAAAGGGGTTATATCCAAAATTCTTCCTATTGAAGACATGCCTTATCTTGAAGACGGGACACCTGTAGATGTAGTGCTCAACCCGCTGGGTGTGCCATCGCGTATGAACGTGGGGCAGGTGCTGGAGACACATCTGGGTTGGGCAGCAAGGGAGATGGGTAAGCGTATAGCTGAGATGATAGATAGTGCTCTGGACGAGAAGCAGCTGCGGCAAATACTCCTCCAGATTTACGATTCTCCGGGCTACAGGAAAGTAATTGAATCCTTGGATAGGGAATCTCTCATTCGTATTATCAAAGGATGCATGAAAGGTGTACCCGTGGCTTGTCCTGTTTTTGACGGGGCTACCGAAGAAGAGGTTAAAGAGTTCATGGAAAAGGCTGGGTTGCCGCGTACGGGAAGAACCCGGCTTTACGATGGTAAAACAGGAGAACCTTTTCACTTCGATGTAACAGTAGGTTACATGTACGTGATGAAACTTATCCACATGGTGGATGATAAGATTCATGCTCGTTCCATTGGGCCTTATTCCCTTATCACTCAACAACCACTCGGAGGAAAATCGCATTTTGGAGGCCAGCGGCTTGGTGAGATGGAAGTGTGGGCACTTGAGGCATATGGAGCAGCCTACAGCCTTCAGGAATTTCTTACGGTTAAATCCGACGATGTTACAGGCCGCGTAAAGATGTACGAGTCAATCGTTAAGGGCAAGCTCGATCTTGAACCGGGGCTCCCTGAATCCTTCAATGTGCTCATTAAGGAGCTTCAGGCACTGGCCATAGACGTTCAGCTTCTCGAAGAGGAGGATTTAGAAGAGCTCAAGAAGGAACTGGAGCACCTTAAAGAAAGACAAAAAACCAAGGCAGGAGGTTGAACTTGAAAGAGTTCGGCTATATTTTTGAAAGGCCTAAGAATCCCCTTGACTTTGTCGCGGTCAGGGTTAGACTTGCGTCTCCTGAAAAAATTCGCAACTGGTCTCACGGCGAAGTAAAGAAACACGAAACCATTAACTACCGGACATTCAAACCGGAGCGTGATGGACTGTTTTGTGCCAAAATCTTCGGTCCCATTAAAGATTACGAATGTCTGTGCGGGCGTTACAAACGCATGAAACACAGGGGGGTGGTCTGCGAAAAGTGCGGTGTTGAGGTGATCCCTGCGAAAGTCCGACGGGAGCGCATGGGTCACATCGAACTCGCTGCACCTGTTGCGCATATATGGTACGTAAGGTCTTTGCCGTCACGCATAGGAACACTCCTGGACATCAGCATCAAGAGTCTGGAAAAGGTTCTCTATTACGACAGTTACATTGTGATTGATCCTGGAAAGACCAATTTGAAACGATGCCAGATCCTCTCGGAGAGCGAACTCCAGGAATGTCAGAAAAAGTACGGTAAAGATGCTTTTAAAGCAGGCATTGGAGCAGGAGCTGTTGAGGAAATTCTTAAAAACATGAACTTGGATGAAGAGGCGGAAAGGCTTTATGCGGAGTTGAATAATACCCATTCAGAAGGTCGAATTAAGCGAATAGCTCGACGCTTGAAGGTGATAAACGCATTTCGGTTTTCTGGAAATCGCCCTGAGTGGATGATCCTTCACGTGATTCCTGTTATTCCACCGGACCTGAGGCCACTTGTTCCTCTTGAAGGTGGACGGTTTGCAACCAGTGACCTAAATGATCTTTATCGTCGTGTAATAAATCGCAATAATCGCCTCAAGAGACTTATGGAACTGAATGCTCCTGATATCATCATTAGCAATGAAAAACGTATGCTTCAGGAAGCAGTTGATTCGCTTATCGAAAACGGGCGGCGTGGAAGACCAGTGCTTGGTTCCAACAAGCGACCTCTTAAGTCTCTCAGTGACGCGATCAAAGGCAAACAGGGGCGTTTCAGACAGAACCTTCTCGGAAAGCGTGTGGATTATTCTGGCCGTTCCGTTATCGTTGTTGGTCCGGAGTTGAAGCTTCACGAATGCGGACTACCAAAGATTATGGCACTGGAGCTTTTTAAACCGTTTGTTTTTAATAAACTGGAAGAAAAGGGCCTGGCACTCACGCTCAAAGAAGCAAAGCGGATGGTGGATCAGGGTGTAAAAGAGGTATGGGATGTGCTGGATGAGATTGTGCGTGAACACCCCGTACTTTTAAACCGTGCTCCCACTCTTCACCGTTTGGGCATTCAGGCTTTTGAGCCCATTCTTATAGAGGGAAAGGCGATTCAGATACATCCGCTTGTATGCACGGCTTACAATGCGGATTTTGATGGAGACCAGATGGCAGTGCACATACCACTGTCCATCCTTGCTCAGGTTGAAGCCCGCGTACTCATGATGTCAACCAATAACATCCTTTCCCCTGCTCATGGTAAACCCATCATTGTACCCACACAGGATATCGTTCTCGGGCTTTACTACATGACCAAGGAACGTCCTTTTGTAAAGGGCGAAGGAAAGGTCTTTTCGTCCATTGATGAGGTTCGCATTGCCTATGAAAACGGAGCTCTTGACCTTCACGCTAAAATAAAGGTCCGGATTAACGGGAAACTTGAAGAAACAACTGTAGGGCGCTGCCTGATATATGAGGTGTTTCCTGAGGGTTTGTCGTTTTCCCTTGTTAATCGAGTTCTCGGTAAAAGCGAGATAGCAGAAATTATTGATACCTGTTACAGGCGCAATGGCCAGAAGGCTACGGTGATTCTTGCTGACAGGTTGAAGAATCTGGGATTTTCTATGGCCACTAGAGCTGGTATATCCATAAATATTGAAGACTTGCGCGTGCCCTCTAAAAAAGATGAACTTATACGGGAAGCTGAGAGAGAAGTAGCAGAAATCCAGAGACAATACTACGAAGGTCTTATCACAGAAGGTGAGAGATACAATAAAGTTGTTGATATATGGTCTCGCGTGACTGATGAAATATCAAAGGAGATGATGAAAGAGATCGGTACGGACGTTATCCGGACCGAAGACGGCAAAGAAATGGAAGTTGACTCGTTCAATTCTATTTATATGATGGCGGATTCTGGAGCACGAGGCTCGGCCCAGCAGATTCGGCAGCTTGCGGGCATGAGAGGCCTTATGGCCAAACCTTCTGGGGAAATTATTGAAACACCGATTACGGCCAACTTCCGTGAGGGTCTCAATATTATTCAATACTTTATTTCCACTCACGGAGCACGTAAAGGACTTGCTGACACGGCTTTGAAGACTGCAAATGCGGGTTATCTTACGCGCAGGCTCGTGGACGTGGCACAGGATGCCATTATCACTGAATATGATTGTGGCACTCTGGATGGGATTGAAGTGACGGCACTGGAGGAAGCAGGGGAAATTATAGAACCTCTGTCTCAACGTATTCTGGGTCGTGTTGCTCTATTTGATATCATTGATCCTTACACAGGCGAGGTAATAGTCAAGGCAAACGAGGAGATAGACGAAGACGCTGCTCGTAAAATTGAAGAGGCTGGAATAGATAAAGTTCTAATCAGGTCCGTGCTTACGTGCAAAACGAAAAGAGGAATTTGTTCTCTGTGTTACGGTCGAGACCTGGCCAGGGGTAAATTGGTGGAGCTCGGGGAAGCTGTAGGCATTATTGCTGCTCAATCTATTGGTGAACCAGGCACCCAGCTCACCATGCGCACATTTCACATCGGTGGAGCTGCCAGTGGAAAGGTCGAACAATCCACGCATGAGGCCCGTAACGACGGGGTGGTCAGATTCCGTGAAGTTAAGTTCGTGTACGGGAAAGACGGAAAAGCTGTTGTCATGAATCGCAGTGCAGAAATTGTCATAGAAGATGTGCATGGGCGTGAGCGTGAACGTTATCGCTTGCCGTACGGTGCCAAGCTTTTTGTGAATGACGGTGAGGAAGTAAAGGCAGGTCAGTTACTGGCTGAATGGGATCCTTATAACAGACCTATTATTTCTGAGGTTTCCGGTATTGTAAAATTCGGGGACATTCTCGAAGGACTTACAATGGAAGAGCGTCATGATGAGCATACAGGGCTCTCACAGCGTGTTATCATCGCACCCAAGAAGCCGGATTTGCGGCCGCGTATTTCTATTAAAGACGAGAAGGGTAGAACGAAAAAGATTGAAGGTACGGAGCAATACGCCCGGTACTACTTGCCCAAAAATGCGGTTATTATGGTTAACGAGGGCGATACGGTTCATGCAGGTGATGTTATAGCGAAAATACCCAGGGAAATAACCAAGACAAAAGACATTACCGGCGGTTTACCACGTGTGGCGGAGTTGTTTGAGGCTCGTAAACCCAAGGATCTGGCTGTTATTAGTGAAATCGATGGAGTTGTAAAATACGGCAAAGAAGACTCCCGTGGCAGGCGCGAACTTTACGTGTATCCAGAAGTAGGGGAACCCAAAGTGTACCAGATCCCCAGAGGAAAACACATAATAGTATACGATGGAGACCGTGTTCGCGCAGGAGAGCCTCTTGTAGATGGATCACCCAACCCACATGACATACTTCGTGTTTTAGGAGAGAAAGGGCTTGCTCGGTTTCTGGTGGACGAAATCCAGGAAGTATATCGTCTTCAGGGTGTTCGCATAAACGACAAGCATATAGAAGTAATTGTCCGCCAGATGCTTCGAAAAGTAAAAATTGTGGATCCTGGTGATACTGATTTCATTGTGGGAGAACAGGTGGATAAATGGGTATTTGAGGATGAGAATGAGAGAGTTATAAAGGAAGGTCGCAAACCAGCAGTAGCGGAACCGTTGCTCTTGGGTATTTCCAAAGCCTCACTCACCACGGAGAGCTGGATTTCTGCAGCTTCATTCCAGGAGACCGTCAAGGTGCTCACAGAAGCAGCAATATCTGGAAAGATTGATTATCTCAGAGGGCTCAAAGAGAACGTCATTATGGGTCGGCTTATTCCATGCGGTACGGGATTTACGCAGTATGGTAAATTCCGTATGAAAATAGAGATGGATGAGGATCTTTTTGAGACTTTAATGGCGTCGAAAGACTGAAGTTCATTGACAGGTAAGGTGATTGCATTTAAAATATTTTAATTCAAGTATTTGAGTGAGAAGGTGAGGAGATTTACTGATGCCTACTTTTAATCAACTTGTTCGCAAAGGACGTGAGCCTGTTAAGAAAAAGTCCAAGGTTCCTGCTCTGCAAAAGTGCCCTCAAAAGAGGGGTGTGTGCTTGAGGGTTTTTACTACAACTCCTAAAAAACCCAACTCCGCGTTGAGAAAGGTAACAAGGGTGAGACTGTCCAATGGAATTGAAGTGACAGCTTATATTCCGGGCGAAGGCCATAACCTTCAGGAGCATCACGTTGTTCTTGTTCGTGGTGGACGCGTGAAGGACCTTCCGGGAGTGCGTTATCAGGTTATCAGAGGCACTCTCGATTGTGCTGGTGTTGAGAATCGTAAAAAGTCTCGTTCGTGTTACGGGACGAAGAAACCCAAATAGTTGCCAGAGGCAGCGAGATGTCGAGAAGAGGCAAATATAAGAAACGTGAGGTTCCGCCTGATCCCATATATAACGATGAAAGCGTGCATAAATTAATAAACAATATCATGTGGGATGGTAAAAAGACGGTTGCGGAAAAGATCGTGTACGGGGCTTTCGACATTGTGAGGGAAAGGAAGAAGGATAATCCTCTCAAAGTGTGGAAGATGGCTCTTGAGAACGTGAAGCCGATAATGGAGACAAAGTCGAGGAGAGTGGGCGGGGCCACATACCAGGTGCCTGTGGAAGTTCCTCCTGACAGGCGTTTAAAGCTCGCCATTAAATGGATTGTAAGAGCAGCAAGAAGCCGTTCTGAAAAACGAATGGTCGACCGCCTTGCAAATGAGATAATGGACGCGTCCGAAGGAAAGGGTGGAGCCGTCAGGAAAAGGGAAGAAGTTCATAGGATTGCGGAGTCCAATAAAGCCTTCATTCATTATCGCTGGTAAAAGGATAAATCTAATCACGTTGGAGACGAGGAGAAAACTGAAAAAGGGATTTTGCAATGCCTCGCAGGGTACCCATAGAACGACAGAGGAATATCGGAATTATGGCTCACATAGATGCCGGGAAAACTACAACCACGGAGCGAATTCTCTATTATACAGGTTTGAAGCACCGCATTGGGGAAGTAGACGAAGGCACTGCCACCATGGACTGGATGCCCCAGGAAAAGGAGAGGGGTATTACCATAACCTCTGCTTCTACAACATGTTTCTGGAAAGACCATCGTATTAATATTATTGACACACCAGGTCATGTGGATTTTACCATCGAGGTGGAACGTTCACTTCGCGTACTCGATGGTGCGATAGCTGTGTTTTGCGCTGTTGGAGGTGTAGAGCCGCAGTCTGAAACTGTATGGCGTCAGGCCGACAAATACCACGTTCCACGAATAGCCTTTGTAAATAAAATGGATCGAACGGGAGCTGATTTTGACAGAGTTATATCCATGATGGTGGAGCGATTGGGAGCCAATCCTATTCCGGTTCAGCTTCCTGTTGGTTCGGAAGACAAATTCAAAGGAGTAATAGACCTTATCATAAAAAGAGCATTTTATTTTGACCAGGAAGTTCAGGGTGCCCGTGTTATAGAAGATGAAATTCCAGCGGAGCTCAGAGAAAAAGTCGAAGAATATAGAGTAATAATGCTGGAAAAAATAGCGGATAGCGATGACGTGTTCATGGAAAAGTATATCGAAAATGAGAACATTAGCGAAAAGGAAATACGGGAAGCCTTGCGTCGAGTAACCATTAATCTCAAGGGTATACCTGTCCTTTGTGGTGCAGCATTTCGGAACATTGGTGTTCAACCTCTTCTGGATGCAGTTGTGTATTACCTTCCCTCGCCTGTGGACATTCCCCCTGTAAAAGGTGAAAACCCGGACACAGGAGAAACGGAAGAGAGACCCGCCAAGGATGATGCTCCTGTGTCTGCACTGGCTTTTAAAATCATGACCGATCCTTATGTGGGCCAGCTGACGTACATTCGTGTTTATTCCGGTCACATAAAAACGGGTATGTCTCTTCTCAACCCACGCAAGGGTAAAAAAGAACGGATCGGCCGTTTGTTGAAAATGCACGCTGATAAAAGAGAAGAAATAAATGAACTTTATGCAGGAGATATTGCAGCTGTGCTTGGTCTGAAAAACACTACAACAGGTGATACTTTATGTGACGAAAAGCATCCCATTGTGCTTGAATCCCTTTCTTTTCCGGAGCCGGTTATTTCCCTTGCTGTGGAGTCCAAAACAAAGGCGGATCAGGACAAGCTCTCTCTGGCGCTTCAAAAACTCAGTGTGGAGGACCCCTCTTTCAGGGTTCGATACAACGAAGAGACAGGACAAACCATCATTTCAGGAATGGGGGAGCTGCATCTCGAAATTATTGTTGACCGTTTGCTCCGGGAGTTCAACGTGCAGGCCAATGTGGGCAAGCCTCAGGTGGCATATAAGGAAAGTATTTCGAAAAAGGTGGTTTCTGAAGGCAAGTACATCCGCCAAACCGGCGGGCGTGGTCAATATGGACACGTGATTCTCGAAATAGAACCTCTGCCTCGTGGTAAAGGCTTCGAGTTTGAGGATCGTATTAAAGGCGGGGTCATTCCTTCAGAGTTTATTCCTGCTGTTGAGAAAGGTGTAATAGAAGCGATGGAAGAAGGTGTTGTGGGCGGTTACCCTGTGGTGGACGTGAAAGTCGCGGTTGTTGACGGAAGTTATCACGAGGTAGACTCTTCTGAAATCGCCTTTAAAATCGCGGCTTCTCAGGCATTTCGTGATGGCGTTATGAAAGCAGAACCCTACATACTTGAACCAGTGATGGAAGTTGAAGTGGTGGTGCCAGAGCAGTACATGGGAGATGTTATCGGTGATCTCAATTCTCGCAGAGGTAAAATAGAAAGCACAACCCGTCGTGGTAATGCTCAGGTGATTAAAGCAGTTGTACCTCTTTCTGAAATGTTTGGATATGCTACGGTACTACGTTCCTTGACACAAGGACGTGGTACTTATACAATGCAGTTTTACCGTTACGAACCTGTTCCTGATAATATAAAGGACAGAGTATTAGGTAGAAAAGTCGTTTAACATGCGGATTTAAATTCAGGAGGTGTAGAGATGTCGAAGCCTAAATTTGAGAGGCGGAAGCCGCATGTGAATGTAGGAACGATAGGTCATGTAGATCATGGTAAGACGACGTTGACGGCTGCGATGACGCGGGTATTATCGACGGTGGGATTAGCG
>JAJRZV010000087.1 GCA_024275095.1 bacterium | reverse complement strand
TCGCCGGCATAGACGTGGGCTCCCAGAGCACGGATGTGGTTATTATTGATGAAAATGCCCGCATCCTCGCATATGTTGTAAAGGCGACAGGGTTTGACGGAGCACGGGCAGCACGGGAAGCCCTCAATGAAGCCCTGAGAACAACGGGTCTTGAGCAGGCAAATCCCGCCTGTATAATAGCCACTGGTTACGGCCGCCAGCGTGTGCCAGGAGCACAGCGCCACGTTACAGAAATTACGTGCCATGCAAGAGGAGCCAGGCACCTTTTTCCGAATACGCACACGGTTATAGACATCGGGGGCCAGGATTCAAAAGCTATCAGCATTGATCAGGATGGAAGGGTTGTTGACTTTGTTATGAACGACAAATGTGCAGCAGGAACGGGGCGCTTCCTGGAAAACATGAGTCGTGTTCTCGAAATGGACCTTTCTGCAATGGTCGAGGAAGGTCTAAATGCACCACGTGCAGCACGCATCACCAGCATGTGTACAGTCTTTGCCGAGTCTGAGGTTATATCACTCATCCACAGTGGTGAAAAAAGGTCTCACATCATTCGCGGACTTTTTCGGGCGGTTGCATTACGTGTGGCACCAATGGCCAAACGCGTGGGAATAATCCCAGAGGTCACCATGACCGGAGGTGTCGCCAAAAACCGCGGGGTCGTACAGGCCCTCGAAGAAGAGCTCCATGTGCCCATCAATGTCCCGGAAGAACCGCAAATTGTGGGTGCTCTCGGCGCCGCCCTGATTGCCTGTGAAAATTTTTAAAAACTTCAAAGACACCACCTTATATACCCTTATAAATTGTTGTAAAATCGTTCCATACACTACATTTTAACACACAGGGAAACTGAATCACACAATCAAAATAAATTTGATTTTTATTCGTAATCATTCCCTCTATAAAAACACTTTACTAATCGTGTTGTTTTTTGCGTTTTTCTGAACCAAAAGTATTGCCAAAGAATGTGTCAAAATTTATACTTGAGATTGTGAGCAAGATTCCTGATATTTACTATCTCCAGGCTGAGTTTTGTCGCTCTATTGACCATCCCAAACGCTTGATGATTATTGACTGCCTTTCACAACATGAAATGACTGTGGGTGAACTGGCGGAAATGCTGGGGACATCTCTTCCTAACGTATCACAGCACTTGAAAGTGCTTACGGACAAAGGAATTTTAACCCGGCGGAAGGAAGGTAACAGGGTTATTTATTCGCTGCGTTACCCGGAAATCAAAGAAGCGTTCTCCATTGTGCAGACCATTCTACGCCGTGCCCTCAAAGATGACCTGCAACGTGCATCTACGGATTCTTAACTTCTGGACGTACTCCAGGGTTTTACCTGCTCGGAAAAAAGGTCGGCAAGTATGTTAAATAAATACACTGTCATGAATATGGCCACAGCCGGTGGAAATATAAGGTGAGGGTAGAAAGCCATCCCGCGGAAACCCGACTGACACAGTACCCCCCACGAAGCAGCAGGTGGATTGAGTCCAAGCCCCAGAAAAGAGAGTGAAGATTCTGCAATAACAGCAGCAGGTACACGAAGAGAAAGCACCACAAGAATAACACCTGCCAGGTTGGGAACAATGTGAAAAAACACCGTTCTGACGAGAGATTGACCTTCTGCCCTGGCTGCTGCAAAAAAATCAGCAGTCTTCAATGAAATCACCTCATTCCTTACCATCCGGGAAACCGAGGCCCATGAAGTCACACCGATCGCAAAAATAATGGACCCCACTGACCGACCTGCCATCACAGTAATGAGCACAATGAGCAAAAGGTCAGGAATAGAATAAAAGAAATCCACTATGCGCATTACTGCATTGTCAACGGCACGTCCTCCCAGACCCGCGGCGAGTCCTACCAGTGTACCCGCAAACACCGCCAGGAGAGATGAAAAAAATGCTACGCTCAGCGTAATACGTGCGCCGTATATCAGGCGGGACAACACATCACGTCCAAGTTCATCGGTCCCGAGAGGGTGAGCTGTTGAAGGGCCTTCCAGGGCGTGAGCAATATCCTGAGCCTCAGGTGAATATGGTGCTATGTAGGGAGCTGCAACAGCGGACAGAATAATGATTGAAAGGATTATCACGCTCATTCTCATGCTCAACCCTTTCATAAGGCCTGCTCTCTCGAGCGAGGGTCAAGAAACGAGAAAAATATATCCGAGACAATATTGGCTGCAACAAGTACCACACAGTAAAATACTGTGACACCCATTATCAGTGGATAATCCCTGTTCATCACACTGAGAACGAAATAGCGTCCCAGTCCCGGAATGGCGAAAACCTGTTCAACCACGAATGAACCGGTGATAAGCATTGCGATGATGGGCCCGAAAATTCCGAGAAGCGAAGCCATTGATGGACGTAACACGTGCAAAACAAATCGCATTCCTGCAGCACCCCTTGCACGTGCTGCCACCAAAAACGATCTGCCCAGATTTTCTACAACACCTTCTTTTACCAGCCGTGCAATCACAGAAGAGGTTGGTATGGCAAGAGAAAGAACAGGAAGCACAACATGAAAAGGTGACTCCCACAGGGCAGGAGGCAGCAAACGAGCCAGATAGGAGACAACGTAGATGAGAACGATAGCAATAATAAAACTGGGCAAAGAGATACCATAAGCAGCGGCCGTATCTGCCGCACGGCCTGCGGCTCTTCCACGATAGAGAGAGGCAATGGTACCAAGGGGAAGCCCGATAACAACCGCGAGTAAAAGAGCCATTCCCCCCAGAGCCAGTGATGTGGGAAAACTGGACGCGATAATGTCGCGTACTGATCGGCTTCGATACTTCAGAGAGGGCCCAAAATCAAAACGCATCGTCATGGAAAGATAACGCAGATACTGCGCGTATAAAGGCTGGTCAAGTCCGTACTTCTCCATGATGTTTTGCCTTACCTGTTCAGGAAGAGCTTTTTCGGAATAGAACGGACCCCCGGGAACCGCGTGCATGAGCACAAACGTGGCACTCTCCACAGCAAATACAATAAAAATCCCGAGAACAAGTCTGTTAAACAACCGCCTGAGCATTAATCCTCCGGTACTACATCTTTGACATAGAGAATATCCATCGGGGTGATTTCCAGGTTCCGAAAATGCGGGTTCGTAAGATAAGTGGCCCGTGAAAAAAACAAGGGAACAATCACCACATCCTCTTCAAGCAGAAGTGGCTGAGCCCTGGTATAGAGTTCAAAACGGCGCTTTGAATCTCTCTCCTGCGATGCTTCTATGATCAGCCTGTCATAAAGAGACGAGTGCCATCCAGTGTGATTATTACCGCTCCAGGAGGTAAAAATTTCCATAAAATTATGCGGGTCCGGGAAATCGGCTCCCCAGCCCAGCCGAAAAACAGCAGGTGGATTCTCATCAAGCATCTGAAGGTACGCATTCCACTCCATCATTTCAAGATTTACATTGATATTTAGATTTTTCTTCCACTGCTCCTGTACATTCTCTGCCACCACCTGGTTCTCTGGCGACGCGTTGAAGTAAATGGTAAGTTCGACAGAGTTCCGGCCCGTCTCTTTGTAATATTTTTCAAGCCATTTTCTCGCTTCCTCAGGATCAAACCTGAGTCCAACCCGGGGATTGTATCCAGACATTCCAGGGGGTATCCACGAAGAAGCAGGAGTGGCAATGCCTCTCAGTGCCTCAGCCACAGCTTCTCTATTTATTGCCATGGCAAGGGCGCGTCTCAGCTCCACGTGGTTCACAGGCTCCTGAGTAATATGAAAACCGTAGTAATAGCCTCTAAACACCGTAACATCACGAAATCGTGGATCAGTTCTGTAACGCCTGTAAGCCAGTGGAAAAAGTGGTGCCATGTCAAGGTCGCCTGTCTCAAAAAGGAGAAGTGCTGTAAGAGGCTCTTCCACCACATACATTTCAACACGAGGAACAAACGGCTTTCGGCCGTGGTACCGCGGGTTGGTTGCAAGCACGATTTTATAATGGTGACGCCATTCGAGGGGCACATAGGGGCCTACCACAGGAAAAGGAGGTTCAAATGCTTTTTCCCCGCGAGCCTCCAAAACATCTGGTCTTATGGGATAGGTCACCATGAAAGATACAATGTAGGGGAAATAAACCGCCGGTTTTTCTAAAATGAACTGAACAGTTCTTTTATCCAGAGCCTTAACACCCACTTGAGACCAGGGACACCTGCCTTCGTTGAAACACCTGGCCCCGTTTATATCGAAAACAAAGTACGCGTATTGCGAGCCTGTTTCAGGACTTAAAAGGCGTTTAATGGATTCCACGAAATGAGCACTTGTGAGAGGGACTCCGTCAGACCAGACAACCCCCTTCTTCAAAACGAAAATATAGGAAGGGACTTCAGGTTGGTAAACCCATCTTTCAGCAAGAGCCGGGCGCACCTGGCCATGAGCATCAATAAAGGTGAGACCTTCCATAATCTGGGTGAGAACGCGTAAACTGACATTGTCAGTGGCAACATTCCAGTCAAGGGTAGGTGGTTCACTGGCGATGGGTAAGCGCAAAACCTGCTCATGGGGTGTTGTTTCGCAGGCGCTTCCACACGCAGCAACTGCAGCAACTGCCAGAAGGTTCAGTACCCTCTTCAGCGCCGCGCAGCCAGAGCGACCAGGTCTGACAGAAGACCTTTCAACCATTTGGGATTAGGTATATCCGGGAAGCGGTAGTGATCTATGAAGGTATAGGGGGCAAACGGCACCCACAGTCTTACCGCTTCACGCACAGCTTCTGCAATTTTGTTCTTATAACGACGCTCGGAAATACATTCTGTAAACTTTCTGAGGTTTTTAACTCCGGCGGCCTGAGCAAAGGCCCTGTAATCACGTGTAAACCCGCGTGTGTAAATTATTTTCATCATTCTTGCCATGCCCCCCTGCTCTGCCGCACACAATACTGCCAGCGCCGCCTCATAAGCAGGATCATCGTTATTGATGACGAGGAATTTATAAGTTACGGAAACCCTGCCCTGGAACTGCTCCACAATGGATTGAATGTACTTGGCAGCCTCTGCACACCCTCTACATCCCGGTCCAAACGATGTATAGGGAACCATCCTGACAAGCGCCTTCCCCGGTGAACCATACGTCATCAACGGATCCTGAGACGGTATTTCGTCTGAATAGCCAATTTGATAAAAAGCAGGGTTTACCACATATGCTCCCTTAACCTTCACAAGACGCAGTGGATACATCACATAGAAGTTTGCATATTCTTCCGGCTCTCCGGTAATGACTATTCCCGGAAGCCATTGAATGCCGTAGTCCTTCTTTAATTTTTTCCCCTCCGGGGAGTATACGCTCAGCGTTCTTACTTCATTGTTAAAGAAAATCTTTTTCAGCTCCGCAACATATCGGGTTGTTCCGCAGGTAGGGCATTTTTCATCGTTAACCACCGTGATTTTTACGGTTGAATGCTTAAAGCGGTGGCCACTGATAAGTCTTTTCACAATCGTCCTTAACGTCTCATATGAAGGCACTCCTGTAAGCACCTCTCCCTCTATGACAAAAGAGGGTGTTCCCGTGAGCTTGAGCTTTCTTGCCTCTGTAAGGTGCTCCTGAACAATCCTGCTTGTTTCTCTGCTGTCAAGACATGGAATAAACCTATCTATATTCAGGTCCAGCTCCACCGCATAACTGAGAATGTCCTCTCTGGAAAGAACAGGGGACTTTTCAAACAGCTTGAAATACATGGGCCAGAACTTGTGCTGTTTGCGTGCACACTCAGCAGCTTTCGCCGCGATGACAGCGTAGGGATGCAAATGTTTAACCGGTAAATTTTTAACCTCAACGACAAGTTTTCTGCCAAACTCTTTTTTTAATTTTTTAATGTGAACAGCCGCTCTCTTGCACGAGGGGCATTGATAATCAACGAATTCCACAATTTTCACCTTTCGAGAGCATCCTGTAGCAAATACAACCAGAACAATCCAGGTCACACTCAACAATGCACGCTTCATATCAACCATCTCAAAAGATCTTTATGCTCATGTATCGAGAAGGATTTTCCTTAATGTCGTTAATGAGAATTTTCAGTTCCTTCACCACCGACGTAAGAGAATTGTAAAACTCTTCATCTTTGATCACTTTTCCCGCCGTACCCCTCCCTTCCTTCAACGAAAGAATGATGGACCTCAAATCCGAAACGGCAAGATTCAACTGCGCTGCAGTATCAGAAAGTTTTTTAAACGTGCCCTTTTGCACCAGTTGTTCGTTAACCGAGTCTATAAATTCCTGAAGGCGCTCACTGGTTTTGGAAAGATGCACAACAAGCATGTTGAGATTGGAGGCTGTTTTATTCACGTTTTCGTAAAGCGTATCATCCTTGAAGAATTTCCCGATAGAGCCCTTGCCCAACCTTATCTCTCTAAGAATTTCTTCCAGTTCCTCAACAATCCGTGCCGCTTTGCGGACCACCACACCTGCCCGGGCGACGTTTTCGTATATCTCTCCCTCTGACTCACCCCGCAGCACCCCCCCTTCCTGTATCGGAGTGGAAGAGGTGCCTGGTCGAATCTCAATCATTTTATCGCCGAGAAGGCCCTGCGTTTTTATAAGTGCCACTGAGTCGGAAGGAATCCTGTCAAGCACCTTCGATAAAATGTCCATTTCCACCACAACGCCTTCACCTTCATAAAAGATACGGTTGACCTCGCCCACGTCCACACCCAGAAGGTACACGATGGCTCCCACACGCAACCCGGAAACCGTTTTAAAATAAGCCTTCACCCGGCTGTAGGATGCAAAAATCCCCCCTCTCTCGTCTATCAACATGATAAATACCAGAACAATTATCGAAGCCAGGGTTACAAGCACTCCCACGCGGATCTTTTTCCATCTGCTCACCTTCACAATCCCGCCTCCCTGAAAAGCACGACATGATCCTGCGTGCTTTTGAGGAACTCCTCCTTCGAACCATCAAACACGACTCGACCTTTCACCAGCATAATTATACGGCTGGTCACGCGCATTGCGAAACGGAGATCATGAGTGACCACGATAGAGGATACATGAAGTCGCTGTTGAAGGCTCTCAATGTAGCGTGTAACTCTATCAGCGGTGATAGGGTCCAGTCCCACGGTCGGCTCATCATAAAGAATGAGCTCTGGCTGTTTAATCAGAGCTCTGGCGACTGCAACCCGGCGCATCATGCCTCCGCTCAGTTCCGAAGGCAACATTTGCTCTACACCCTTGAGGTCAAGAAGGCCCAGCATTTCTCTCACTCTCGCATCAATTTCCTCTATATCTTCTTCCGTAATCTTGCGCACCCTCTCTATCTCCTCCAGAAGCGGCATGGCAACGTTATCCCACACCGTGAGAGAATCAAAGAGCGCTCCTGATTGAAACACCATGCCCATTCGGCTCCTGAGACGATTGAGTTCATCCTCTCTCAATGCTCGAACAGGCTTTCCGTACAGAAAGACCTCCCCTTCTTCAGGGACAATTAATCCCAGTATAATTTTTAAGATCGTGGTCTTCCCGCTACCACTACCTCCTATGATAGCAAGTTGTTCCCCCTTTTTAAGGTTAAAGGAGACATGCCTCAACACAGGAATATCATCGTAGTATTTCGAAACACTCTGAAATCTGATCAGTTCATCCGCCACTCTACAACCCTCACCACAGCACGAGAAAGTAAATTTTGGTAAGAATAAAATCAGCGAGAATGATAAGTATTGAAGATGTAACCACCGCAGAGGTTGTGGCTCTCCCCACTCCTTCCGTCCCCCCTGAGGACCTCAAACCAGCAAACGTGGAATAGGATGCGATGATATATCCAAATACAACAGGTTTGGTAAATCCCATAATAAGGTCGTGATAAGTGAGTATCTGCAAAACTGACGACCAGTAAAAAGACGAAGGAAATCGCAAAACGAACGTAGAAACGACAGCACCGCCCATAAGGGCCGTTACATCTACAAGAACGATCAGCACAGGCAGCATCACCACACCGGCCACCACCCTGGGAATGACAACCCTTTTAATAATGTTGACACCCATCACCCTCAACGCATCAATCTGTTCACCAACAACCATCGCTCCCACTTCCGCAGCGATGCCCGATGCCACCCTGCCGGCAATCATCAAAGAACCAATCACCGGTCCCAATTCCCTGACCACCGTAATTGCCAGAACCTGACCGATGTACGTTTTGATACCAAACGCTTCCAGACTCCTGGCTGTTTGAAGTGCAAGCACGAGCCCCGTGAAAAAGCCTGTAATGGCTGCGATGGGTAATGAATAAGTGCCCATCTTATCCATTTCCTTGATAATTTCTGAGCCGTACCAGGGTCTTCTGAAAGCATACCGAAAGCTTAAAGCGGCCAGGCGAATATAATCAGATACGAGAAGAAAGAAACGATACACTGCGCCTCTCCACTATCAGGTTCTGGATGTTATATCATATCTCACGTGTGCTATGCGGCAGAATTGCTCTATCATCAACTTCTTGACAGTATCATTTTTCAAAAGGGCCGGGCAGGGCCTGCACCACTGAATAAAGGCGCATTCTTTACACTCTGCTATCGGGGGCTCCCGGGCGATATTCGCTGCTTCACGAAAACGTGAGCTCTCAAGAACTGCTTTTAAATCATCTTCTGGAAGATGCCCAAGGATTTCCGGATGTTCCATGCACCGGCGTACTTCTCCGCGGGAAGACAGGAATATTCCTTTTTCGATATTACACAAAGGGAAAACAACGCGACGGGGTGAAACACCACCAGCGACATCTGCGTGAGTTTCGAAGAGTTCTTTCAACTGCCTCTTTGTAAGGAACTTTTCGGGGATTCGGAAATCTCCACCACACGGAAGAATGACAGGGCTCGCAAAAAAATTCACATCCAGTTCCCGGGCCAGGCGTTTTACCAAAGCGATTTGAGAAAAATTCTCCCGCGTAATTATCATCTTAATGTTTACTTTCACACCCTCTTTCCGCAAACGCTTTATGGCCTCAACGGTACGGTAGAAGCTCCCTTTCACGCCGGTAACGCTGTCATGTTCATCATCAGAGGCTCCGCAAAGACTTGTCTCTATTTCCATGACAGGAAAGGCGGAAATCAGTTCAAAAAGAGATTCCGACACATTCTGAAGGCTGGAATAAATTCTTATCACATACCCCTCATCTGCGGCTATTTTCAGCAAGTCATCCACGTGAGGATGCAGAAGAGGCTCTCCGCCTGTCAGCGTCAAAAACAGGCCGCCGTGGTCGCGGAGTATCTGAATAAAAGATGCGAATGTCTTCACCGGAAGATGGTGTTTCCTGCGCCTGCGGGCTTTCAGGTAGCAATGGCGACAGTCAAGAGGACAGTTCTCTGTGACTTCCACCAGGACGTTCGTAATACCTTTAAACACATCACTGTGTGAATATTCTGAACTCAACTGAAAAGGTTATCGCAGGTTGCGTCCTTGCCGAAAGTGGGCGGAGAGTTGCACACTCCAGCTCGTGCCTCTATCACCATTTCTTCGAGAATTCGGGGCGGAGAAAACTTTCTCCTTTTCGACCGCTTAACCCTCCCCCCGCTATTCTTTTTTCCCCTCTTCTTCCGCTCCTTCATCATCGCATTGTCCATCTTCTTGTGAGAACACGAAACATGAGGTAACACGCAAAAAAGAGCATCAGAAGCCAGCAAGGTCCTCCTGATGTCCCGCTGTAATTACACGAGCTGCCTTTTGCCTTATCTATAACGGGTATATGTATCCCGCCTCCAGGCTCGTATTCTTTCCCGGCCGTGTCTTCTGGAAATTCGATCGGTGGAGGCCAGGATTTGACATTTCCTTCCAGCACCTCCACTGCGCGAACCTTCACCTTGAGTGCCGGGTCTCCAAGAAGTGTCCAGGTGACAATCACGTCCTTCCAATCTCCTGTTCTTTCCATGAACGTTTTTGCATACACAGCCGCCTGTCCTATCCGGTAAATCCCTTTTCTGAAAACAGCATCGTAAAAGACCTCAAACAGTTTCCTCTGCGTGGGTAAAGTGGTCGACCCTGTGGAAGCCCAGGCGGCCACAGCATTACCCGACAGCAATGCCCCTTCGGCAATGACCACATTTACGGGGTCTGTATAAAACGCATTCAGGCACGTAAGAGGAGCGAACACCACAGGACGCGTTGTGTTGAAGGTGAAAAGATCATCGGTTGAAAAGAACATGTCCGCTCCCCAGAAGAGCGTAGAACCATGGCCAATGTAATGCACAAAGAGTCCGCCCTTCTGCCATTGCGAAACAATGCCCGCTCGCATCTGGTCACTGGAAAGTTCCCCTTCCCAGCTCAACACGTGGGGATACCCCTCAGGAACAGAATCAATCATTGCCTTCGCCGTCTCGAGAAAATCTCCGCTTTTGTCTGCAAAAAACAGGAGGCGGTAATAGGACTCATCCGCCGTATCGTTTTCATAATCCACGATCCGCTGAACCATATCTCTCAGCTCTGAAACGTCCTTCACAGGCAATCTCCCGAATGCAATATCGGGAACGGAGTCGTTTCCCGCAATGCTTACAAGAGCATTATCGGAAGGTACGGAAAGGTTATAGTAGTTCGTGTTCACAAATAGAGAAGGAAGTACACAACGGTCCTCCCCCGTATCACCCCAGGTGCGTGCATATACTCCCAGACAATCGTAAGAAGTATCTCCCACGAACAGCACAAACGATGGCTGTCCCCAGTTGTTGTAAGCGTACGCGAGGAACTCTTTGATCGCTGCGGGCGTGGTATTACCGGCAGCAAACGTATCGTATATCTGCTGGGCAGAGAACACCCGAACGTTCATGCCTTCATTGGTGCGCAACTGTATAAGAGGATTAAGGGCGGAAGCAAACCTCTGTGGGGTAATTATGAGATAATCCACAGTACCTGCGGGATCGGAAATGTAGGAGGCAGGTTTGATTTCGAGAACATCGGGAATGTTCGGTACACCGGCCACGATATAATCGCCGGGTAAAAGGTGTGCGGTCAGCGTGTACGTTCCTGTAACCTCCACGTTGTAGGCCACTTCGTTTATATCGTTATTGCTGAGTTTGAAAATGAGATAGGGACCCTCACCCGTGGTGCTGAAAGAATAATCGCCTTCTGAAGTCACTCTGAAAGGAAAGGGAGTGTAAAAAGTGGTGGAACACGAATACACGGCTCTCATACCTTTTACAAGCACCTGGGTTCCTGACAGAACATTCATGGTCAGAGAGCCTTCAGTACCCACAAGAAGTGCCTGTGGTATTGTTACTGTGAACATCAGGTCGGAATGAGGCGAAATGTCTGTATAACTCCCTGCCAGCACACTCCCGTTATATACAAACTCCACAGACGCATCGACATCTGTAGAGTTGATCAGGTGAATATGGAACGACACGTCACCGCTGGTATAACCACCGAGTGCAAAGGGGAGGTCAACACTTCCACCTCCGAAAGCGCGCTTCCATATCCACTTCTCTTCAGGTGGATGGTGAGACATGCTGGCGATATACCTTAACGGCTCTCCCTGTTCCCTCTCGCACTCCACCTCACTGGAAACCGAAGCACCTGAGGGAGCTGCATCAAATGCACCTGCCGTGCGAGTGGAGGTTCCGGGATAGATGAGAAAGGCGGAAACAGGCGTGTAGAATCCATCACCGGCTCCACCCAGGAAAACCAGATATCCTCCCGAATTAATGTGCGCTTTTTCACCGCTTAACCCTTTCAACACGAAACTGCTCGCACTGGAAGAGAATGTATCCGCAAGAACGGCCTCCGGGATACGATAAAGTGTGCGTTCATCAGTGCGAACGCGCAGAGCCTCCGGAAGACTCACAACCGCGCTCGTTCGTCTCGCAACCCTGAGTCTGCGTGACTCCAGATAATTATCCAGTCCTCTGAGAACCCACTCGTACCCTTTGTCGAGATTTTCCTTCCCTGTTCCGGACCACGTAATGCGAAAGCGGACGCGCAAGTAAACGACCGCCCTGTTCTCTTCCGGAATGTATCTCACAGGGTACACGAGCACGTGAGCGATCCGCTGGTCTCGCAGAAAATCGACGGAAGAGAGGCTTACAGGAGTAGCAGGTGGTTCTGAAACCGGGATTGGATACGAGCCCAATGTGGGATCAGTCAGCTGCAAGGGGTAGTAAGGTTCCATGTATACGCCGTAGACATCTACTGTGTCGGCATCCACGAGCTCGACTCTTATATTTCCCTGAGGAGGAACACCGTAGTCGAACTGCCGGATGGGGAGAAGATACTGGCCTGGTATTTCCGCCGGCGAAAAAGTTGGAATTTCTATCACGTGACCCTGGGGAGAATACCCTACGTTAAAGCCCTGAAGTTCAACTTCCACAAAAATAGATTCGTCCTCTTCCCATTCGAGAACGCGGGGTTCTGCAGAAAGGAGCGCCTGTGCCGAAACCGGTCCATACTCCACGGGCATACCTTCAGCGGGTACATCCTGAAGCACGTAGTAGTAGGTGACTCCAGGCTCTGCCGTCCAGTCAAAGAAGGTGTAAAATGCTCCCGCAGGTTCAATTGCCTGGGAAGGAACAAATCCATTGGCCAGTTCCTCATAGGGTCCATCCGCGGAGCGTGAACGATAAATCTGGAAGCCGATGTTGGCTGTTTCGCTGCCGGTAGCCCATTTGAGAAGCACGCCACCGGCGGCAGGCCGGGCTTTAAAATACGCGAGGACCACGGAAGTGTAATAAGGATTGATAATATTTGTCTGCCAGGGTCCATCGGGCGTCGCATCAAATCCGATGGAAAGGTCCACCACGTCTGTAGGGGAATTGCCGTAATAGGTGGAATTGGCGATGGTGGTACCGTTATAAGCGCGCAGGTATATAACATCACCGTTGGCGAGATTGGAAAACTCCGAATCGTACGAAAACTGCTGGCTGCACACACCGGGTACAACTTCCAATGGATTAATGTAGTTGGGGTTTGCATCCCCGGAAACAACTGCGAGCAACACGTCGTCTCCACCGACCCCGTCGGCATCCGGCGGGTCAATAACTCCGTTAGCTCCCACGCCGATGAGAAGTATCAGCTGGTTGGTGAGGGGATTCCCGTACTCATCCTGAATTTCACATCCCGATTCACCCCAGTTAAACAAGGGTGCCTGCGCGGCAGCGCGAAAAGAGGCACCTGCCGTACCCAACAGAATTATTCCCAATCCAAGGATAAATCTTTTCTTCATCAATCCCTCTCACGGTTCACTATAGGGTTTGGGATAAACCCAGATAAAATCATTAAGCCTGTCCTGGTAAAAGTAACCCACACCCGGCATCAGCGTAATGGTGGTTTCACCTCCAAGGTCCGTTTCTATCCATTTCCCATCCCAGTCAGGATACGCTCCATCTGAGTCAAACAACCACGCGTATCGAAACGACTGAGCGGCAGGGTCCCAGTAAAGCACCCTGTCGGCGTCAATTTCAGAGATATCGCCGTTAGCCCCGCTTTCCCAGAAACCTGAGGCACCGAGGGTGACCTCTACAGGGTAAGTGGTGCCGAAAATCTGTAACCTGTAAACAATGCTCCTCTGACGATCGGTCTGCGAAACAAACCCCACAACCTGAAAGCTCTGGTTACCATGCCGGCTCTGTACAAAAAACCCCTCATCAGGATCAAGTGTGATGGTGGTTTCACCCCCGAGATCCGTCTCTATCCACTTGTTATCCAGGTCGGGGTAGGCTCCGTCGGAATCGAATTTCCAGGCGTAGCGATAAGATTGCTGGGCGACATCCCAGTAGAGAATCCTGTCCGCTGCGATTTCGGAAATATCACCCACAAGCTGCTCCTGGAAAATCTCGTAGGGTGTATTCACGGTGAGCTCCAGCGGAAACGAAACGAGCGTGTAGCCACCCACCACATCAATTCGGTACACACCCGGCATCTCGTAACTGAGTGCATCCGTACCTTCCACACGCACGCGATAATAGCGCTCCTTCACATAGGTGGGAGCTGTCACGGTCTGCGTGCCGTCATCCGTCCATATTACCCTGGTTGTTGACATGGTAAACGTGGCCGCAGGTGTCCACACTCCTCCTTCAAAAGCGTCTTTGTATACCACCTCCACTGACTGACCCACCTCACTGCTTATCTCAATCCACACGTTGCCCGAACCGAACTCGCGACCCACATTAACCACGCTGGGTCTCAAAAACACGAGCACATCATCGCTTACGTCTCGCCACTGAAACGTCACGCCGTCGGTGAAGTACAAATCCGGGTAATAGGTTCCAGCAGAAATACCCGAAGGCATCACTTCAGGACCGAACCAGAGGGTTGTATATGTTCCAACAGGCACAGTAACGGGTTCTGCAAGATAAGCAATGTAATCAGTAACGCCATCAGAAATCAGCAAATACGAAGTTGTAAGCAGGGACATATACGTTGTGCCCACGTTATACACCTGAAGTGAAAAAGACACGGGAAAGCCTTTTTCTGCAACCTGGGGCTCAAGCGTGCCACCAACATACTGAAGGTTGGGTCCTGTGACCCCTGTAAATGACACAGGGGTTGACGCTTCTGCGTTAAGATACGATGCTGTGGCCACACCTGAAACATCCACACTCGATGCAGGAGCGTAAAGGTAAACCACTGCCTGTCCGTTCGCATCTGTTCGTCCGGTGGAAGCGCTTAACGTTCCTGCGGTGGAGTTAAAATCAATTATTACTCCCGTTACAGGGTACGAATTGTTCGTAAGGGTCGCAGTGAGCACATAGTAAGAAGTGCCGTCAGCGGGAAGAGGACCGGCTGGTGAACGGGTAAGTGTCAGTGCATATGGCGTAACGATTACATTATCCTTGAGTACTGCAAGGTCAAGCGTTACCGCATCGCGCGGGTCACCTGTAAAGGTATACACAGTGTCAGCACTCACTGTGGGCACGGTACTGAACACAACACTGAAGGTGCCTGCACCGCCGGGAGGAATATCACAATCACTCGAGGGAGAATCGAATCTCACCCAGCCCGTAAGGTCGAGGGACCGCCACACGCACCCCCGCAGGTCCCCCTGTCCCGACC
>JAJRZV010000086.1 GCA_024275095.1 bacterium | reverse complement strand
TGTAGTGGTTGTGGACCCTTTTCTCATACAGTCGCCCCTTGTAAAAGAAGGTTGCGATGAGAATACCGTGTTTATACTCAATACAGAGAAAGACGTGGATACAGTACGCAGGCAACTCGGGATGTCAAATAACCGCATATACACACTCCCTGCGACGCGTATATCCACAGAGACCATGGGCAGGGATCTCCCTAACATGCCCATGCTGGCAGCGTTTTTTTCAGTGTGGGGTGAGCTCGAGCAAGAAGAAATTGTGGAAAACATCAAGGAAATCCTTTCGAAGTATTTTCACGAAGACATTGTTGAGAAGAACATAGAGGCTGTTAAGAGGACCCAGGAGGTGGTGTATGGAGAAAGCAAAACTTAAAGGCTGGCGAGACCTCCATATCGGAGGCATTATCGTTGGAGGTGCCACTTCCGAGGCTTTTCACACAGGCGAGTGGCGTGTTCAACGTCCTGTCGTCGAACTGGACAAATGCATTAATTGCCTCTTTTGCTGGGTTTATTGTCCTGATGACGCGGTGATCGTGGAGGACGGAAAGATGAAGGGCTTCGACTACGATCACTGCAAAGGTTGTGGTATCTGTGCGGAAGAGTGCCCTCCCAAGGTGAAGTGCATTACCATGATTATGGAAGAAGTGTGAGGTGAAAAATGAGTGCCCAGGTAAAAAGACAAATGCTGGCCCTTACCGGCAATGAAACCATAGCACTGGCGATGAAACAGATCCATCCAGACGTGGTGGCTGCCTATCCCATTACTCCATCCACAACGGTGATGGAAAAGTTTGCTGAATACGTGGCCAACGGAGAAGTTCAAACAGAGCTTGTTACCGTTGAAAGTGAACATTCTGCTATGAGCGCATGCATTGGAGCAGCCACATGCGGGGTGCGTGTGATGACGGCCACATCCAGCCAGGGATTCGCCCTTATGTGGGAAATGCTTTACGTGGCGGCGAGCCTGAGGCTGCCCCTCGTAATGGCGGTTGTCAACAGGGCTCTCAATTCCAACTTGAACATTCACTGTGACCACTCAGATTCCATGGGCGGCAGAGATGCCGGCTGGATTCAGCTTTATTCTGAAGACGCCCAGGAGGTTTATGATAATCTCATCCAGGCTGTTCGGATTGCTGAACACCCTGATGTGTTTCTTCCTGTGATGGTGATGTCCGACGGGTTTTACGTGTCTCATTCGGTTTTCAATGTCACTCCACTCAGCGATGAAGAGGTGAGAGAATTTATCGGCACTCAACCTCGAAGTCCCTACAATTTTCTGGACATCTCCAATCCCATTACTGTCGGACCTGTTGACCTTCCTGATTATTACATGGAACACAAGCGTCTCCAGGCGGAAGCATACTATCATGCGAAACGTGTTGTTAAAGAGATCGGAGAGGAATTCGGGAAGCGGTTTGGTCGTTCGTACGGGTACTTTGAAACGTACGGCCTCGAAGATGCAGAACTTGTCATTGTTATTGCAGGAACAGCCGCGGGTACAACTCGATATGTGGTTGAACAGTTGAGAAGAGAAGGCAGGAAGGTTGGTATGCTCAAGATGCGCGTTTTTCGGCCATTTCCTCAGGAAGAAATTTGTGCTGCCCTGCAGAATGCAAAAGCTGTAGCGGTGCTTGATCGTTCAGACTCTTTTGGGGCTTTTGCAGGACCAATGTACACGGAGATCAGATCTGCACTTTACGAAGCCTCCAGCAAGCCGAAACTGATCAACCGCATCTACGGGCTCGGAGGTAGAGATTTAAGGTTGAGCATGCACATGAGGTTTTTTCACAACTTGAGGCACTGCTGGAAGGTAGTAGCGATGTTAAACGCTACGATTATCTGGGCGTGAGAGAATAGGAGGTAACAATGGCTACGTTGAAGGATATTGCAGCAAAGGGTAGTCCCCTTGCGGGTGGACACCGCATGTGTGCAGGATGCGGTATTCCCATTGTGGTAAAGCTCGTTCTCAATGCATCTCCAGAGCCTGTGGTTGTGGTGACGGCCACGGGATGTCTGGAGGTGGCTTCCAGTATTTTCCCGTATTCTGCATGGAGAGTGCCATGGATGCACAGTGCCTTTGAGAATACGGCGGCGACGGCGGCAGGTATAGAAAGTGCCATCAGAGCCCTGGAGAAGAAGGGTGCACTCGCCCAGCGTATTAACGTAGTTGCATTTGGTGGTGATGGTGGTACATACGATATTGGACTGCAGGCCCTTTCAGGAGCACTGGAGAGAGGGCATCGGTTTGTTTATGTGTGTTATAACAATGAGGCGTACATGAATACAGGAATTCAGCGTTCCAGCGCCACGCCCCTTTTCTCCAGCACCACCACTTCCCCTGCCGGCAGGGTCATTCCCGGGAAAATGCAACCGCGTAAGCGCCTGACAGAAATTGTGGCTGCTCATCCAGTAAAGTATGCGGCACAGGCATCCATGGGCAACTGGAAGGACCTCTACACCAAGGCCGAAAAGGCCTTCCGGATAGACGGCCCTGCTTTTCTCAATGTGTACACCTCCTGCGTGCCCGGATGGAATTATCCTGAACATGAGAGCGTTGAAATGGCCAGGCTTGCCTCCGATACCTGCTTCTGGCCCCTTTACGAGATTGAGGATGGCCGGGTGAGGGTGACGTATAAACCCCGCGAGAAAAAACCCGTAGAAGAGTTTCTCAAGCGCCAGAGGCGTTTCCGTCATCTTTTTACAGAGGCCAACAGAGGGCTTATAAATAAAATTCAGGAGGCTGTGGATGAGGAATGGGAGCGTTTGTTGAGTCTGGATAAATCAGGCTTAAAGGTTTTTTAATATTAAGGTATATTTTGATATAATGTGCTCCGTACAAATAATACAGCGGGGCAGACGATATGGCTGTGGATAATGTTCCACTTATAATGTATGAGCAGGAATTCCGGGAAATAACAGAGGTGCTGGAACGCCTTTTACGGGAGGCCAACGCACGCATCGTGTTCCTTGTGGATAAAAATGGACAGCTCGTTGCCAGTGCGGGGGAGACAGAGAACCTTGATACCACATCCCTTGCATCCCTTACAGCAGGTAACATTGCAGCTACGGGTGGCATTGCCCGTCTTATAGGGGAAAAAGAGTTCAGTATTATTTTTCACGAAGGTGAAAAAGATAACATACACATGTCTCTCGTGGGGGAAAGAGTCATTCTTGTTGTAATTTTCGATAACCGCTCTTCGCTGGGTCTGGTCAGGCTCCGGGTGAAAAAGGCAAGCGCGCAGCTGAATGATATCTTTCAAAGGCTCATGTCCAAGGTGGAACAGGAGGCTGCCCAGGAGTCCCCCTTTGCCGAGATTACCGATGATGATATTGACAATCTTTTCAGTGAGTGAATATTGTCTGAGCGGGGGTAGTAGAGCCAGATGTCTTTCATAAACTATTCATCCAGGGAGATTAATTGCAAAATTGTTTATTACGGTCCGGGACTTTGCGGGAAAACCACGAATTTGCAGTACATATACAACAAAACAGCACCTGACCAGAAAGGCAAGATGATTTCACTGGCCACGGAGACAGAACGAACTCTTTTCTTCGACTTTCTACCTCTTAATCTGGGTACAATTCGGGGATTTAAAATTCGTTTTCATCTCTATACAGTGCCCGGGCAGGTTTTTTACAATGCTTCCAGAAAGCTCATATTAAAAGGTGTTGATGGCATCGTGTTTGTGGCGGACAGTCAGGTGGAACGTATGGAAGCGAACATCGAGAGTTTCCAGAACATGATAGATAATTTAAAAGAGCAGGGACTTTCGCTGGAGAAGATACCTTATGTCATTCAGTACAACAAGCGCGACCTGCCCAATGCTGCCCCGCTTGACGAAATGCGTACCCTTTTGAACAAGGAGAGTGTGCCTGATTTTGAAGCGGTGGCAACCAAGGGCGTGGGCGTGTTCGATACGCTTAAGGCGATTTCGAAGCTGGTGCTTATTGAGCTTAAAAAGGGTGCCAGGTAGCCTGTTTTCTCGAGTTTAAATTTTAAGGGTTCTATTCCTGTCTCAGCTGCAAAAGGTGATATGTAAGTTTTTTTAGAAATGTTGAAGTTCCGGTTGCGTATGTTTTCACGTCCTTCCCAGACCGCATGACGAGCACAACCACTCGAGGAGTGCGTGAAGTAATGCTTAGCACGAGGTAAAGCACACACGAGAACATTAATGCTATTAAAGACGGCCACAGGACCACCAGGCCTGCATCGCGGGTAAATGTGAGGGTGATCCAGGGAATCGTTCTTACCAGCAGGATCGTGTAGGAGCTGAGGGCCAGGGTTTGTCCGGTTTTGAGAATTCCTTCAACCTTTCCGCCGGTTGAGTAGAGGGTGGTGTGGAAGGCGGGAGAATAGGTATCAATAACATCGTTTTCAGCACGCAGGCGAAAAACCAGACGGGCGTTTGACTCCCCTGGAAGGGGGAATCCATCCTCGCGGCCTACTGGAAAGAGTTTCATTTTCACGCACTTGGAGAATACCCTTTGGTTGTTATGGTATATGCGCATGCAGGGTGCGAAACCGAAATCAGAAACATTCAAAAACAGTGTGTTTTTTACGCGATGGGGTGGGAAAAATCCCAAAAGAAAATCACCTTGTGCTTCTGGAGATGTATACGTAACATGGGCATAAAGTACACCTGCGAAAAGTTCTTTACCTGCTTCTGCAGGAAGCTCGTCCCGGGTGAAGATGACGCTTTCGATTGTAAAACCACGGGAGAGCAGGTCGCGAATCAGGGGCTTTAGATTTTCTGATTTGCTGGTAGGCCATTGAAAACGTGATGCCACGGCCTGATGCATTCTGTGAAAAATTTCACCTTCTGCAAGATTTACATCAACAGCCTGCCTGTAGATAGCACTGAGGAAAAATGATGCAAGGAGACCGATAAAAGAGAGCTTTGTTAGAAACGCAGCGGTCACCCCCTTTTGTACGCGGCGTCCCTCAATGATGGTTGTGGACGAGGAGGTATCAAGTGCAGAGGTGTTGTAGCCGTGTTCTTTGAGAAACAGGATGATGCGTGTGACGAAATTTGAGGTGCCTTCATCCGAAAGCGGTAACTTGATAACTGTGTGGTTCTTTTTTCGGAGCACATCCGCTGGTGATGTTATCGACGCCGTGAATTGTCTGTGCCATGTAATGTTTTTTATGAAAGTAAGAGTTGCCTGCACCAGCATGAGAATCAGAAAAGCCAGGCCGATGAGACGTGCAACAGTGAAGTCGTGAAGTAGATGAGGCAAGTCGTACTCACCACCCTGCCATATCTCTATTCCCTGCACGAGTAAGGCCGAAACGTTACCCGAAATAATGAGGTAGTTGACATACAGAAACACGCTCCCGAAAGCCAGGCATTCAATTACACGCCGTAGTGAAGAGTTGTGTTTCATTTTCCTCTGGTGGAGTTAATCCAGGTGTTTTTCAATTGTTTACCGTCCACGATAATAAACCCATCGGAAATGTGAAACTCCACGGGTACGGGATTGCACCCTCCCGGCAACCCCACAGTGTTGAGAGGTATGGGGGTTCCACAGTATTTACAGAAAAGTGCACCTGTGATCTGGGCGTAACCCTGGGGAGGGCATATGTTGCACGCATCAAGTACAACACTCCACTTGCCGTCGGGTTTTTTAAGCACGATGAAGCGGATTTTCACCCTGTCTATTGAAACGGAAAATTTGTGCATGGAGCCATCGCCCGTGTCCTTTACCGGTATGTAGACCCTGCCGTCTTTGTTGAGTTCCACAGGAACCGGATCAGGGTCGAAGATGGCCTGAGATTTTATACGGTAGTGGGTGAGGCTGGCGAAAATGGAGATGAAGACGGGTACGAGAAATATCATGTTGAGCCTTTTCCTGCGCATGTTGGCTGCAAGCCACAGGCGTCTTTCAGGGCCGCTCAGCTCCTCCGGTGGTATGTCACGGTGGTAGTAAAATGCACCAAATGCTGTTGCGGCAAGAATGGCAAATGCCCCGTGGGCAATGAGAACGCCAGTGCCTTTTTTAAATAGCAACCCGATTATTTCCCATACGAGATTGCTGAGGTAGGGATGATCCGGTAGCAATAAAAACACGCTTGCCCAGTGAAACACGTCGTGGGCTATGCGTGCGAAAACCATTGCGGTGAGCAGGGTTACGTTCGGGTAAAACAGAAACACGCAGGCAAAGACGAGCAAAAGAGGAAAGGCCGGGTGTATTCGTTCAACAATGGTATTCCAGCGTCTGGTGATGATTAAAGCGATTGTTATTGACAGGCCCCCACCTGTCAGCAGGGCTACGTGCCCTATGGGGATAAATACGCGGTTTAGTTTGAGAAATGCCAGGTGTCTGAACGACATGTCTGCTTCTGAAATAATTGCAGCAAATATGACAAATACCAGCACCATGTACATATGATTTATCCATGATGGTTGTTTGTTTTTTGATGCGAGCCACCAGTATGTCTGTACCCCGGTGATCAGAAATGTATTGAGCATCCACAATACGAAGACTTTGTCAATGCGGTACCCGGCATTGGTGAACTGGGCAAGATACAGCCCGGACCAGAGAAGACCCCACAGGTAAGCCAGAGTTAACAACGCGACCCGCCGCGAAATTGCTTTTATATGGGTGCTTGTGAAATACAGAAGAAATGCAAGAACAGCTACAACGAAAGTCCGGAATAGAATGGGCGTGACAGGATTCACCTCACCCGTTCTCCTGAGAGACGCCCATCGTGGAGAATAAGGGTTCGATGTGAAAATGAAGCAACGAATTCATCGTGTGTTGCGCATATAATGGTAACCCCCAATTCTTCGTTTAGCTGTTTGAATATTTCCATAATACGTTGTGCATTAGTCCTGTCCAGGTTGCCCGTTGGTTCGTCAGCTAACAGGAGAAGGGGGCGATTGACTATGGCTCTGGCGATGCTTACCCTTTGTTGTTCGCCACCCGAGAGCTGGGCAGGAAAGTGATGCATTCTTTCGGCTAACCCTATCTGGTGGAGCACCTCTACAGCTTCACCTTCATCTACGATGCTGTGAAAATACTGGGCCATCATCACGTTTTCCAGGGCTGTCAGGTAAGGTATAAGATTGTATTCTTGAAATACGAGTCCTATACACTGACGTCGTATAAGGCTCAGTTCTTCATCGTTCATAGCTGTAATTTCTTTTCCTGTGAGGATGACCTTTCCTGAAGAGGGTTTGATGATTCCTGAAATGATGCCCAGGAGTGTGGTTTTCCCCGAACCTGAAGGCCCCATCACGGAAACCCATTCGCCGGAATTTATTAAAAACGAGACATTGTTAAGCGCAAGGGTGTTTCCGTAAATTTTGGTAATGCCGGTGACTGTAAGGATTGCTTCGTTAGATTTCATGGGGTCCTTTTACGCATTCTCCATTTTCCAGAAAAATAACATTTTCTGTGCTTGACTGCATGAGATTGTGCGGTGTGGAAACAATTACAGTTGCAGACATTTTGCCGGTAAGGTCGAAGAATATTTCTCGCAGGCACTCCTGGGAAGTATCGTCTAAGAATGCGAAAGGTTCGTCGAATATGTAGTACTTTGCGACCCGGGAAAGAACAAATGCGTGATTTGCCTTTTTTCTCGTCCCCATGGACAGCTCTCCGAGAGGGCGTTTTAAAACGTCCTCGGCTTTGAGGACTGTACAGTAGTATTCGAACAGGTCTTTTCGAATATTGGGAATGAAACGGGCAGCCTCTGTTCCTGTAAGCCAGAGTGGCAGGCATGGATGCTGTGGTGAAAAGCTGATAAGGGAACTTCTGAGTTGAATTCTCAGGAGGGAATTTTGCGGGTTGATATAAACCCCATCGAGAAATATTTCCCCTGATGACGGAAGAAGGTTAAATGCTGCAATTCGCAGAAGGGTTGTTTTACCGCTTCCGTTGGGGCCTGCGACAACGTAAAGTTCTTTTTCACGAAACTGGCAGGATACATTTTTCAATGCAAATATTGCCCGACCATGCACATTAAAAACCTTTGATATGTGATGGAGTTCAAGCATTTTAAAGGTATATTCTCTCCAGGAGAATATCCTTTCGAATACGGAAGTAGGTCATTATGGCAAAGATGGCCGCCGCGATCAGTGCATAGCCTGTGGATAAAATAACCGCCACTACCGTTACCATTCTCGATTCTAAATAAGGAATTCCCAGCATCCCGGTGAAGTAGCGGGAAAAAAGAAGTGAAATGTAAGAACCGACAAATGTACCAGCAACAGCGGGAATCCCCGCGCTTATCAGAAAGAGAAGCAGCGCGTCTTTTCCTGATTCCCGGGGAGCTGCTCCCCAGAGTGCATTCTGGATTAGCATGGGATGTGCTGTGATGGTTAGAATAATAAGCAGGAACCCTGTGAAAAGCGCACAGAAGATAACAGCAGCAAGTGGAAAATAGAATGCCATGAAACCGACAACTTGCAGTTTTTCAGATAGCATCCTCAATTCATTGGAAGGGAAAAAGCACCTTAACCCCGCATCTGCCAGCAGAGTTGAGGAACACAGCCTTTTAATTCCGGATAATCCGGAAGGAAGCAGATAGAATGAGACGGCATTTTCAGGAATAAAGAGGTTGTTTACGTCGTCACGCTGCAGGCTTTGTATCGAAAGTTCCCGAAGAGATTGATAGCTCATGAACACGGCATTGTCGAAGAATCCTAAACCCGTGGGTTTGAATTTGGCTTTTACTGTGAATCGTTTGCCGTACAGGACAAGAGGCATTCCTTCTTTGCGGTTGATGTTGCACCCTGCAAGAAGTTCGTCTGTTTTCAACTGACGGGGCTGAGCCCCGGATATGCCGGCCATTTTCATGGCGAAAGCGCATTTACCACCAAAAGCTGCTATAAGGAGGTTGCCTGCATCGCAACACGAGGCAGGAGCCGAATGTGCCAGGGTAATGACGCATGGTTCCACGTTGACTTTTTCTTTTATGTGTACCGCCAACCCTTCTGTGAGAGAAGACACGAACGAGTCAGGTGTTCCTTTGAGAAATACACTTCTCACATTTTTCAGGTGTTTTTCCGGTGTGATTATCACCATTCCCCTGACGTAAAATTCAGCATGTTTCAGGCCCCTGCGCACAGCGCTGGCGCTGCAGATGACGAATGAGACAGCCGTAAAGAACAGGAATATGCACACAAAGAAATATTGAAGCCTTGGCTCGTTTCGTAGATAGGAAAGTATTTTTACACTGGATCTGAAAGTCATCTCAGGGTCTATCCCCGGGACCGGAGGATTTTAAAAGGAACAGCTGAAAGGCTGTCAGGAAAATCCCGATCGACGCTATCGCCGTCCACAGGGGACGTGTTCCTGATACACACGGCATAGAGGGTCCTGCACACACACCTGGTGCATAATATGCTAAATAAAACACTGAGAGGTAGAGTAATATTCTCATCCACAGTACAGGTTTATGCAGTACTCTGTCGAATATCAACTCCATTGCCGTGTTTAAAATGACAAGTATTCCTACAAGTGCTATGGCTTCGTGAGTGAACAAACATTTCATGGGGACAGAACCGCCTCCTTCTACATGCACGCGCATTCCCTTAAATTCGCACACCGGTAGCAGCCAGCGTCCGGCGATAACAAGGAGTACTCCACCACAAAATTGGATTGCCGGCAGTAAATATTGCTTTTTCATTTTATCCTCCGGTAATCATTTTTATCGCATGAGCGTATATGTGTCTGAACTTTTAAGGACCTGGAGTATCATGCTGAATGCGATGGCAACGGGGAGCAATGGCAGGGACACAGCCAGCACGGTGGATATGAGTAGCGGCGTAGTTGCTGTATACGCCCGTAGTGCTAATGTGCCTACGGCGACGCTTATCAGTGATACACATACCGCAGCGAAATACACTGTTCCCAATTCCAGAACAAGAAGGTTTATCAGATGTCTGGTTTCTGCTCCACATGCCCGCATTACAGCAAAGGACTTTTTTCGTTGGTTAATGAACCCTACAGAGATCGTGATAAAGGCGATAAATCCAAGAATACAGGAGAATAAAAACGCATTGCGGTAAAAGGCCTTCACGCGTATAAGGGTTTGAAGTTCTGCCTCTTTGAACGAGTGGCGCACACGAGCTCGTAACGAGGGAGTCCTCGTGTTGATAAACACAGCAAGTGCTTCAGCATTTGCAGCCTTTAACACTACTTGACTGAGCTTTCCCTGTGCCCAGGGAATTTGTTGCCACACATCCTCAAGTTTTATTATGTTAGTAGTGATACCCAGGGGCAGACACGGGGCGGTGGTACACTGAGAAAAATATAACGCTTTACTTTGGCCATCAGATTTTGCCTGTATTTTCAAGGGAATCCCATTTTTGTCAACGCAGGATAATTCGAGTTCCATTTCTACAACAGAGACATTTTTAAAATTTCTTATAAGTGATAGCACGGATTTTTTATCTATCAATTTGCATTTCTGTGATGAAGAAATTTCTACCATAGAAAATTTAGAACTCTTTTTTATAAATTCATTGGCAGACGTGCTCATTAACACATGAAGTGCCACAGGTGCAACGATTAACATGAGCGCCGTCGTCATGAGAATGTATGTCCAGCGGTAATAATTCCATGCGCGTAAGAAATAGCGTATAAGAAATCTTCTCTTCATTCCCGTCGAATAAAGTGGTAGGTTTCTGTATTTCGAATGCTTCTCCAGGGAAGAATTGTCCATAACACCGATATGGTGATGGCAGCCAATCCCAGTGCAAGAATAGTGGTTGTCCACTCGAGAGTGATGTCATCTCCTTTTAACAAATTGCGCAGTGAGCAGATGATCCCTGCCATCAGTGGAATGGCGAATATCGCCGCAATAGCAGCAGTAATGAGGCTTTCCGTGGTGGTCAGTATAAATATGTCTCTGGAAGTAGCGCCCAGGGCTTTCCACAGAGCAATTTCGCGGCGACGCTGGTCAATGGTTAATGTGTTGACACCTGTGAAAGCAAGGATTGTTGCCATGAAAATAAATACGACGATGCCGATGTAATTCCTGTACATCCAGCGAAAGACTTCTTCTCTCTTGCGAATGTTTTCATTCAGGATTTTCACTCCCGCGTGAGGCAATTTTTCTTTTATCTGCTTGGCGATAGATGTCACATAAGGGGTGCAGTACCATTTTTCATATTCTCTTCGAGTCATGGTGGAGGGGTCTTTCCTGGCAAAGTCGTCTTCAGGAACGGTTATTGCATTCACCAGAATTTCCAATTCTTGGGTCAGTGAATCAGGGAAAAAATTTTTTAAAACATCCCAGGGTGCGAGTACATGGTCTTCGAGTACCCCCCCTCCGCGGTAAAACCCCTTAACCGGGAGCCGCCTGTTTCCGTACGGAGTTGCAAAAGAAACTTCCTGAAGGCCGGGCCTGTATATGTCTGCGGGAAGGTAAATGCCGCTTTGTGGGAATATTGAAGTATCAGTAAGTTCTATAGACGGGATGGTCTGTGTTACCCCTGTTATAACTTTCTCTCCAAGGGTGTTGGTGAATGCTTTATCAAACCACACAAATGCCAGCATTAAACGTACGTTTTTTTGGTTCAAGCGTGCAATGACGGGCATTTTAACAAGGGGTGTTATTCCTGCAATGTTATGGCGCCAGAATATATCTTTAATATACATTGCATCTTCTTCTGTAAGATTTTTTTTCAAGGGAGTGACTATCAGATTGGCGCCGAAGCGTGAAACCTGTCTTGCAATGGATGTTTTCAGCGACCCGATGATAGAGGAATATGAGGCAAGCAGGGAAGTAGATAGCGCGAATACTGTTATGGTAGCCGTGAACTGAAAAGGATGATGCAGATGTTTGCGAATGTAGTATCGCAGGATCATTGCTTCTATGCCCGTGCTCCTGCAAGTACCACGATTTGAGATGCCCCTGCTTTCTTTAACTCCCTGGCACATTCCCTTACTGTCGCGGTTGTTGTCACCACATCGTCAACAAGAAACACGTTTTTGCCCTGCACTTTTTCTCTGTTGCGTACAATGAACGTGCCGCGGATGTTGTTCATTCGATCTTTGAAACTGAGCTCACTCTGCTTGGAGACGTTCCCTTTATGAAGTAGTACATGTTTGACAACTGGAATTTTTATAATGGGGCTTAACTTGTCTGAAATCACGGCCGGGGGGTTCAGTAATCTGCGTGAGAACGACACGGTAGATGCAGGCACAGGGACAAGAGCATGAAAATTTTTTATATTTACATGACTTCTTTCAAGCTGCGTGACCAGTGCTTCAGCCAGCACCCTTGCCGGCCATGTCCGCGTTCTTTCCTTGAGTTCCATGAGTAATGTTTTTACGTGTGGACCATAGGAGAAAGCTGTGATTACAGTGTCAAAGGACGGGGGAGATGTGCGGCACATGCCGCATTCCCACGAAACATTACCACATGTAGGATAAGGCACAGCGCATCTGGGACACGAGGGTTCGTGGGGTTTCTCCAGGGCTTTAGTGCACTGCTGGCACAATGGCTCAACTCCCAGGGTTTTCCCACCGCACATGCCACAGTGACCTGGCAGAACGGCCTGCAGTATTTGCGCGAATCTGTGAGATAACCCCCGAAGATGACGGGGCAAAAGCATCATCAGAGCGTCACGTACACATTGATGTCACGCTGAACTTTGACCCCGTCGTAAGGAACAAAATTGAGCAATCGTAGAATCGCCTGATCGTTGGAAACGTCAATGATGTTTACACAGGCATTTTCCTGATCTATGCGTGTGAAAAAATCTAACGGCAGGTTCAGCAGGGACATGAGAATGACCCTGTTGACGCCCCCGTGTGCCACTATACATACGTGCTGTGGGCTCTCTTGAAGGAGCTTTTTCAACGGGGGGATAACCCTGTCGTGCAGGTCCTGAATGCTCTCTCCACCCGAGAATCGGGTGTAGGGGTCAAGTCGGTTTAACCGGGTAATTTTTTTTATTTCTTCCAGGTGCTCCCAGAAAGGTGTCCCCTCCAGGTCTCCAACTGAAAATTCTCGCAGCCATGGAAAGGTCTGTACTTTTAAATTTAACTCCTGTGCAATGATCTCGGCTGTTTTGACTGCTCGGGGGGCATCGCTTGAATATATTGCACCGATGGGAGCCTGACTGAGGAATCGTGCTGTACTTTTTGCCTGCCGTATTCCTTCTTCGGTGAGGTCGAGTCCTGGTATGTTTCGGATAATGCCGTTCTCGTCAACAGGACGCGACTGGCCGTGCCTCACGAGGTATATGCGTCTGGTACCTCCCATCTATTACCCCTTTAATAATGTGTAACACTGGTTCAATATCCCTTTTGCATCAAGCTGATACAGTGCTCTCATCTTTTCCTGGTTCCCGTGTGGTACAAAAGGAGTATGTAATCCGTGCACCAGTATTTTCACATTTTGAAACTCTTTTCGTGAGCGTATGAGAGCTTCCACAGCTCTACCGAAGCCTCCGGTGATAACTCCCTCTTCCACAATGAGTATTTTTCGTGTTCTTCTGGCTGCTGTTAGAAATTCTTTTTCGTCCAGCGGGCGTACGAAACGCGCATCTATAAGCCGCACACTTACTCCTTTTTTTTCGAGTTCCTCCGCTGCTTCCTCACAGGCCTGAAAAACGTGTCCCAGTGCGATAATGGTGATGTCACGGCCGCGGGATAACACCCGGCTTTTACCGACTTCCACGGGAGGTGGCAGCTCTTTTTCAGGATCGAAATCGTCAGGAATAAGCCCTCGTGGATACCTTACAGCAGAGGGACCGGTGAGAGTCAGACCAGTGGCCAGCATGGAAGCCAGCTCTCTACCACCGGATGGAGCCATAATGACCAGGTTAGGTAAGGTGTTAAAAAGTGGGATGTCCAGAAGCCCCTGGTGCGTGGCACCGTCTTCTCCCACAATTCCCGCCCGGTCCACGGCAAAAAGAACAGGGAGGTTCTGGAGGCACACGTCGTGTACAATCTGGTCGAAGGCTCTCTGCAGGAATGTAGAGTAAATCGCGACTACCGGCCGCAGCCCCTGTGTGGCGAGTCCTCCTGCAAAGGTAACCGCGTGCTGCTCTGCAATGCCCACATCGTAAAAGCGATCCGGAAACCGCGCCTGAAAATGGTGAAGTCCTGTGCCGCTTGTCATGGCGGCAGTAATCGCGACTATGTCTGAATTTTGGACAGCAAGTTGCACGAGTGTCTTACCAAAAACGTCAGAATAGGTGGGACGTGTGTTCTTTTTCAGTGGCTCCCCCGTGGAGATATCGAATGGTGCAACTCCGTGAAACCTTTCTGGATCTGCCTCTGCGGGAGCATACCCTTTGCCCTTTTTGGTTACCACGTGTACAAGAATAGGACCTTCCCACCCCGCTACATGCTCGAAAGTTTCAATGAGATGTTCCAGCCTGTGTCCGTCAATAGGGCCGAGGTAATGAAACCCGAGACCTTCAAAAACAATGCCCTGGGTGAAAAAAGAGACAACGGAATCTTCTGCTTTTTTGATAACATGGTAAACGTCTTCTCCTATTCCGGGGAGGCTCTTGATGAATTCTTTGATTTTTTTGCGGACCTTGATAAGTGACTGGTCTGTGATTTTTCTCGAGATGAATGACTGAAGTGCTCCCACGTTGGGTGATATGGACATCTCGTTGTCGTTGAGCACCACAATGATGTCCCGTCCAAGGTATCCTGCCTGGTTCAGTGCTTCGAAAGCCATACCTCCAGTCATGGAACCATCACCAATTACTGCAACGGCTTTTCCTTTCCGACCCTTCAGACGTTTCCCTTCGATAATGCCAAGAGCTGCTGAAATAGACGTGCTTGAGTGGCCTGCTCCAAACGGATCGTGTGGACTTTCTTCACGAGATGTAAAACCAGAAATCCCGCCATACTGGCGAAGTGTGTGGAATTTGTCTTTTCTGCTGGTGACAATCTTGTGAGCGTATGCCTGGTGACCCACATCCAATATGATTACGTCTTCGGGAGAGTTGAACACGTAATGAAGAGCTATAGAAAGTTCTACGGCTCCAAGACTTGATGCGAGGTGTCCCCCATTTTTTGCACACGTGTGGATAATGAGCTTGCGAATTTCACCTGCGAGAGCGTACAGCTCCGGCAGGGAGAGTTTTTTAAGGTCTTCAGGACCGTTGACCCGACTCAGGAGATCCATCGATTGCGGACAAGGTCGTCAATGTACTGTATAGCCATTATCAGAGGGGATCCGGGTTCTGTAACCTTGGCAGAGCCGCGAAACACATTGCCCATGAGCTTATCGTACATCTTTTTTGCCTTTTCAAGCCCTGCGATCTTGATGTAAGTGGCTTTACCTTTTTCAGCGTCCCGTTTTACGTAAAGATGGTCATGGATGTCGTTTCCGATCTGATAAGCATAACCGAGTTCCACTCCCACGTTGTGAAGCAATTCAATGTCTTTTCTGGATGTGCCGCCTCCGGCAATATAACCGGCCGTGATACATGCAGCAATAAACTCCCCGGTCTTTTGTCGATAGATTTTCTTCAATGTTTTTTCACCTGTATTTGTGCCCTCGTGTTTTTTGTCCAGCAATTGTCCTCCAGCGACACCTCCTGCACCACGGGAGGACAGAACAATGTCTGCCATTGCCAGCAGCGCATCTGGACTTACTGAATTGAGTAACGTGGGGGAGATGAGGAGTCTTGCTCCTTCAGTGAGCAGAGCGTCGCCTGTGAGAATGGCGGTGCTTTCTCCGTAAACCACGTGCACCGTTGGGTGTCCCCGTCTTTCCAGATCATCGTCCATGGACGGGAGGTCGTCGTGTACAAGTGTGTACGTGTGGATGAACTCTATTCCTGTGGCAAAATACAGCAAACTGTCGTTTTCTTCCTGGCCGAGTGAATAAGCGGAAGTCAAAAAGAGTAAAGGACGTATGCGTTTGCCACCTGTACCAACAGCATACTGGGCTGCTTCCTGCAATTCAGTGGGTGCAGATGCGAAAGATTTTTTTACCTGCCCCTTCAGGAAACGTTCGAAGGAGCTGATAACCTTTTCACAGTACGAATAGACTTCATCTCGAATTTGTTTGTCCACTGGCTTCCTGCTCTTCTTCGTAGTAAAGGATTCTCTGGCAGTGAGGACACATGTGCACGCGGTCGTTTTTCATCACCTCGTAGTAAAGCTGGGGTGGAATGTTCATGTTACAGCCTGTACAGCGTTCCGCCCACGCTCTTACCACAGCAACACCCCCGCGCTTGGTGCGTATGAGATTGTAGCGTGATAGAAGCTGCTGGTTGATTGATTGGGCGAGTGTTTCTCGCTCTCTTTCCTTTTCTGCTTTCTGTTCTTCCAGGTGTTTTAACCTCTCAGTAATAAATTTTTCTTTTTCACTGAACTCTTTTTCCATTCCTTCAAGTTTCCGGGTAATTTCTTCATGTTCTTTCTTCAGTCCTTCTATCTCTTCCATAAGCTTGAGTATTTCTTCCTCAAGTTCAGCATTGGCTTTTTTAGCCTGGGCAATTTCAAACATGAGTGCCTGATATTCACGTTGTTTTTTTATTTCTTTGAGACGGGCTTCCCATTTTTTCACAATGTCTTCTTCGTATTTCAAATCCTGTTCTTTTTTTCTTCGTTCTGACTCTTTTTCCTCAATAACCCGGGACAGTGTTTGCACCTGCTCACGGACTTTTTCCAGTTCTTTGCGTCGTGTGTGCATTTCGTGTGTGAGCGTTTGAGATTCGTTTACGATTTCATCGATAGTTACATCAATCTCCTGGAGTTTTTTGAGATTTTGTATGTCGTTAATCAATGCCTCCCCCACATACTGTGATTTTGTCGTCTGGGCCCGCCAGGATTTGAACCTGGAACCAGCCGGTTATGAGCCGGCAGCTCTGCCAATTGAGCTACGGGCCCTGACATTATTCGGCAAAGCTCTTGAGAATTTTGGAGCGCGAAGGATGTCTCAACTTCCTCAGCGCCTTTGCTTCAATCTGCCGGATTCGTTCTCGTGTGACGTCGAAGTCTTTACCCACCTCCTCAAGTGTAAAGTCGGTTTTTTCACCTATTCCAAAACGCATGCGGACCACCTTTTCCTCCCTTGGAGTGAGAGTGGAAAGCACCCTGCGTGTTTGCTCGGCCAGATCCATGTGAATGACAGCTTCGAGGGGCTGCATGATTTTTTTATCTTCAATGAAGTCTCCCAGGTGACTGTCTTCTTCGTCTCCAATGGGCGTTTCGAGGGATATGGGTTCCTTAGCGATTTTAAGTACTTTTCGTACCTTGTCCACGGGCAGGTTGAGTTTTTCAGCAATTTCCTCAGGTGTGGGTTCACGTCCCATTTCCTGTACAAGTGCCCTGGACGTTCGTACTATTTTGTTAATGGTTTCGATCATGTGAACGGGTATGCGGATCGTTCTCGCCTGGTCTGCAATGGCCCGGGTGATCGCCTGCCTGATCCACCACGTTGCATAGGTGGAGAATTTATAACCGCGCTGATATTCAAATTTGTCCACCGCTTTCATGAGGCCGATATTTCCCTCCTGAATAAGGTCAAGAAAGGAAAGTCCCCGGTTTGTATACTTCTTTGCGATGCTGACAACCAATCGGAGGTTGGCCTTGATAAGCTCCTCCTTCGCCTGTTGCGCCATCTGTTCGCCCTGTTCCACATCAGCCAGTGTGTTTTTCATTTCTTCTGCGGTGGAATGCGTTTCTTGAACGATTTCCTTCAGGCGTTTCGTGTTCTCTTCGAGTTTTTCGCATAGATCTTTCAGTTTTTTCATGGAAATGCGGAGTCGTCCTCCCAGACGCTGGGCTTCTTTTGTATCCTTTGCAGCCTTGTGATATGCCTTTATGAGATGGGCAGGTTTCATTTTTGTGCGCGCTTCAATATCCCTGATTTCTTTTTCCAGCCGCTCGATCTCGGAAACGTAATAACGGAGCTTTTCCTTAATCTGACTGATATACTTTTCAGAAAAGTTAATGCTTTTAAGTTTTTCAAAGATTTGCTCATCAATTTTTTCTATTTGATTCTCATATTTTTTCAGAGCCTTTTTGGTTTTCACCTTTCTCAGTTGCTGAAGAGCTTTTTCTTTTTTCTTGATAAGTTTTTTCAAATCCTCCACCGTGCTGATGAACTGTTGCCGCGCTCTTTGAAGGCTTGAGTTCATTTCCTGGAATTCCTCTTCCTCTTCCTCTTCCTCGGTATCTTCAATATCTTTAATAATTTCGGCAATCTTAACATGCCCTTCTTCTACTAATTGCGTAGTTTGAATAATTTGTTGAAGTACAAAAGGTGAACGGATGAGAGCCTTGATGATCATGTTTTTGCCGGTTTCAATGCGCTTGGCGATTTCCACTTCTCCCTCGCGATCCAGCAGCTCAATATTACCCATTTCTTTCAGGTAAATGCGTACTGGATCGTTGGCACCTTTTTCTTCTTCCTCTATAACCACGCGACTTTGCTGTTTCTGATGGCGACGCAGGTATTCCTCTGGAGACTGGACAAGGTCAATGTCAATTTTCTCGAGCTGTGCGTGGATGTTGTCAATATCTTTAACGTCGAATATGTCCGAGGGAAGCAAACTGTTCAGTTCATCGTAGGTAATGTATCCTTTCTCTTTTCCAAGCGAGACGATTTTGTCCCATTCTTCTTCAAAGAACTTTCGTCTGCTCATGAGCAACCCCTTTCATTAAATATTTAATTTTCATTTATTTTTTTTATCTTGTCAAGTTGCTTCAGTCTGTTTATGAGGTCATTTTTTTGCGGGAAAGGTCCTGGACCATTTTTAAATCCCTTGCATTTTTTAAGGCATTTTCAATTTTTTTTATATTTAATTTAATGATCATTTCTTTTTTAAAAAGTTCTATGTCCACGTCTTCAGGTGGTTCCCTTACTATTTGGCTGAGCCATTTCTTCTGAGATTCT
>JAJRZV010000085.1 GCA_024275095.1 bacterium | reverse complement strand
GTGGAGTAGGCCTGGCGTGTTGTTTGTGGAGGTATTGCCGGTATCAGGTTACGAGTGTTGGGTGATTTTCCGGTTTTGTGGCCGGTGCCCGAATGTCAAATCTTGAGACCAGACCCCGAAACCCATATTATGTTTTCGTGAACCAGGAATGCGGTTGTTAGCACATATAGTTCCCACGCCCCCGAACAACAAGGGAATTTTAACGGGTTTTACGCTTCTGTGCTCGCTGCCATAATTTTTTAATAAGAAAAGAGGAGGGGATTTTGGGTGAAAAATGCGGAGTTCAGAATGTTACTGGGGAGGAAGGTACGTGAACTGAGAAGGGCACAGGGGCTGAGCCAGGAAAGGATGGCAGAACGTGCGGGGATTACATACAAGTACCTGGGACAGATTGAAAGGGGCGAGGCCAATCCCTCGATAGAGACCCTGAAGGGAATTACGGAAGGCTTGAACCTTTCGCTTCGAGAATTTTTCACGGAATTGGACTCGGAAGCCGAACGCTCTGGTTCGCCGCCGGAAAGCAGGAAAGATGTATTTCTCAAGGAGCGCCTTGCCAAGTACATTCCGGCCGAAAAAGAGCGACAGGAGCTCGTGCTTGAAGCCATAAAGCTTTTCAAAAAGGCTTTTGAGAAAAGATAGCCAGGTCCTGTTAATGGAAGCACATGTTTGGAAAGGGTTGCCTGTTTAATTTAACTTATAAAAGACCACTGTTTTTGTGTTTCTCCACGATAGTGTCCACGAGAGCCTCAAGTTTCCGGAAATCTTCTTTCTTGGGGTGACCTCGGGCGATCACGGGTTCAAGAACCTCAGCCCTAAGGTTCCCGAGCAACCCTTTCAGTTGCTCCACGAACTTTCCACCCCAGCCGTACGAGCCGATGATGGAGATGAAACGGGTCTTTGGCCGGAGCGCGTTGGCAAGGAAAGCCGCGTATACCGCCTGAGGATGTGCACCGCTGAGAACCATGGGAGTGGCGATGACGAGGGTGGCCGCGTCCACCAGCGCTATCGCCAGCTCACCGATGTCCGTTCCGGGAAGGTTGAAGGGTTTTACCTGTACACCTCTTTTCATCAACGCCGCAATAAAGTAATCAACCATTTTTCCCGTACTGCCGTGCATTGATACATGGGCGATCACAACCTCGTTTTTCACATCGTCGCTGTTCCATTCCCTGTAAGCGTCAATGGTAAAAGATGGATTTTTATACACGGGGCCGTGACTGGGTGCGATGATGTCTATATCGAAATTTGAAAGCCTCTCCAGGTGTTTTCTGATAGATGTCCTGAACGGCATCATGATTTCCGCGTAATATCTCTTGGCACTTTCATAAAGCCTCCCGCTTTCATCAGCAAAAAGGGATGACGTTGCGAAGTGTGATCCAAAGAAGTCACAGCTGAACAGAATTTTGTCCTCCTTCAGGTACGTGACCATTGTCTCCGGCCAGTGTACCCACGGGGTAAATACAAAGGAGAAGGTTTTTTCCCCGAGGGAGAGATCTTCCCCGTCCTTTACCACGATAAACTTTTCGTCGGGAATGAGTAGCAGGTCCTTGAGGAAGTTCTTGCACTTTTCGTTGGTAACCACCCTTGCATCAGGATACCTTTCAAGCACCCTGCCGATGGCACCGGAGTGGTCCTGTTCCGCGTGATTGGCGATGATGTAATCCAGCTTTTCCACCCCTGCTTCTTTCAGGTTATCCAGCAATTCCTGTTCTTTTGCAGGATCGACAGTATCCACGAGGGCTGTCTTTTCCTTTCCCTTTACAAGATAGGCGTTGTAGGTTGTGCCTTCGGGCAGTGGAATGAGCTCGTCAAAAAGCCTTCTGTCCCAATCTATGGCGCCCACATGGTAAATTCCCGGCTTTATTTCCCGTACAGGCATTTCATACCTCCTCGAATTCGTCCTTCGATGCTCCGCACACAGGGCAAACCCAGTCTGCCGGGAGCTCCTCAAAAGGTGTTCCCTGGGCTATCCCCGAGTCCGGATCCCCGATCTCGGGGTCATACACATATCCGCAGACCTTACATTCATACTTTTTCATGCCTGTCTCCTTTTTAGGGATGTCGGTTTTCTCTTCTTTTCTGTAAGTGGGAGCCGTCTTTGGAGCCTTTCCTTTTTTGATTTCATGATAATAGGCGTAGGTCATGGGTTCATCGTTGCTCAACACTTCCGTGTTGACCACCCTGCCTGTAAACAGCGTGTGAGTGCCTGCATCGAGAACTTCCATCACCTCGACTTCCAGGTGTGCGATTGTATGTTCCATTAACAGGGGAGCGCCCGTGGTGCCAAGTGTGTATTTCACATTCTCGAATTTGTCCACGTCCCGTCCCGACTTGAAGCCAAAGTTTCCTATGAGCTTGAGCGGCGCGTTTCTGGAAAGAATGGACACGGCGAAAACCCCGCTTTCCCTTATGAATTCGTGTGTAAGGTTACCCTTGTTGATACTCACCGCTACCTGCGGAGGCTCGGAGGTGATCTGAAATACGGTATTGGCGATCTGTCCGTTGAGCTTTCCTTTCTTCACGGACGTGACCACATACACCCCGTAAGTGAGTTTATATAGTCCTGTGAGGTTCATACCGAACTCCTTTTATTAAAACTTTGTTCTCAATTCAGGCTGTCCCGCATCCCGTTCCGGCATTTTTAAACAGAAATCATCCAAAAATAAAAAATTAAAACAAAAAATATCACAAAAGAAGAGGGCGTTCAAGAGGTGAAAGCTGTGCTTGAGGCAATTGTACAAATCTCATCTATGAACAGCGGAATATTTCGAGGAGGCTGCAATCTCTCACACACCTTCAAATTCTTTCTGAAGCAGAGGGTCACGCACAGCTCACATCACCTCAAATAGGGAGATAGCTTTCAGTTCATTTACCCTTCAGTGCCAGCGTTATCCACGCTTTTGTTACCAGGCCGGTATCAGAACAATGAACGAAAAACACCTGCTTTTTTCTTTTTATCCCGTAGAAAAGCACGGGTTCCCCTTTACCCTTTGCATCGTTAAGATGATCGTGGAGCCATTGCACTCCCTTTTCATATGCGTTGATGTGAGAGGCTCCAAGGACATTCAACGCGCGCAGGGCTGCGGCTGTCTCGATAAATCTTTCGTTCCAGCTCCCGTCTTTGTTCTGCATTCGGAGCAGGTAATTCTCAGCCCGGGCAAGATTATCAACGTACTGCTCCCGGAACAGCCTGAGCAAGCGTACCGCGTAAAAAACCGGGAGAGTACGCGAAGGGAACCACGTGCTCTGCCAACCGCCGTCTGACTGCTGATTTTTTGCCACGAACTTGGCCGTGGAAAGTATTTGCTCCCGGTACCGCCTTCCTCCAAAAGCGATGTAAAGAAGATACGCAATGTGCGCTGCTGTTTCCACCGCCGGCAAGCTCCAGTACGGGGCCCCGCCTTCATGGGGCCTCAGTGCCAGGAACGTTCCCTTCTCGCGGGAGTAATATTTATTTACGATAATCTCCAGGCTTCTCCTCGCCATACCTTCGTAACCGGCTGAAAGAAGTCCTTCAATAACAAATGCGCTGTCTGCAGAGGTGACACCGTAGCCGTCGTGATACTCCCATAACCCTCCCAAACTTTTAGAAAGCAGGTATTCAGCAATTTTTTCGTTTCCCGTTGACTGGAGGATGAGCCCGTAAAAAGCCACATTCCCATCGAGTGTGGTTTTTACAAACACAGGCCGGTTGTCGTGAATGCGATAAACAGTACACAAGGTAAGCGGGTCACCAATGGAGAGATGAGCTCTCTTTTTAAAGGCAAATACGGCAGCACCTGCAATCAAAACCGCCAACCCCAGAATAAACAGGAGACTCCGTGTTCCGTTACCCTGCTTTTTCATCTTTTCTCTCCCAGAAGAGTGGCTACAGTCTCTCCCGCGGCCACTCCGCTTCGATAAGCAGCGTACATGCCGTAAGGCATTATACCCGCTGATGCTGTTACGGGCTGCCCCCACGCGTACTCGCCGGCGAGAATGACGTGTTCCGAAGCGAAGATATAGCCACGAGCGTCAATCCGCTCGAACGCTGCGTCTATTACCGGTGCAAGGTATTGCCAGAAACCGGTGTCTGCAAACAGTACGTCCCCGATGGAGAGAGAGCCCACACCGGCACGCTTCAATTCACGCACAGTACGACTTACAGCTTTTTTTACAGGCAGCGTGCTCATTTTTACGGCCCTGTCCCGGGCATAGTACACATACAGCTTTGTACAGTTTTTTCTTACGCATGGCATTGCAAACACGGAACTTGCTTCTCCATCAGCAAAGACCACGTAACTGAAGTCAATAACCTTGCCAGGAGGAACAAAAAGGACAACCACGAATCCTGGAACGTACCTTACCGACTGCAAGAATTCCGCCACCACTGGTTTTTTGTTCATAACGATTTCGTTCGCAATGGGGGCGGGTACAGCAACAACAACATACCGGGACACCACCTGGCGCCGCTTTCCTTTGTACGTATACGTGACCTTAACGCGGTGACCGCCCGTCTCCTCCACCCGCAACACTTTCGCGTTAAGAAGCACGCCTGCTTGTATGCACTTGGTATAAAACTCGACGAGTTCAGAATTCCCGTTCTTTCTTTCACTGACAGGCCAGCGGATAAGTGAATCCTGCCAGCGCACTTTCAGGTACTTCTTAAGCTCCCCGGGATGAATGGCATTGAAAAAGGCCGCGAATACTTGAATCAGATGCGGAAAGGCAAAGGCGGTGCCTACCTCGTGGCTTTTAAACACATGCTCAAGGATTTCACGTTCCCGCGGGCTCCAGTTGTATTTCTCCATGGCCAGACGGACGGAGCGGCCCAGATACACTGTCCCGTTTAAAGAGAATCCCACGGGTTTTCGGTTGAATATCCGGGGGGATGGTTTTCCACATTCTGGTGGAACCATTATGCTGGAATACGCAAAAAGCGCGCCTTTCTCATAGGGTTCACCGTTGTGATTCCGGGTCTGGATGCGTCCTCCCAGTCGCTTTTCCTTTTCCAGAAGAAGGACTTTTACTCCCGGAGCCTGGATTTCATACGTTGCGGCAAGCCCGGCCAATCCACCTCCCACAACAACCACGTCAACCATTTTCTGGTGTGAACATCCAATCCCCGCACACACTCCCGTGACAATTGTAAAGATGAATCTTGCAACCAAGAATGTTTTGTTTTTGTTGTCGTACATTTTTCCCTCACTCCGGTTGAGTCAGGCTTTTATTTTAATACGAAAATCCCGCTTCCCGGGCCAACCAGTAGATTTAAGTTGCTTTCAAGATTTGGTGTGAATAAAAAGTTTTGAAAAGTTTGTGGGTTTTAGGTGAGGTTGACCTGAAGGATTGAAGTGTGGATTGTTTTAGTGAGCGGGCTTTTTTATAATAGAAAAATAAAAGGCGGCGTAGCCAAGTGGTAAGGCAGCGGTCTGCAAAACCGCAATACCCGGGTTCGAATCCCGGCGCCGCCTTTGATTTTATCAGGCACTGAGAAAGCTTTTCTGGTATTGTTTTTCCTCAAGGGTTCTTTTCAGGTTTCTGAGAAACACAGCTACTTTTTCGTTAACACCCAGAGAACCATCATAAAACATGTTTACCACAGGCACACCTGTTTCGGTGCTGATTTTTCGAAACACTGCGCTGGTGGTTGTACCCGGCATACAGGTGAAGGGTGAGGCATTGACAACCAAGGATGCTCCCTGTTCTATAAACAGGACGGCTCTTCCCACGGTGATGATCGCTTCCCCGGTGAAGTCCACCGGGAAGTAGCGTTTGCCTGCTTCAACGATCTGTTCCATTGGAGGTTCGTGTCTCCCGGCCAGGAATTCACCCGCTGCCTGGTATGCTCGATGTTCCACCTGATGGAGGAAGTTGTTCCTCAGATGCGAGGCAAAGATATCCTTCAGGTTCATGTACTTGCGCGCCTTGTATTTATAAATATAGGTGGTGTAGAGAATCCACTCGCTGACAGGAGCCAGCCACGGCTCAGCTCCTGCTTCGATAATCCAGTCAACCACATAGTCACAGGAGTAGGGGTTGCAGCGCACGAATATCTCGCCCACAATCCCCACCAGAGGAACGTTTTTCTGCTGTTGTGGCAGCTTTTCAAATCGCCGCACAACCGTGCGGATGATGTCGGTGAATTCTTCTCCCCTGGCAAACGCGTCGGATGCTTCCTGCGTGAGTGTTTCAAAAAGCAGGCGCGCTCTGCCTTTTTCAACTTCACAGGGTGCCGTGTGACAGTAAGCCTTGAAAAGGATGTCGCCGATGAGAATGCCCCGCCAGAGGTCCTTTCGAAGCGCACCTTCAAGTCCAAGATAGGTGTTCTGTCCCGAGGGTGAAAGAATCAGTACATCTTCGTAACCCAGCTTGTTGAGGATAATGCGCTGGAGCACAGAGTACTGACCGAAACGGCATGGGCCGTCACTGGTGGGCATGAATACCGCGATTTCATGGGGCTCCAGACCACATTTTTCAATGTAGGTCACGATGTTGCCCGTTGTGACTTGAGTTGGCAGGCATTCCGAGCCTCTGGTGAGTGAACGGCCCTTTTCGAACTGGTCGATGGTTACCGGTGGCAGGACTTCCGCTCTGTAGCCGTGCTTGCGAAAGGCGGCAGCAAACATGGCGGCACCTGAGGGGTGCATGGGTGGAATGAGTATGAGCCGGGAACGAAAGTCATCACTGCGGGGTTTCACGTATATGTAATTTTTTTCTTCCTTTTCCTTTTCCCACTCTTTTACCACATCGGCAAATGCCTCAAGGCGTGTTCCGTAACCGGCATCAGCCCCGTGTTCGTCGAGTTCTAAAATAAGGTATGGTTTGCGACCAAGGATTTCTTCCACGTATGTGAGCAAAAAAGAGTCCGGTCCGCAGGAAAAATTGGTGAGGTACAGCAGGAAGAGGTTGTCATGTTTTTTTACGAGTTTTGCTGCATTGATGATGCGCTGGCCGTAGTACCAGAACATCCCCTGGAAAAACTCGCCCAGGTCTTTTTCGTCGAAGGGCAGGTACTCGTAGGGAATCACCGTGAAGCCCAGTTCCGAGAGCTTGCGCGGGAGGTCCAGATTGATGCCGCTGTCGTACATGTTGTAATAACGCCCCACCACCACAACGGCTTTTTCACCTTTTTCGTTAACCTCTTTCAGTATGCGGCGACCTTCCATCAGACACTGTTCACGATATGCCTGAAGGACTTCCAGCCCTTTTTTCCAGGCCCGTGCCACCTGGAACTGGTTGATACCCAGGGGTTCCAGGGCCTTTGCAAGGTCTGCAACATTGAGCCAGTCCGGCCGTGCAAAATCGATGACCGGAGCAAGGAGCTTATCTTTCAGGGCCTCCGCTACACTTTCTGAAGCGCGCACGATGGAGGGACCAGCCTGGACGTAAGGGCAAAAGGCAGAATTGACAGTGTATCTGGGTTTTTCGCCGGCGATGACATGAGGGATAAATACGTAGTCTCCTTTTTCCGCTGCCTCCAGTGCATGCCCGATGAAAACTTTTACCGGGTAGCAAAAGTCTGCAGAAGAAGCATCAACTCCCTTTTCTGCAATGTGCCGGTCAGTGGGACGGGTGAGTGTCAGGGGAAAACCAAGATGGCTGAAAAATGCACGCCAGAGGGGCAGGAAGGCATAGGTGCTTAAAGCGCGGGGTATAACGATTTTCTCTTTTCTTCGCTTGCGGATTTTCTGTACGCCGGCACGCAGGAAAAGAGAGGTGCGCAGTTCAAAAGGTTCGTAGTGCCGGTTGTGTTTGCGACCGGAGTCTTCAGGGTCGCGGCCGCACATGTAACCCCAGGAAGGAACTTCTTTTACTCCTTCAATGCGGGCAAAGGTGATTTTGCAATTGTTGGCGCACAGGTCGCAGTGAGAGTAGTTTACCTCTATGTGTTTGCGGTGGATACTCCAGCCGCGAAAGGAGGTTTCAGTGTTTTCCCTTTTCGTCTCTTCCAGCGCCAGAAGAGCCGCACCGATAGCTCCTGTTACATGACAGAAAGGTGAAGTGAGAATTTCGCGGTTCAACAGGTTTTCAAATGCGGCCACAAGACCTTTGTTTCGCGCGGTGGCACCCTGGAAAAGGATTCTTTTGCCCGTGATCGGGCGGTTGCCCACGACTTTTGTGAGGTAGTTAACACAGACCGAATAGAGCACTGCCGCGATCACTTCTTCGCGGGATGCCCCTTCGCGCAGCAGCTTTTCTACGTCCTGCTCCATGAACACCGTACACCGTTCGGAAGTGTGCGGTGGGGAAACGCCCATGACAAGGTCTCCAATCTCCTGTACGCGTATTCCCAGCTTGGCCGCCTGTTCCTCCACGAAAGATCCTGTCCCTGCTGCACACACGTAGTTCATGTTCACGTTATCCACACGACCCTGTTTCATGTGAATGTACTTGGAGTCCTGGCCGCCGATTTCGAAAATGGTTTCGATGTCATCGCCAAAAAGCATGCGTGCTCCGCGGGCATGGGCGGTGATTTCATTGACCACCCTGTCAGCGCCCATAATGGCACCAACAAGCTTTCTGCCAGACCCGGTCGTTCCACAGGCGAGCACGCAAAAACTGGTATTTTCTTCTTCTTGAATAGTCTCCACCGCCTTCAGGAGCTTCTTCATGGCTCCGATGGGATCGCCTGCCGTGCGACGGTAGATATCCACAATGATTTCTCCCTCAGGAGTGAGAAGGGCGAGCTTGGTGGATGTGGACCCCACATCCATTCCCAGAGCCACGGGTTCACTTTTTTGGAGGGGTCGTATTATGCGCACCTCGTTGCCTTCGGTATCCACGTAAGAGCGAAACACCGTATCTTCAGGGATGCGTGATAGATGTAACACCAGAGGCGGCCTCTGATGCTTTTCTCTGCCACCGGTTTGATGGAAGTACACCGCCGGTCGAGTTGCGGTGCTTCTCGCATCCGGATTTTCGGCCAGAAGTGCCGCACCTGTAGCTGCAGCCACGTGCGGGTGCTCCGGCACGATGAGTTCGGGGATTTTTTCTTTCAGGTATTTGACGACCTCCCTGTTCAGAGCAACGCCTCCAACCACCACTGTGCGGCCGCGCAGGCGTTCACCGCGCAGAAGCGTGCCTGCAATGGTTAGCGAGAGACCCCGGCAGAGGCCGCACCATAGCTCGGGGACAGAGTAACCTTCCTGCTGGCGGTGAATCAGGTCCGATTTGGCAAACACAGAACAGCGTGCAGCAATGGAAGGCGGATTGTCCGTGCTTGCAAAACGTCCTGTCTCTTCAAAGTTTACGCCCATGCGTTGTGCCTGCTGGTCGAGAAATGAACCGGTACCCGCCGCACACATGGAATTGGTGCGCAGGTCGAGCAGTTCCCCGCGATAGTTGACCCTGATCAGGGATATGGAACTCGCGCCCAGATAGATGAGGTTTTCAAAGGGGCCTGCAAGATGCCATGTCCCGGTGATGAGGCTCTGTACTTCATCAACCGGTACGAATTTTTCAGTGAGTACCAGATGGCCAAGCGCCCCTGTCACTCCTGCACCCGGATGCACCAATTTTTGAATCGTGCTGCTGGTGATGAGTTCTCCCGGCTTGCCGCTGTGTGGCTTAAATAAGGTGTGCAGGAGCTGACCGTTTTCATCGAGGCAGGCAATTTTGAGATAATAAGAACCCACATCTATGCCCGTTCGCATGTTGGCCTCCAGAGGTTCTGGTTGTTGTATTTTTTCATATAAATCAATAAGGGGAACATTCCTCAACGCATATCAGACTTTTTTTTACTGACCGGTTAATCAGGCCAGGTTGACACTCGTGCAGCCTGACTTAAATTAAATATTGGAAAATAAAGAAGAGCAGTGCGAAACTTGAAAAAAGGAGGTGAGAAACCATGACCATCATGAGGTGGGATCCTTTCAGAGACCTGCTGGATCTGCAGGACAGAATGAACAAGCTCTTTGAAGAGTCCTTCCGCCGCTTCAGGAGCACCGACCTGGACCTTGCGGGAGGCTTCGTGCCAGCAGTTGACATATATGAAACGGATAACGAGATTGTACTCAAGGCAGAAATACCCGGTGTGAGTAAGGAAGATATCAAAATCGAGGTCCAGGACGGTGTGATTACCCTGAAGGGCGAGAAGAAAGTGGAGAAGGAAGTGAAGGAGGAAAACTATCATCGGATTGAACGGGCCTACGGAAGCTTCCAGCGGTCCTTCTCACTGCCATCCAATGTGGATCGTGACAGGATAAAAGCTGCCTATAAAGACGGGGTGCTGGAGGTTGTACTGCCCAAAAAAGAAGAGGCAAAGCCCAGGGAAGTAAAAATCGAATAACCTGCCTGCAGGTCCGGTAGTGTAGAGGGGGGTGTTTATCCCCCCCTTTTTTATTTTATAGATTATTGGTTTGACGGGGCTGGAGAGGAAGCCTAAATTTAAAGTGCAAAAAATCTGACGGTGAAGGAGGTTGTCATGGGCAAGATCATAGGCATTGACCTGGGCACGACCAATTCCGTAATGGCTATCATGGAAGGTGGCCAGCCGAAGGTGATACCCAATGCAGAAGGGTCCAACCTCACTCCTTCTGTTGTGGGGTTTACGAAAGAAGGAGAGGTGATTGTGGGGCAGATTGCCAAGAGACAGGCGATAACCAATCCTGAAAATACAGTCTTTTCCATAAAGCGTTTCATGGGCAGACGCTACGAGGAAGTCTCAGAAGAGATCAAGCGGGTGCCGTATAAAGTCGTGCGTGGACCACACGATGATGCTCGTGTTGAGGTGATGGGCAAGGTGTACTCGCCCCCGGAGATCTCCGCTCGCGTGCTCATGAAGCTTAAGAAGGATGCAGAGGCGTACCTGGGCGAACCGGTGACAGGTGCGGTTATTACCGTACCTGCATATTTCAACGATGCACAGCGTCAGGCAACCAAGGACGCGGGACGCATTGCCGGGCTCGATGTGAAACGAATCATCAATGAGCCCACTGCCGCAGCTCTTGCGTACGGTCTGGATAAAAAGAAGAACGCCAAAATTGCTGTGTATGACTTTGGAGGAGGCACATTTGATATTTCCATTCTGGAAGTAGGAGACAATATTGTCGAGGTTAAGGCTACCAACGGGGATACACACCTGGGTGGTGATGACCTGGACCAGCGGATTATCAACTGGCTTGTGGAAGAGTTTAAAAACGAGACGGGAATAGACCTGACAAAGGATCCCATGGCCATGCAGCGGTTAAAGGATGCGGCAGAAAAGGCGAAGATTGAACTTTCCACGCTGCAGGAGACGGAAATCAACCTCCCGTTTATTACAGCAGATGCATCCGGACCCAAGCACCTGTACAAGAAACTCACACGTTCCAAGTTTGAATCACTGGTGACAGATTTGCTGGAGAAGACAATTCGACCCTGCGAGCAGGCTCTCAAGGATGCAGGCTTGAAACCTTCCGATATTGATGAAGTTGTACTCGTAGGGGGTTCCACCCGCATCCCCAAGGTTCAGGAGATGGTAAAAGATTTCTTCGGTCGCGAACCTCACCGCGGTGTGAATCCTGATGAGGTGGTTGCCGTCGGTGCTGCTGTTCAGGCAGCGGTTCTCGCCGGCGAAATGAAAGACATCCTGTTGCTGGATGTGGTGCCCCTTTCCCTGGGTGTGGAGACTCTCGGTGGGGTTTTCACAAAGCTCATAGAGCGGAACACCACCATTCCTGTACGCAAAACGGAAATCTTTACCACGGCTGAGGATAACCAGACCACGGTGGAAATCCACGTGCTCCAGGGTGAAAGACCCATGGCAAGGGACAATCGCTCCCTCGGACGTTTTCGTCTGGAGGGCATTCCGCCGGCTCCACGGGGTGTGCCACAGATCGAGGTGACCTTTGATATTGATGCCAATGGCATTCTCAACGTGTCTGCAAAGGACCTTGCCACAGGTAAACAGCAGGCCATTACCATTACCGGCTCCAGCGGTCTTACTGAGGAAGAAATCGAGCGGATGGTAAAAGAAGCAGAAGCCCATGCCGAAGAAGACCGCAGAAAAAAGGAACGGGTGGAAACACGTAATCGTCTGGACACTCTTATATACAATACAGAGAAGATTTTGCGCGAACACGGGGATAAAATCCCGGCCGAAGAAAAGGTGGCGGTAGAGAATGCCATCAGCGATGCGAAAAAGGTGATAGACAGTGAAGATATCAATGAGCTGCGCCGGGCCATAGAACGCATAGAACAGGCGTCCCACAAGGTTGCGGAAATTCTTTATCGTCAGCAGGCCTCTTCCCCGGGTGCGCCGGGTGGTGCCCAGGCGGGTGAAGCCTCTTCCGGTACTGAAAGTGCATCAGAAGCATCTTCAGGAGACCGGGGAGATGTAATTGATGCTGAATATCGGGAAAAAGATGATAAAGGAGGCAACTGAGTTCTGTAAAAATGTGGGATAATAATAGAAATACACCAGGAGGTCGGGGAGAGAGAAATGGCGCCTTACAAAGATTATTACAAGATCCTGGGAGTGAGCCGGAACGCCACCCAGGAAGAAATCAAGGAGGCGTACCGTCGGTTAGCCAAGAAGTATCACCCCGACCTGAACAAAGGTGACAAGGAAGCCGAGGAAAAGTTCAAAGAAATCAACGAAGCCTATCAGGTACTGAGCGACCCGGAAAAACGCAAACAATACGATATGCTTGGCGAGGCTGCCTTTGCCGGAGGCGGAAGGGGTGGTTTTAACTTTAATTTTGACTTTTTTAAAGATTTCGAGGGTTTTGACTTCTTTGGCGGCGGTCGCGGGTTTCAGGACCTTTTTGAAGGAATATTTACCGGACGCGGAAGAAGACGCGCTTCCTACCGGTCGCCTGCAAGGGGTGAAGATATTGAGATGGAGATTACAGTGCCCCTTGTTGATGTGTACACAGGAGCGCGCCGGGATGTGGAAATATCTCGCCTGGTTCGCTGTTCTCATTGCGGAGGTTCAGGTCGGCGTGCGGGTTCAGGTGGTGGTACCTGCTCCCGGTGCCATGGTACCGGCGAAATCCGAGAGTCACGGGGTTTCCTTTTTGTCTCAGCCACCTGTCCGGAATGTGGAGGCACAGGCGAACAACCCGGTGTCCCATGCAGCGCCTGCGGAGCCTCTGGACGGGTCCAATCACGTGAACGTATTGAAGTTACCATCCCGCCGGGCGTGAAGGAGGGCACACGGCTCCGCATTGCAGGCAAGGGTAACGACGGAGTAGGCGGAGCTCCTCCAGGCGATTTGTTCCTGCGGGTTCATGTGCTTGGTGATTCACGTTTTCGCCGCGAGGGTAGGGACCTCTACGTGGATGTGCCGGTGGATATGCTTACTGCTGCACTGGGAGGAAACGTGGATGTTGAAACCCCGGACGGACGCATCTACAGCGTGAAGGTTCCGCCAGGCACGGATTCGGGAGCAAAACTGCGAATTAAAGGCAAGGGTTTCCCCTCTTCCGATGGCGGACGCGGGGATCTATATGCAGTGGTTAAGATTACTGTACCCAAACGTCTTTCCTCCGAAGCCAAAAAACTCCTCGAAAAACTCAGGGAACACCTGTAATTTTTGTGCAAAAAATGCGTATTGATGTAAAAACCTGACATTTTGTGTAGAGGAGGGTGTCCATGAATCGGATAAAAACAGTTGTTTTGTTGAGCCTTCTGACCGTGCTGTTACTCCTGATCGGCAATGCTATCGGTGGTACTTACGGGATGACTCTGGCCTTTATATTTGCCGCAGTAATGAATTTCGGAGCCTGGTGGTTCTCTGACAAGATTGTGCTTGCCATGTACCGGGCGCGGGAGGTCGCGCCCGATGAAGCTCCCTATCTTCACCGGATTGTGGAAGAGCTGGCGGCTCAGGCAGGAATTCCCAAGCCGAGAGTTTACATCGTCCCCATGCAACAGCCCAATGCCTTTGCCACTGGTCGAAGTCCCGGGCACGCAGCAGTGGCTGTGACAGAGGGAATGCTTCGCCTTGTGGACGAAGAGGAGCTCAAGGGTGTGCTGGCCCATGAAATGGCACATGTTTTGAATAGAGATACTCTTGTGAGCGCGGTTGCGGCGACTATTGCAGGAGCGGTGATGATGATTGCAAGATGGCTGCAATACCTGGCGATATTCGGAGCTCTTGGTGGCAGGGATAATGAAGGCAACAATCCCATCGTGTTGCTGATCATGGCGATTGTGGCACCTATCGCCGCGATTCTTATCCAGATGGCCATTTCCCGGTCGCGCGAGTACATGGCGGATGCCACGGGGGCGAAACTTGCGGGCTCGCCATTTGGTCTTGCCAGGGCCTTGAAAAAACTGGATGCTTACTCGCACAGGCTCCCTGCCGAGGTGAATCCTGCCACATCCCACATGTTCATTGTCAACCCCCTCAGAGGTGGGTCTTCCTTGTCCTCCCTGTTCAGCACTCATCCTCCCATTGAGGAACGAATTAAGAGGCTGGTGGGTGAAAATTACGCCACGATTTTATAAGGAGGTGAGCCCCAAAACATGCTGGACTTTACCAGTCTCAGGGAAAAACTGGATGAAAACGCGCAACGGATTCTCACCATTGCAGTCGAAGAATCCAAACGGCGCAATCACTATTACCTGGGGCTTGAACACATCTTTGTGGCGTTCATGGAGGTGGAGGGACCGCTGTTTGAAGAAACAATGCGGGCTCTCGGGCTTGCCCCCTTTGTTATAAAAAGCGCGGTTCTCGAATTTCTCCGGCGGGCAAGACAGTACACAGGACGGTCCATTAAAATTCCGCAGGAGACGGTTCGGTTTCTGCAGGCAGCTCTTGAACACGCCCGCTTTTCCGGAAGGGAACTGGCAGATGCGGTTGATTTCTTTGTTGCCTTCTTCCAGGTAGGACCCAATGTGCTCATGAAGCAGGTGACCAGTCGAGGCATTACGCCCACCGAGGTTATAGAGGAAATATACGCTCAGAGGCGTCGTCAGAAGGAACTGGAAGAGGAGATCCTGCGTCACTATGAACTCCCCCCCTTTCTCAAGCAGTTTGGAACCAATTTGAACATGCTGGCACGCCTGGATAAATTGCCTCCCCTTATCAAAAGAGATGCAGAACTGCGTCAGATTATGGAGGTTCTGTGTCACCGGGAGCGTGCAAATTCGGTGATGCTCATAGGAGAACCTGGAGTGGGTAAAACAGCCATTGTGGAAGGGCTGGCGAGACTTATTGAATTTTCTCCTGAAGATGTGCCACCACGCCTCAGGGATAAGCAGATTGTGCAGCTTCACATGAACGCCATCGTGGCAGGCACCATGTTCCGGGGCATGTTCGAAGAGAGGATGGAAAAACTCATTCGCGAAGTTAAGGAAAATCCCAGATACATTCTTTTCATTGATGAAGCGCATACCATTATCGGCGCTGGTTCGGCTCTCGGTGTGCCCACAGATGCGGCCAACATCCTCAAAGCATCCCTGGCTCGAGGAGAAATTCAAATCATCGGAGCCACCACCGCTCAGGAATATCGAATGCACATTGCAGAAGATGAGGCGCTGGCCCGCAGGTTCCGGGTGGTAAAGGTGGAGGAGCCCAGCATTGAAGAGACAAGGCAGATACTGGAGGGCTTGAGGTCTCGATTTGAAAGGACATATTCTGTATCGATCTGTGATGAAGCCATAAAACGTTTGCTTTATTTGTCCACACGGTATGCTATGAACACACGCCTTCCGGCCAAGGCCATCGCCTGGCTGGACACAGCCTGTGTAAAAGCGGAACTTCGAGGTGAGCCGCGGATCGTGGTGCCTTCAGACGTGGACGAAGTGGTGTCTCAGGATACGCACGTGCCTTTAGAGCTGGTTAAGCAGCGTGTCAATGAACGCTTCGCAGATTTGGAACAGAAGATCAGAAGGCGTATTGTAGGCCAGAAGCACGCTGTCGAGGCGGTGGTCCGCACAGTGCGACTGAATATGGGACCTCTTAAAGAGCAACGTACCAGGCCGGCGGGCGTGTTGCTCTTTCTGGGTCCGACAGGTGTGGGAAAAACAGAACTGGCCAAGGCACTGGCAGAGGCACTTTTTGGAGACGAAAATCGCCTTATACGCGTGGATATGTCAGAGTACAGTGAATCATCTCTGGGCGTGGATAAGCTCATTGGAATGCCCAGGGGTATTGTGGGGTCGGAACTGGGGGGTGTTCTGACAACCCGGGTGAGGGAAAATCCATTTTGTGTTGTATTGCTTGACGAATTTGAGAAGGCGAACTCTTTTGTCAGAAATCTTTTTCTGCAGGTGTTCGATGAAGGATGGATTACCGATGGCCGGGGCAGAAGAGTGTATTTCTCAGACGCAGTGATTATTCTTACCTCCAACGTGGGGTCTCAGGAATATGCCCGTGCTACCAATCCCATGGGATTTCGTAACACACAGGTGCCCTGTCAGGACCTGCAAAATGCCATTTTGAAGGTGGCGGAACGGTTCTTCCCGCCGGAATTCCTCAATAGAATTGACGAAATTGTCGTTTTTTCCCCACTCACTGAAGAGGAAGTAAAGGAAATCGCTCGAGCAGAAATTCGTAAAGTTATTGAGACGGCGGCTCAAGAGGGTAAGCGCGTGCACGTAGAGGACGCAGTGATAGATCTTGTTGTGAAGGAAGGTTACAGCCTTCAATATGGAGCCCGTTACATCAAGCGGGTGGTCGCCCGGCGCATACGTGCTCCTCTCAGTGAAATGTGGGATGTTGCGGATGAATTTGTCGTCCGGGCCAAGGACGAGACGATAGAGGTCCTTGCCGCCGCTCTTCCTGTCCCCGTGATGTAACCTTAGATAGGGCGGGGACATTTTCTCATTGCCGGGATTTTGATAACAACATGTTGTATGAGAGAATTTGTGCAGTTTATGTGAAAACTGAGAGGAGGTAAAACCCATGATTGAGGTTCAGGAGCTCACCAAATATTACGGCGACAGGCCGGCCATCCAGGATGTGAGTTTCTCCATTCAGAAAGGAGAGGTGCTGGGTTTTTTGGGACCCAATGGAGCAGGGAAGACGACCACCATGCGGATTATCACCGGTTATCTCATGCCGTCCGCAGGAAGAGCTTTCGTAGGAGGCCATGATGTGGAGAAAGAGCCACTGGAAGTGAAGCGGCTGGTAGGGTACCTCCCGGAGAATCCTCCAATATATTTAGACATGACCGTCAGGGATTACCTGTACTTCATTTCAGAAATTAAAGGCGTTCCTTCTTCCCAGCGTCGCGAATCTGTCGCACGGGTGGTGGAACGGTGCGGCTTGGTGGATGTGTACGATCGCCTTATCGGTAACCTGTCCCGTGGGTACAAGCAGCGTGTGGCTATTGCCCAGGCCATTGTACACGATCCTGAAGTGCTTATCCTGGACGAACCCACCATCGGGCTGGACCCTGCACAGGTAGTTGAAATACGTGAACTTATCAGGGAACTCGGCAAGGAACACACGGTAATTCTCTCCACGCACATTCTTCCTGAAGTAACCATGACGTGTAACCGCGTACTCATCATTAATGAAGGACGGCTTATCGCAGCAGACACGTATGAACAACTATCCCGTCGCCTCAGTGACAGGCGGCAGGTTCAGATTTTACTCGATAGGCCACTCGATGACGAGTCGTTTTTCCAGGATGTTCCAGGTGTGGAGTCTGTAAGGGCGGAAGGTCGCGAACTTGTGGTCAGCGTGGGTGTTGATACAGCACCCCAGCCCGAACTGATCAGGCGTCTGGTAGAGAAGGGGTACGGAATTCTCGAAGTACGCTCAAGCCTTCCCTCGCTGGAAGAGATCTACCTCAGGCTTATCTCAGGTGAAAAAGGAGGTCACTGATGCAGAGAGTGAAAAACGTCTTTGCCATATGGAAAAAAGAGATGAAGTCATATTTTACCTCCCCCATTGCTTATGTGGTGACAGCTGTTTTTCTCGCGATTACCGCGTATTTCTACAATACCATTCTCAAAATATTTATTCGCTTCCAGTTTCAGCGTTTCATGGGGCTTGGTGGAGGTCCAAATCTCACGGATCACTTTTTACGGCCTCTTTATTCAAACATGGCCATCATTCTCCTGTTGATTTCTCCTGTTCTCACAATGCGACTTCTTGCAGAAGAAAAAAAGCAGGGTACTTTTGAAGTGCTGTTGACTTCTCCAGTGACAACCACACAGATTGTTCTCGGCAAGTATTTTGCGGCGTTGACCACGTATACCATCATGATTGCACTCACATTTCTTTATCCACTGTTTCTTTTCATTTACAGTTCTCCTGAACCCGGGCCGGTTATAAGTATTTATCTGGGCCTTTTCCTTCTGGGCAGTGCTTTTATGGCAGTGGGTACATTTACCTCTGCACTCACGGAGAATCAGATTATCGCTGCAGTGCTTGCCTTTGGTTTGTTATTGATTTTCTGGGTGATCGGATGGGCCGCGACTACTGCCACCCAGGGCACGGAGTTTCTTAAATATATCAGCCTGATGGAGCATTTTGGGGACATGTCAAAGGGTCTTATTACCACACGAAATGTGGTGTTTTTCGTTTCCTTTGTCGGGTATCTTCTTTTTCTGACTGTCACGGCCATCGAGTCTCAGAAGTGGAGGTAAGCCATGATGAAAAATATTACAAAAATCATTTTGTCGCTTGGTCTGATATTTTTATCTGCAGGGCTTGTTCTTTATATTATTTCCAGCAACCTGTGGATGTACGCTCTGGTGCCCGGGGTTGTTGGATTAATTCTCCTGGGATACTGGATTTTTATCAACCGGAGTTTTGTAAAGGACTTTTTCGTTCAACCAGCCACGATTTACCGGGGTAATGCTTTCCTGCTCGCTATCATTGTGGTTCTCATCGTGGGTTTCCTCAATGCGATCCTTTATCGCCATTACCTGAGATGGGACCTTACTGAACAGAAACTTTTCTCGCTCTCGGACAGTACGTTAAAAGAGCTTGACCATCTCGAAAAGCTCATCGAGGAAAAGAAAAAGGCCGGCGAAAAAGATCCTTTTGAGGTTATTGCATTTGTAAATTCAGAAGCACCTCAGAAAAGAGATGTAGAGGAGTTGCTGGAGGAGTACGCGTATTATGCAAAGGGATTCAAGTACCGGGTCGTGGACCCTGATAAAAACCCTACGCTTGCAGAAAAATACAAGGTGAAAAGTTACAACATCGCGGTTGTTCGTTTCGGCAGCAAGACAATTCAGGTGCGTGATATCAATGAAAACAACCTTACCAATGGCATTATCAAAGTAACGCGTGCCGGGACGGTAAAGATATGTTTCGTGGCGGGTCACGGCGAGGTTGACCTCACCGGTCAGGACCAGCGACGTTCCATGACAGAGGCAAAGAAAGCTCTTGATGCTCAGGGCTTCAAGGTGAAAACGATCCACCTCGCTTCGTACGAGAAAATAGAAGACCTCAAAAAAGATTGCAATGTCGTCGTTGTCGCAGGACCTCAGGGTCCCCTGCTGGAGTCCGAACTGAAGCTTCTGGACGAGTACCTGAACACAGGTGGCAAAGCCATGTTCATGCTGGACCCCAATGCTCCTACACGCCTTGGCAGCGTGCTCCAGAAATGGGGCATTCAGGTAGACGACACCTACGTGGTGGACCTTAACGCGCTTTCGCAGGTCATCGGGTCCGGACCGGTGACGCCCCTTGGTGTGCAATACGATCGGTTTCATGAGATTACCAAGGGCTTCCAGTACATGACTTTTTTCCCTTTGGCCCGCTCTCTTTCTAAGACATCCAAAACTCCCGAGAAGGTGAGTGTGACTGAACTTGTGAAGACCGGTGGCAGTGCGTGGGCTGATTTTGACTTTGTTGAAGAGCTTCAAAAAGACAAACCCCATTTCACCCCCGGACGCGACAGAAAAGGGCCTATCACCCTTGCCATGGCCGCTGAAGGCAACCCTGCTGGTACACCCAAGGGAACGACAGAAACAAAGACACGAATTGTTGTGGTTGGAGATTCCGACTTTGCAACGGATAATTACTTTTCGTCTGAAGTGGAAGGAAAAAGCGTTGTTCAACCGAACGGGGACCTCTTCCTCAACATGGTGAACTGGCTCGCAGAGCAGAAGGATCTCATTTCCATCAGGCCCAAGGAGCGCAAAGCCGCCCAGATTATCCTGCCAGCCACAGGTGAAAGGACGGTGAGTGTTCTGACCCTCTTTGTTATGCCTCTTCTTGTTGCTGCAGGGGGGCTTGTTGCGTGGATCAGGAAAAGGTATCTGTAAGGGGGGAGGACCATGAGATTTCGTCACACGTTGATTCTTCTTCTCGTCTGCGCGGCGGTGATCATGTACTTTTATCTGGTGGAGAAACCGTCCAGAAAGGCGTCAGAGAAAGCAGGAGAGAAAGAGAAACAGGTCTTCACCTTTGACGGCGATAATGTTGAAAAACTTATCATAGAGAGAGAAAACGGCGAGAAACTGGTTTTCAGGCGTGAGCTAAAACCCGAGGAAAACTGGGTCATTGAAAAGCCCATTAATGCGGACGCGGATAATTATACGCTCAACGGAATCGTCAGCCGCTTTGAAAGGCTCAAGTGGGATAAAATTGTCGCTGAGAAGCCGGAGAACCCTGAGGTTTTCGGGCTGAAGAAACCGCGTTTTACAGTGCGATTTATTGTCAAAGGCCAGGAGAAACCTTCAGTTATTCACATCGGGAAACGTGCACCCGTTGGGTTTAAAGTATATGCTCAAAAGGAAGGTGACAATCGTGTAATGGTGGTAACTGCTGCTGTTGAGACCAACCTCAAGAAAAAGATAGAGGATTATCGCAACCGCAAGATTTTGGATTTTCTGGTGAGCGAGGTGGAAGACCTGGAAATTGAAAAACGCGGTGGCGAAACGATCCGCCTCGCGCGCACTGATGAAGGCTGGTACCTTATGGATAAGAAGAGCAGGGAAACCGTTCGAGCGGACAAGCCTGTAATCACCCGCGTGCTCACAGCTCTTCGAGACCTCCGGGTTAAAGACTTTGTGGATGACAACCCACAGGACGTGAAGAAGTACGGTCTTTCAACTCCTGCATTTCGCGTGAAAGTGAGACTTGAAAACAACAAGAAGCAATACGTGCTTCTCCTCGGGAAACGCACACGGAACAAAGAAAAGGTTTATGTGAAGCTGGAAGACAAACCCAATGTGGTCACCGTGGATGCTTCAATACTTGCCAAGATCGATAAGCCCCGTTACGCCTGGCGTATCAAGAAGATTTTTGACTTTTACACCTGGAAGGCAGAACGCCTGATGATTGAAGACAAATACGGTGTCACGTACGCGGTAAAAAACAAAAAAGACAACAAATGGTATGACGAAAAGGGCAAAAGAGAAAAAAATCGAGATGCAGTTAATGAAATCTTGCGCATGTTACGTGATATCACGGTGGTGGATTATATTGACGTAAATCCACGCTCTCTCAGTCCCTACGGCCTTGACAAGCCACAAATCCATGTGCGTGTGAAGGTTGAGGGTGAACTGGAGGAGAGGGGACTTCTGCTTGGAGAGGTGACCGCTCACGGAGTATACGGAATGCTCGAAGGAGAGCAGGAGGTTTATCTTCTCAAGAAGGATTTTCTTGATAAATTTGAAAAGGAGAGGTTGAAAATCCTGGATGCCGAGGAAGTGTCCTCACCCTCGACAGGCGGAAAAGGTACACCTCCTTCAAAATCTGGGAAAGGAAAGAAGGAGGGACAACCCCGTGAAAAAGGAAGTGCCCGGGGAGAGTGAAGTACACTTTTTACATTTCCGCATGGCTGGCTATTCTTTCAGTGGCTTCCATCTGTATGGGAGATGAATCCACCGGAACCTCAGCACTGAACAAGCAGCGTTTCACACCTGTTGTTCAGGTCGTCCGCAAGGCCTCTCCCGCTGTTGTGAGCATTAAAAGCGAAATCGTTGTACGATACAGAAACCCGTTTTTTGACTACGATCCTTTTTTTGGTGATTTTTTTGAACGTTTTTTTGGGCCGTCGCCGCGCTACAGGAAAGAACAGAGCCTGGGATCAGGTTTTTTTATATCTGCAGATGGGTATCTCCTCACCAACGAACACGTGATTATGCGCTCAACAAAAATAGCAGTTATGATTCACAATGGCCAGCGGTACCAGGCACGCGTGATAGGAGCAGATCCTGAACACGACCTGGCCGTGCTCAAAGTGAAAAGCGATGATCCGTTACCTTTTCTGGCGCTTGGTTCTTCTGCTGACCTCATGATTGGTGAGACGGTTATCGCCATAGGGAATCCTTTCGGGCTTGATCATACGGTTACTGTGGGAGTCGTCAGCGCATTGCACCGTACCATTCGTGCTGATGACAGGGTGTACAGAGATTTTATTCAGACCGATGCATCCATCAACCCCGGGAACTCCGGAGGTCCCCTGTTAAACATTGTGGGGGAAGTTATTGGTATCAACACTGCGATATACCGTGGAGCTGAGGGTATCGGGTTTGCCATTCCATCCGATATTGCCCGACGAATAGTGGATGACCTCATACGCGAAGGCCGTTATGTGCCTGCGTGGACGGGCCTTGAAATCCAGGATGTAGACGCCGAGACTCTTGGTATAACAGCGAAAGACCAGAGGGTTGTCCCTGTTGTTGTAGAAGTGTGGAAAGACTCCCCGGCAGAGAACGCAGGGCTGGCAGTGGGCGATGTTATCACACATGTAGAAGGTAACGCTGTCCACTCCCGCTCGGAGGTGCTGGCCGTGCTCAGAGATTACACCGCAGGAGACCGCGTGAGGCTCCGTGTAATAAGAGACGGCAAACCCCTCAGGTTCGAGCTGAAAACCACGCGTTTTCCTCGAAAACGCTACAGGGAGCTTCTCCTTAAAAAATTGGGCGTTGAGGTTAAAAAATCCCGCGCAGGAGCACTGATCACGCGCGTGTTGCCCACGGGCCCCCTGGGCCGCATCGGCGCACGTGCAGGTGATATTATAGGTGAGGTCAACGGGCGGCGGGTTGCATCTCCTGGTGACCTGGCGCAGGAGATTGCTGCCTCCATTAACCGTGAAGCCGTAACGCTTCTTATAATAAGGCGAGGATTCGGATATTATATTTCCATTGAAATGTAGGAAGGGGGCGCCATGAGCGAAAAAAAACCGAGAATGCCGGAACCCACTTTAAGCAATTTCGTCGCATCGCTCGCATCGAGCGCGCTGGTCCAGCTTGGCATTTTGCCAGACCCTCGCACGGGTGGTTTGAAAAAAGACCTCGAGATGGCCCGTTACACCATTGACTTACTGGATATGCTTAAAGAAAAGACACAGGGTAATCTCACGGAAGAAGAATCGCGCATCATAGAGGAAGTGGTGGTGGAACTGAAACTCAAGTTTATTGAAATGTCCAGGGAAGAAGAAAAATATTCGAAGGAAAAGGGGAACGATAAGGAGGGACAACAATGAAAAAGAAAGTCTCTGGGTTGCTGCCTGTTGTTGTGTTGTTTGCTTGTGCAGTGACATTGAGCCAAAACTCCCGTGCGGGCGTGATGGACACGCTGAAAAAGGCGCTTGGCCTTGAGAAAAAGGCACCAACTGTCAAGGAAGAATCTGTTGCAAAATCTCAGGAGGAAGCCAGGCCGTTCTGGAAAGAAGCTCGCGCTGTTGGCAAAACCCCTCCGCCGGCAATGGCCCCTGATTTTCCGGATCTCGTTGAGCGGCTTAAGCCTGTGGTAG
>JAJRZV010000084.1 GCA_024275095.1 bacterium | reverse complement strand
TTGCATAAATAAAAGGCACAAAAATTCCAGGGGTGGAAAAATGCTCAATGAAAAGGTATTAAAGGTTGAGGAATGTCTTGACGAGGATGTTAAAGAGAAACTGGTACGTCGTCTCAGAAAGGTTCAGGGACAAATCGGCGGGCTTATTCGAATGGTGAGAGAGGACAGAGAGTGTCGTGATGTCATAGTACAGTTTGCTGCAGCCAAAAGAGCGATGGAAGAGGCTGCAATGCTGGTGCTTAAAAACCAGTTTTCCAGATGCGTTAAGGACATCGTGGAGGCAGGTTCTGATCTGGAAGATGCCAGCGATAAATTGATCCGATCAGTCCGCCAGATTATTTAAGCGGTTTGAACACGAAGCACGAAGCAAAGCGGGGGAGAAAAAAGTTTTCAATTATTTATTGTTCTGTCGGGGAGAAAAGGTTTCTTCTGTGACCAGGTTTAAAGAAGTCACCCCCGTGTGGCGACAGAGTGCCAGCACACGGGCAACTGTCCCATAAGGTACGCGCTTGTCTCCTTCGATAAATATTTCTCTTCCTCTGGCGTTTTTCAATATACCTTTCAACTCTTCCATAGAAACATACCGTTCATTTACACGGATTTTACCATTGGATAAGATTTGTATTGTTAAGGAGTTCCTCTCCTGTACTTCTACCACACGACCTGCCGCCTCAGGGAGTTCAAGGTCTATCCCCGCTTTCATCATGGGAGCAGTAACCATAAAGATTGTAAGTAACACGAGCATCACATCCACCATTGGAGTTACGTTGATTTCACTAAGTGTTTCTTGTTCGTCTTCTTCACCAGTGGGATGATTCATGAAGGCCATGGCCACCTTCCTCCTCACGCAAAGAATCCATTGTTTTTAATTCTGTCAACCACTCTTCAGCAAACCGAATGTAACGCTCCATAAGTTTCTTCTGCCAGCTCAGAAGATAGTTGTAGGCTATGGAAGCAGGAATGGCTGCAAGAAGCCCAAGTGCGGTGGCTATGAGTGCTTCAGCGATGGCTGGAGCCACCACAGGAAGTCCTACAGATTTCATCTGGCCGATGCGAAAAAAGGCGTCCATGATGCCCCATACCGTGCCGAACAGCCCGATAAAAGGAGCAGCTGATGCTGTGGTGGCGAGAAATGTGAGAAATCGTCTCAGCCGATTTTTACATTCTTCACGAGCAGCCACGAGGGTTTTGTTCAGCGTCTGCAAACTTTCTCCGCGCTTCCACCGGCTGAAGAAAGAAATGAACAGTTCTATTTCCGGCGCCAAAAAAGCATTTGGTTTCCACTGACTGTAAAGAGTAGTTTTATCACGGGTGTTTCTATAACTGGAAATGAAGCGCCGCCCCAAACGTTCAACTGTAAGAAACTGAAACGTTTTGTAAAATGCCACCGCGAGGGTGGCAAAAGAGAGTGCCGTGAGCACCAGCATCACGAGCTTCACCACCGGAGAGGCATGTTTGAAAATAGCAATAGGATCTACACTGTATTGCATTTTGACTCCTCTCAAAAAGGAATTTCATCAACTGAAGCGGGTTTCTCCTTTCGTTCCTTCCCCATCCCTTTTCCTTCTATGTGCTTTTTTACAGCCTTCATCAGCCCTGGAAGCGATTTGCCGTGCAGATAATTTATTATAAACTGAGGTACAGGAAAGCGGGGTTTAATCCAGGCATAATAAATCAAAATTACGCCGTCGGATTGAGGAAGAAGTTTCCAGTATCCCTCATTTCTGGTGAATTTGTTATCTCGGCCTTCCCACCAGATTAAAAGATTGTTTTGTTCGTAGTGACGTTGCGTTATGTATGAAAAGTTTATAAATGCCCGCGATGCAGTAAATTTCACCACCTCCCATCCGGGTCCCTTTTCCAGTATTTCCACTTTGTTCAGGTCTGGTATAAAGGCCGGGAATTTTCTGACATTAACCAGAACATTCCATGCTTTGTCAACCGTAGAATGCACCAGTATCGCTGCACGGGCACCACCGCGGTCTTTTTTGTGGATGAACTCGATAATTACAGGTTTGCCGCTGAGGATGTCCGATTTCATTTGTGCTGGTATGGTGGTCTGTACGGGAAACGGTGGCGTACAGATAGACGCCAGAATGATAATTAAATACGCACCCGCCATTGAGTGCCGTCCGGGTAATCTTCAAGTATGATGTTTTTTTTCAGGAGTTCTGCACGAATCGCATCTGCTTGCTGATAATCTTTGCGTTTCCTTGCATCCGCACGCTGGTTAACAAGTTTTTCAATTTCCTCTCGCTTGAGCCCGTGAGTTTGACAGTGCCTGTCACGCAGTTTTTCAATAAATATTACAGGGTCTGAACCAAACACTCCGAGGACTGCGGAGATGTGTTTTAGAGACGAGATGAACAGAAATAATGCCTTTTCCCATGCAGGATGAGGTGTGCGCTTCAGTGCAAAATTGTTTAGCTGATTAAGCGCGTCAAAAACCGCGCCTATTGCCTGTGGTGTATTAAAATCGTCATCCATTGCTGCTTTAAAGCGGGTTATAAGATTTTTCAGATGAGAGAATTCATCCGGCAGCTCATCGGCATTCATTGTAGAAGAGAAACGAGGTGCTTTGTCTATGGTTTTAAAAGATGAGCGGTTTAAGAGGATGTAGAGAGAAAAATACATGCGTTCAAGAGCGGCGAGCGCGTCTCTGAGCCCCTTTTCCGTGAAGTCGACGGGTGAGCGGTAATGGCGGCCGAGAAGAAACAGGCGGAGTGCTTCCGGGTCATGAGTTTCAAGGATTTCTCTAATGGTAAAAAAGTTTCCGAGAGATTTACTCATTTTTTCCTGATTGACCCGAACAAAACCGTTGTGAATCCAGTAACGGACGAAAGGCTTTACACCCGTAGCACCTTCTGATTGGGCGATTTCGTTTTCGTGGTGTGGGAAAATGAGGTCCAGGCCCCCACCGTGAATGTCGAGACTGGGACCCAGGTAATGAGTACTCATGGCAGAACACTCTATGTGCCAGCCAGGGCGACCTGGTCCCCATGGTGAGTCCCACGAGGGCTCATCAGGTTTGGAGGCCTTCCACAAAGCAAAATCCAGAGGGTTTTGCTTGCCTTCACCTGGTTCCACACGGGCGCCTGCTATCATTTCATCAAGCGTTCGCTTGGAGAGTTTCCCGTACTCCGGAAAGCTTTTTACATTGAAATATACATTCCCTTCAGAGATATAAGCATGCCCTCTGTCCAGAAGTGCCTGAATCATTTGAATCATCTGAGGAATGTGTTCGGTTGCTCTGGGTTCAATATCCGGTCGTTCAATGCCCAGAGGTTCCATGTCCTGGTAAAACGCTTCTATGTACTTTTCTGCAATGTCCTGCCAGGGAAGATTTTCTTCCCGGGCGCGATTGATGATTTTGTCGTCCACGTCGGTAAAATTTCTCACATAGGTAACCTCGTACCCTTTCCATTTGAGATATCTGTAGATGGTATCGAATACAACCTGTGAACGCGCATGGCCGATATGGCAATAATCGTACACGGTGACACCGCAGACATACATGCGTATTCGATTGCCAGTGATATTGAATTCTTCTTTTCGGCCGGAAAGGGTATTAAACACTTTCACGGGTTTCTTCTCCTTATAATAAGGAGTTTTTAACATAATTCAGACACATTTCAACCCGTAGGCGCCATTGAAGTCCGAGAAATTTTAAAATATCTGCAAGAGGCGGTCCCTGGCGAAGTCCGGTAGTTGCAACTCTTAATGCCATGAGGATTTCGGATTTTTTAGCTCCTGTACGGGATGCGAGAAGAGCAGGATCAGGGAGCTCATTTTCTTTTGTTAACGCGACAGTAGCATCGAGAATTTCGGCGGCTTTCTCATCCAGATGTTCCCATTCTTCTTTATTAAGGAATTTGGTGTCAAGTATGCCCAGAAATTTTTCTATATCAGCAAGAGTGCTGATGTTATCAGCGATGAGTGAGAGAAATTCTCCGAGACGTTGATCAGGATAATCAAGGAGAATGTTCTTTTGTGCCAGGAATTCCCGAAGACAGCTCGTCAGTTTTCCTGATTCCATGTTCTGTCTCAATAGTAGTTGATTCATATATCGCAACTGGCCGGGATTGTGATGTGGCTGAGCCAGTGATATGTCTTCAAGATTGAAGATGTGGGCAAGTTCGGCAAGTTCAAAAGGTCCCTTCTCGGCCCTGTTCCATCCGAGGTTAATCAGGTAGGTGGCCACTGCCGCTCCCAGGTACCCTGCTTGTCTCAGATCTTCTATGGTTTCAGCAAGGTTCCTTTTTGATAGTGGTTTGCCGTCGCCGCGAAGTATGAGAGGTATGTGGGCGTACTGCGGCTCTTTGCCGTTTAAACTGCGGATGACCGCAATCTGGCGGGCTGTATTGGAAATGTGGTCTTCTCCGCGAATGACGTGGGTTATTTTATAATCCATGTCGTCAATAGCGCTTGCAAAGTTGTAGGTAGGCGAACCATCAGACCGGAGAATGATGAAGTCTTCCACATCATCGCGTGCAAAAGTAAATTCTCCTCGAAGCATATCGGAGAAAGAAATGTTGTGATCCACTTTTAGACGCACGGTATACGCGTGGTTGTTGACGGCCATTTCTGCTGCTCTTTCCGGAGGTATGGTGCGACATTGACCGGTATAACGTGGTGGCAGTCCTTTTTCCAATTGTGATTTTTTCATTTCTCTTAAATTTTCTTCTGTGCAGAAACACCTGTATGCTGCACCTTTGTTGAGAAGAGCATCAGCAATTTCTCTATACCTTGCAAGGCGACGGCTCTGAAACACAGGACCTTCAAACCTCTCTATGCCGAGCCAGCGCAAGTCATAAAGTATTCTTTCCACAGCTTCTTCATCACTTCGCTCGCGGTCTGTATCATCTATACGAAGTAAAAAGGTCCCGTTTTGAGAGATAGCGAAAAGGTAGTTCAGCAGGGCAATACGGGCATTGCCCAGATGCAATTTGCCAGTAGGTGAAGGTGCAAATCTTACCCGGACACTCATTTTTCACCTGCTCCTTTCAACAGTACGTTTGCGATACACACGATTCCTTCTTCCGGATCGTTCAAGCCCATACCTTCAGTAGATTTTACCTTAATGTTGACACGTTCTGGTGGAATGGAAAGTATTTCAGCAATATTTTTTTTCATTTCAGAAAGATACGATTTAAGCCTTACGCGGGAACATATGATGACGATATCAAGGTTGATAATTTCGTAACCCTGGTGTTTTACAGTATCCCTGACAAAAGAAAGAATGTAAGAGCTTTTTAACCCCTTACTTGAAGGGTTTTCAGGTGGAAAATATTCCCCGATGTCGCCAGCGCCACATGCTCCAAGAAGAGCATCTGCAATAGCATGAAAGAGCACATCCGCGTCAGAAACTCCTCGAAGTGATGGAGCATCCGGTATAATTACTCCGCCCAGAAGAAGTTGCCCTCTCGTGTGAAAGGGATGTGAGTCGTAGCCCAGTCCCACGCGTAGATTAAAGTTCAAAGTAATTTCTCCATATAAGTTAGGTCTTCAGGAAAAGTAAATTTTATGTTCCAGGAGGAACTGCGGAGCACATGTACCTGTAGTCCAGCTTTTTCTGCAATGGAAGCATCATCTGTGCTCTCGCTTTCGTCAGGCCAGTGGTCGAGCAGGTTTTCAATGATATCCCTTCTGAAAATTTGTGGTGTGAATATACTCCATACCTGAGAGCGGTCCAGTGTGCCCAGTGATATTCCATCCCGGGACACTTTTCTCAATGTATCTCTTACAGGTGCGCCGGGCACACAAATACCCTTTTCAAGGGCTGCATGCGCTATGGCTTCCACGTCTTCAGGTTTTACCAGAGGACGTGCTGCATCGTGAATGAGTACTATATCCCAGTCCTTTTTTAGCATTTCTATAAGACATTTTTTTATTGTGCCAGTGCGGGTAATGCCGCCTCTAACCGTCTGAAATTTCTGGTGGGCGCCGATAGATGTTTGAACGGGTGATTTCTGGAGATACTCATTAACCTCTGGAGAGACGCCAACACAGATGTATTTTATCCAGCTTATGGAAGCAAATTTTTTAAGTGTGTGTTCCAGAATAGTTCGTCCTTTGAGCTGAATTAGCTGTTTAGGTCGCTGGTGTTGTACACGTTTACCAGCTCCCGCTGCAGCAACTATCAGAGAACCTGTCACCGATACACCGAAAAAGCTTTAACTATTATGATCTGAGAGGCATTTTTGTATTTTTTTTCTTATGTCTTCCTCCGATTTGGAAAGGGCAATGGCTAGTTCCTGTACCAGCAATTCGCGTGCCGTCTCAAGAATTTTCTTTTCTCCGTAAGAGAGGTCTTTCTTCATCCCGAGAATGTGGATATCTCTGAGCACTTCCGCAATTTCGTAAATCTGGCCGGTTTTAATTTTGTCCTGATATTCTTTGAACCGCTTTGTCCAGTTCTGGTTATTAATTTTTACATTCCGTTCTTTGAGGACCCCGAATACTTCGTTGGCTTTCTTACGTGACACGATGTCGCGGAGACCTTTCTGGTCCGCGTTATTCTTTGGTACCATGACTTTCATGCCCTTTTTTAAAATTTCTACAACGTAAAAGGTTCTCTTCTCACCTGAGATGACTTTTTCTTCTATGGACACGATACGACCCACGCCATAAGCGGGATATACGGCAAGGTCTCCAACTTTGAACATGGGAAACCTCCCTACTCCTTAGTCTGACACTGCCTCGACCCGCTCAATTTCAGGAATTTCATATTTGAGGAGATCTTCAATTCCCATTTTCAACGTGAAAGTGGACGATGGACAACCAGCACACTGGCCCTTGAGTCTTACCCGGACCACTCCCCCATCCACCTCCACCAGTTCCACATCGCCCCCGTCTTTGAGGAGGTAAGGCCTGATTTTTTCAAGTGCTTGTTCTACTTTTTCACGAAGGTGCATGACGTTATTTTAGCAAATTTTAGAAAAACTTACAAACCACAAGGGGACGATCATGGGCTGGCGATCAGAGCTCTGGCAGGAAGAAAAAAGGCTTGCACTGGAAAATACCGAAGATTTAGACCATACTGGTGAGTATGATAATTTTTCACACTACACTTTGTATCTTATAATCCTTTTGTCTGCAGGAGAAAACGAAAATTTGCAGGATGCTACCACCGATTTTTTTCTACGCTTCTTCAAAGACAGTGTGCAGTAGCACCATTCTTATTTTTTTCATACTTATTTTTTTCATAAATATGTAAGTTGTTCACCCGTTCTGCCCCTGAATACTGGTGTGCAATGTATTGGTCCACTCAAGCCGAAAAGTTTTTTAAGTGAGGGGTCAGGTGGAAGTTCAGGATCATCCAGGACGAAAATAGAAATAGAAAAATATTGAGGGTTAAACCGACAACCATACCGGGCAACGGCGAGAAAGA
>JAJRZV010000083.1 GCA_024275095.1 bacterium | reverse complement strand
ATTTGAAACTGTTTTTATTTTATCCCTGACCCTTGAGCTGATTGAATTCCTGCGGTGTTTTTCTATCTCTGCTTTGAAAGACCCTGATTTCTCCTCTGACCTCTCACTTAATGAACTTTTCGGTTCGGGTGGGGCAATACAGCAAGATTTGCCGGATACAGCCTCATATATCACAACACTTCATTTTCTGCGGGTGAAGTGGTGAGGAAATATAAAGATATTATAGAAAGAGCATTTAAGAAGCTTAAAGGGATACTATTCTTGAGACCTGTGAGGGTATGGCTGAGGTCTCATGTGGAGGGGCACTTAAGGGTTTGTTATCTTTCTTATGCCATACTTTCTTTTCTTGACTATTTCTTAAAAAAGCACAGGATTGAAATGAGTGTGGAGGAGCTTCTGGAACAGCTAAAAAGAGGATATAAGGTTTATCTGAAAGATAGAAAAAGTAATTTTTCCTGGGCAACAACTGTGCTGTTGAAAAAAGACCTCTACAAAATACTTGATGCTTTGAATGTAGTGTATAAAATAAAAATGATTGAAAATTTAATTTATTAATTTAGGGCACCGAATGTCCAATGTTGAGACCAGACCCCGATTCTTGACCCCGATTCTTGATTTTACTGTGCGGAAACAAGTGGGATGCCAGGGCATGCAGTTGATGTGCTTGAGTGGTAAATTCCTGAATTTTTCTGGTCTCCTCTGTAAACAGGCCAGTAACAGGGACCTTTTGAATAAGTCTTGAAGATAAGGAGTCTCTTTTTATACATTCCCACCACCAGCTCAAGGTAACCGTCACCATCAACATCGATGAGTGAAGGCTGATATAAGGGAACCCTGCCTATTATTTTTTCCAACAAAAGTTTTCCGGTGCTGGAGAATATAAACAGTTTTCCATTGTTGCCGGCCACCACAACCTCGGGTTTACCGTCATTATTCAGGTCAGCAACAACAGGGGTTGTCCTCACATCCGCGCCGGTGTCGTATGACCATAATATTCGCCCCTTACCTGTGATGGCATAAACATGGTTATCCCACGAACCTACAATAATTTCTGGCACGCCGTCGTTGTTGAGATCTGCCAGTGCCGGGTTTGCCTCAATCCAGTACTTTGCCTTAAAAATTCGGGTAAACTTTCCCGAGGTTTCGAGTAGATAAATTTCACCTTCCATGGTGGTTACGATAATTTCGTCCTGGCCATCCCCGTCCATATCTGCGGATAATGGTCCCGCGTAAATTTCCGACGTGGCCTGGAATTTCCACCGAATGCCTCCGGTAATCGAAATCGCGTATAAACGACCGTCAGAAGCGCCGACAAATATTGTATGTATAGACCTGAGGTATACAGGAGGTCCTGTAATCATACCTTTAATATTGGAAACGGTGAGTATTTCTTCTCCATTATGGTTAAAGATGTGGAGTTTGCCGGAGTCATCTCCAAACAAAAATTCTGTGTCACTGTCATTGTCAATGTTGATGGCTGAAGGCGGACAGAAAATGCTGGAATTTAGTTTTTTCGTCCATTTATTCACTTTAGGAGACGAGTAAATCACGTCTCCGTTGACGGTCGTAATAAGTAGCTGGTAAGTATCTTTTGTTGTGTTTTCAAGGGTGTAACCGATCACATCGGTAAAAGTTTTTATCAGGATATTTCTATATTTCTGATGAGGATAAAAAATGATAATTCCGTCTTTTATATCAACTGCGTAAGGACTGGTCCCGTGTGAGTTGATAAATAGAATAGGTTTTTTCATGAACTTCGCAACCTTGGCATTGGACCTGACAGAAAGAGTCTCTGTTTTTAGGGATTTGTACAGTTCAAGGCGCAGTTTGTCTCCATCTCCAATGAATGGGTACACAAAAAAGATTATCAGCCAGAGATATTTAACGATGGTTTTATTGGAGTACATAGGGTGCTACACTATCCACAATCATGCTGAAAGTCAACCCCGGTATGCTTTATTCCCTGAATTGTAGAAGAGGAACTCCTGGGAAAAACACTGTTCACTTTAGGTAAACTTACTGTACCATGATAACGCTATGAAACGCGCTGTTGTATTAACGATTGTTTCAGGGTTAATATGGATCAAGGCATACGCAGTGGATACGTTTAATCTTAAACCTTCGGTTTCCGAAAAATCTATGTTGTTTGTTTCTGCCGGTGGTGGATGGAGAAACATTCAGGGAGGCGGGGGATATGTTTTACCGATTACACAGCATTCGATCTCGGTTCAGGCCTTTGCTTCCGCGATTTACAACTACAGAGAAAAGGGAGGTGGAGTGGGATTCGGTGCTATTGTTAAAGGACAAATTCTGGAGGATAGTTTGGGAATACCTGTAGACCTCGCGTGGTTTTCTTTTGCTGATTTCAATGCTTTGAGCATTAAGGTGGTTCTCGAAGCAGGTGGGGGTCTCAGCGTGGGTAAAACCCTTCACACCCCCGATGCTACCATTGCAGTGGGAGTTTATGCAGCAGGCGGGGCGATTTTACGGTATAGAAATGAATGGTATATCTCTGACCAGGATTTAGACCCGGATGCTTACGGAGCCATAGGAATGATGTTCAGAAAATACCTTTCGCCCTATCATTTCACGATGGAAGTAAGGTTTACTGAAGCGGTTATGTTTTTGTTTAACTGGTATTTTTCATCATCTTCGCCTGACAAAGAGTCGGTAACAAACCAGGCCGGAAAGGAGGCACAATGATTAAAGTTTCCACAAAACCCTTTGTTAACTATGTGCTTATCCATTCTGAGCCCCGGGCAATTGTAATCTTTCTGCCCGGGACGGGTGCCAGTCCTGTTTTCTACCACCCGTTTTTACTTGCCTTGCGTGATAAAGGATTTACAGTGGTTGGTTATGACTATCCCGGTCATGGTCCGCGTGCCGGCACCCGCGGAGACTTTACAGTTTCAGAAGTGATGACCGAACTTAATATTCTGGTGAAGGAGCTCAGGGAAGTTTCTCAGGGGCTCCCAATTGTTGTTATGGGGAGCAGCATGGGAGGTATCATGGCTCTTTACGCCGCCTTTGATGTGGATGGAATTGCAGCTGCTGTTTGCCACAATGCCATGTTAATTGTTCCTTCTACGTCAAGGCTGCCGTTTCTCATCAAATGGCCGGTCAGGGCAATTATTTCTCTTATCCGGTTTTGTGGTGATGTGTTTTCCAGCACAAAGATACCCACAGCTTTGTATGTCCGGTGGCGGTATGTATTCGATGACCCTGACAGGTTAAGAGAATTCCAAACGCATCCCTGGTATGTGCCGAAGTACACCCTCAGAGCTGTCACTTCTCTTTTTTCACATGCACCTGAGGAGTGGCAGGAGGGAGTGAAGATTCCTTCACTTGTTATTACCGGAGAGAAAGACAGGGTCGTTCCCGTGGTCGTTAACAAGAGGGCCGCCAAGGCAGCAGGCGAAAAGTGCACGTTGAAGATACTTAAAGGTGCAGGACACATGTTACCGATAGAATACCAGCAGGAATTTCTCAATGAGGTGTGCAATTGGCTCGACGAGTGCTTGCCTTAGCGGTGGCGACATTTCTGGGTTCCGGGTATGTCCCCCTGGCCCCTGGAACCATCGGAAGCGCTTTTACGTGCGTAATTTTTTATTTCACACTCTTACATCAGGGTCTCTGGTGGCGTTTGATCGTGCTGGTTGTTATTTTTGCTCTGTCCATACCAGCAGCCGGAGCAGCAGAAAAAATATTCAGCATAAAGGACGACGGACGAATTGTCATTGATGAAGTAGTGGGAATGCTTATTCCGCTCTTGGTGGTGGAAGACTTGAACTCTATAATTGTTACCTTTGTGTTGTTTAGAATTTTTGACATTTCCAAACCCTTTCCCATTCGGCGTGTGGAGCGGTTCTTTACAGGGGGTACAGGAGTGGTGCTGGATGATGTGGTAGCGGGGGTGTACGCGCTTCTCATTTTTCTTGTGGCACGTACATTTCTTTTTTGAGCACCGCCTTCTTCAAAAATTCGTTATCAAAAGTATTTGTGGCACCAAGGTGAATGCTCATTCATTTATGCATTGTAACTTATTGAAAATAAAGAATAAAAATAAACTACGGTTGGCATTTCGATGCTGTTTTTTTTTGACACACTATGTCATGGGGCGTAAAATCCAGAATATAAAAAAATAAGGGGGTGTTGAAAATGTCAGATAAACAGGAAGTGAAACTTGTGGCAAAACCGGGAGAGGTCCAGTTCCCTAAGGGATTGGAAGGAATTATTGCTCGGGAGTCCACCAAGAGCTTCGTGGACGGGCAGAAGGGATATCTCGTATATCATGGCATTCCCATTGAAGAACTGGCAGAACATTCGACATTTGAAGAAGTTTCGTATCTATTGATTTACGATAAGCTTCCCACAGATGCAGAACTAAAAGCCTTTGAAAAGAAGCTCGTTATGTACCGGGAGATCCCTGAAGAAGTGTACGACATAATTTATTCTTCTGCTCGTTACAATGTGCACCCGATGGCTATTTTGCGTACAGCCGTGTCTCTGCTCGGTGTGCTTGATGACGAGGCCGATGATGATGCGTGGGATGCACAGGAGCGCAAAGCGATTAAACTTATTTCCCGTGTGGCAACCATTACCGCAGCTATTGCACGTGCCAGGAAGAACCTTGATCCGGTGACTCCCCGGGCTGACCTCAGCCACTCGGCCAATTTCCTGTGGATGCTCAATGGTGAGGAACCGGATGAGCTCAACGAAAAAATCATGGACGTGATTCTCATTCTCCATGCAGACCACGGATGCAACGCTTCCACGTTTACCACCCTGGTTGTTATTTCGTCACTCTCAGATCTGTATTCTGCCATTTGTGCAGCTATCGGAAGTTTGAAAGGACCGCTTCATGGTGGTGCCAACGAGCGCGTGATGCACATGCTGGGTGAAATCGGTGATCCCTCCAAAGCGGAAGAAGTCATCCTTCGCAAGATCGAGAAAAAGGAAAAGATTATGGGATTTGGTCACCGCGTGTACAAGGCCTACGACCCTCGTGCCCGCATCCTGAAAAAATATGCAGATGAAATTACTAAACGCGCTGGCACGGAGGACTGGCTTAAAATCGCGGAAATCATTGAAAAAGTAATGATTGAGAAGCTGGGCCAGAAAGGGATCTTTCCAAATGTGGATTTTTACTCCGGTGTTGTGATGTCCTCCATGGGCATTGAAACTGCACTGTTTACACCCATCTTTGCCACAGGCCGTATAAGCGGCTGGGTGGCCCATGCGCTGGAACAGCTTGCGGATAACAGGATTTACAGGCCCAGATTCGTATACACAGGCCCCATTGACGAGAAGTACGTTCCCATTGAGGAGCGCGGCTGATTTTCTTGACAAGAGCACCTGTAAAGGCATAACTAAAAGCCCGGCAGCATATGCTGCCGGGCTACTTTACCCGCGGGGGTGAAAGGGAGCCCGACAATATCCAAAAAATTTTACGAACGGAGGTGGCAATGGCTGAGAAAATCAAAGTCGTAGATGGGAAACTTTCTGTACCTGACGAACCAATTATCCCGTTTATCGAAGGTGATGGTACGGGACCGGATATCTGGCGGGCGTCGGTTATGGTGTTCGACGCTGCAGTGGAAAAGGCTTACGGTGGAAAACGCAAAATTCACTGGCTGGAAATTTACGCTGGTGAAAAAGCGATGAACGTCAAAGGCGAACCACTGCCGCAGGAGACAATTGATGCCATCAAGGAACATATTGTCGCCATTAAAGGTCCACTGACCACCCCTGTGGGTGGAGGTTACCGTTCACTCAATGTGTCTCTCAGGCAGATCCTTGACCTTTATGCCTGCGTGAGACCTGTGCGATGGATAGAAGGAGTACCTTCTCCAGTAAAAGAACCCTGGAAACTGGACGTTGTGATTTTCAGGGAAAACACTGAAGACGTGTATGCCGGTATTGAGTGGAAAATGGGAACTACTGAGGCCAGGAAAGTGATAGAGTTTCTCAACAAGGAAATGGGCACGAAGATTCGGGAAGATTCGGGTATTGGCATTAAACCCATCAGTGAGTTCGGTACCAAGCGACTCGTAAGAAAGGCAATTCAATATGCAATTCAGTGGAACAGAAAAAGTGTCACACTTGTGCACAAGGGCAACATCATGAAGTTTACGGAGGGTGCGTTTCGTGAGTGGGGCTACGAGTTAGCCAAAGAAGAGTTCGCTGACATCGTTATTACTGAAGATGAACTCTGGGAAAAGTACAACGGTGAACAGCCTGAAGGCAAGATCGTGATAAAGGATCGTATTGCTGACAACATGTTCCAGCAGGTACTTACCCGCTCTAATGAATATGATGTGATTGCCTTACCGAATCTTAACGGAGACTACCTCTCAGATGCCTGTGCAGCGCAGGTGGGCGGTCTTGGTATGGCTCCGGGTGGAAACATTGGAGATTACGTGGCCTTGTTTGAAGCTACACATGGTACTGCTCCCAAGTATGCAGGTCAGGATAAAGTGAACCCGGGCAGTGTGATTCTTTCAGGAGTGGAGATGTTTAAATACATGGGCTGGATTGAAGCTGCTGACCTTATTGTCAAAGCAATGGCTGAAACCATCAAACAGAAACGGGTGACATACGACCTCCACAGACAGATGGAAGGTGCGACTCTTCTCAAATGCTCAGAGTTTGGAAAAGCTATAGTAGAGAACATGGATGTGGTCCTGGAGAAAAAGTGAGTGGTAGTGTTTGATTTATTTAAAAAAAGTGGAGGTGATTGTTATGGCTAAGAAAAAAGTCACAGTTATTGGCGCAGGTCATGTTGGTGAACATGTGGCTTTTGGTGTTGCCATGAAGGAACTGGCGGATGTTGTCCTGGTGGATATAGTTGAGGGGATGCCGCAGGGTAAGGCACTTGATATGATGCAGGCAGGTCCCATTCTTCAGTACGATGTAAAGATTGTCGGAACCAACGACTACTGGGAAACGACAGGGTCTGATGTGATGGTCATCACATCAGGGCTTCCCCGAAAGCCCGGGATGTCCCGAGAGGAACTCCTTGAGAAAAACGTGAACATTGTGGCGGATGTAACCAAGAAAGCAGTGGAGAAATCACCTGATGCGATTATCATCGTGGTGACCAACCCTCTGGATGCAATGACTTACACAGCTTTCCGTGTAAGCGGTTTTCCGCGCGAGCGAGTCATGGGCATGGCAGGAATGCTGGACTCCGCACGTTTCCGGACATTTATCGCAATGGAATTGGGCGTATCCGTGAAAGATGTCACCGCGTTTGTGCTGGGTAGTCACGGTGACCTCATGGTGCCGTCCACACGATACACCACTGTTGCCGGTACACCTGTTGAAAAACTCATTCCCAAGGAAAGACTGGATGCCATTGTAGAGCGTACAAGGAAAGGCGGTGGAGAAATTGTGGCACTTCTGAAGACCGGAAGCGCGTATTATGCTCCTGCCATGGGTACGGTAGAAATGGTGGAGTCCATCCTCAAAGATAAAAAACAGATTATCCCGTGTTGTGTGTACTGTCAGGGAGAATACGGGTACAAGGATGTGTTTGTGGGTCTGCCTGCCAAACTGGGTGCTGGTGGTGTTGAGGAGATCGTGGAATTTGAACTTACATCTGACGAGAAGAGTGCACTGGACAAATCAATGGAACATGTGAAAAAACTCATGCAGGAGGTGGACTCGCTCAACGTGTTTTAACAAGGCCTCAAATGGAGGTTTAAAGGTGAGAGAAATCAAAACAGAAGAGATTAAAGAGGCTGTAAAGAAGCTATGCATGGAAGCCAATTACCGCATTCCCGACGATGTGATGATGATGCTGAAAAAGGGTGTTGATGCAGAGGAATCGGAGGTGGCGAGAGAAACGCTCAATATTATTATCGAAAATGATGAACTCGCATCCAGGGAAGAAATCCCCATCTGTCAGGACACAGGTCTTGCTGTGGTATTTGTGGAACTTGGGCAGGATGTGCATGTGGTAGGGGGAGATCTTTATGAAGCCATTAACGAAGGGGTGAGAGAGGGATACAAGGAAGGATATTTGAGAAAATCTACATGCCACCCCTTTACGAGGAAGAACGTGGGAGATAATACTCCAGCTATTGTTCATTTAACTCTGGTACCCGGTGACAAAATCAAGATAGTGGTCGCGCCCAAGGGGGGAGGGTCTGAAAACATGTCGGCATTGCGCATGATGAAGCCGGCAGAGGGACGCGAAGGGGTAAAGAAGTTTGTCGTGGAGACAGTAGAAAAAGCGGGTCCCAATCCGTGTCCTCCTGTTGTGGTGGGAGTGGGTATCGGCGGTAATTTCGAAGTGAGCGCATTTCTGGCGAAGAAGGCTCTTTTAAGGCCCCTGGGTAAACCCAATCCAGACGTAGAGATTGCGGCACTGGAACAGGAACTCTTGAGGGAAATTAATAATCTGGGTATTGGACCTCAGGGCTACGGTGGTCGCACCACAGCACTTGCTGTCCATGTTGAGATGATGCCGTGTCATATTGCATCACTTCCAGTGGCTGTGAATATCCAGTGCCACGCTGCACGACATAAAGAAGTGATTCTCTAAAGGGGGGATAGATATGGCAAACGAAAAGAAAATCCAGCTCCCCCTCACAGATGAGGTGATTGGGTCGTTGAAGGCCGGCGATAAAGTCCTCCTTTCCGGGGTGGTATACACGGGCAGAGATGCTGCGCATAAACGGATGGTGGACGCGATCAATCGTGGCGATGACTTGCCTTTTGATATTCGGGGGCAGGTAATATACTACGTGGGGCCCGCGCCAGCCAAACCGGGTTATGTAATTGGTTCAGCCGGCCCTACAACCAGTGGAAGAATGGATGCCTATGCCCCACTTCTCATTGAAAGGGGCCTGAAAGGAATGATTGGAAAGGGTTCTCGTTCGAGAGAAGTGGTTGAAGCATGTATGAAGTACAAAGCAGTATATTTTGGCGCAGTGGGTGGGGCTGGTGCACTTCTTTCCAAGCGGATAAGGAAGATGGAAGTTGTTGCGTACGAGGAACTGGGCCCGGAAGCAGTTTATCGCCTGGAGGTGGAGGATTTCCCCGTTTTTGTTGTGAATGATATTTACGGGGGAGACCTGTACAAGCTGGGAGTTGAAAAATATAAACGGAGTGCCTGAACGGGCCTGGAGAGTAATTAAAGTTCCTGATACATGAAGTTATACATCAGTGAAGGGGGGAAAGTATGAATGTCCATGAGTATCAGGCCAAGGAGGTCTTCAAGTCTTACAGTATCCCCGTACCCCGTGGAGGCCTAGCCCAAACTCCACAGGAAGCCAGAAAGGTAGCCCAGGATATCGGGGGTGAAAAGTGGGTGATCAAGGCTCAGGTGCACGCCGGCGGTCGGGGTAAGGCTGGTGGTATTAAGCTCGCTTCCTCGTTAGATGAAGTTGAGAAGATCGCAGGAGAAATGATTGGTATGACTCTGGTTACACACCAGACAGGCCCGGAAGGCAAGAAGGTTCGCATGGTACTTGTGGAAGAGGCGATGGATATAGTTAAAGAGTACTATGTGGGGCTCACCCTGGACCGATCTCGGGAGGCGGTGGCGATTATGGCTTCCACCGAGGGAGGAGTGGAAATTGAGGAGGTGGCCAGAACCAGCCCTGAGAAAATATTTATTGAATATCTTGATCCTGTCCGTGGGTTTTCAGACTATCAGGGTCGTAAGCTTGCAATTAAACTGGGACTCAAAGAACACCTGAGGGCTGTAGCCGGTATTTTCAAAGGTCTCGCCAGGCTGTATCTGGAGAAAGATTGTTCGCTTGCCGAGATTAACCCGTTGGTTCTCACCTCTGATGGAAGAGTGCTTGCACTTGACGCGAAGATAAATTTTGATGATAACGCGCTTTTCCGCCATCCCGATGTGAGAGAACTGTGGGACCCTGAAGAAGAGGATCCTAAGGAGAGGGAAGCCAAGGAATACGATATCAGTTACGTGAGTCTTTCAGGTGATATTGGCTGCCTGGTAAACGGAGCAGGACTCGCCATGGCCACCATGGATATCATCAAGTACTGCGGAGGAGAACCTGCCAATTTTCTTGACGTAGGTGGCGGAGCTGATAAAGAGAAGGTGGCCAAGGCGTTTTCCATCATTCTTCAGGACCCAAATGTAAAAGCCATTCTGGTGAATATATTTGGCGGAATTATGAGATGTGATGTGCTTGCAGAGGGTGTTGTGGCTGCAGCAAAGGAACTGGGCCTGAAGGTGCCTCTCGTGGTGAGGCTCGAAGGTACCAATGTGGAAAAGGGTCGTGAAATTCTTGGCAGTTCAGGGCTGGATATTATCAATGCTTCTGATATGTATGACGCCGCTCGGAAGGTGGTGGAAGCCGCCGGCGGGTCAGTCAAGGCCGAGTAAGGAGGGGTGGCGATGTCCATTCTGGTAAATAAAGAGACCAAGGTTATCACTCAGGGAATCACTGGAAATAACGGGAGATTCCACACAAGGCAGTGCCTCGACTATGGTACTCAGGTGGTTGGAGGAGTAACCCCTGGAAAAGGTGGTATGGAGGTGGAAGGAGTCCCTGTGTTTGATACTGTCCGAGAAGCTGTTGAAGCAACCGGCGCTGATGCTTCCATGATTTTTGTTCCTGCTCCTTTTGCGGGAGATGCCATTATGGAAGCTGCTGATGCAGGAATAAAGGTGATTGTGTGTATTACCGAGGGTATCCCTCCTCTTGATGCTCTCAAGGCGAAGAAGTACGTAAAAGAGAAGGGTAGTGTGCTTATTGGTCCGAACTGCCCTGGCATAATTACTCCGGAGGAATGTAAGATTGGCATCATGCCGGGATATATTCATAAAAAAGGCCCGGTGGGTGTGGTGTCTCGAAGCGGAACTCTCACCTATGAAGCTGTTGATCAGCTCACACGACGCGGTATAGGCCAGAGTACATGTGTTGGTATCGGTGGTGATCCCATTCCGGGTACCAACTTTGTTGATGTGCTCACCCTTTTTCAGGAAGACCCGGAAACGAAAGCGATTGTTCTTATAGGAGAGATTGGGGGCCGGGCTGAAGAAGAGGCAGCCGAATTTATCAAGGAACGTGTAACGAAACCTGTAGTGGCATTTATTGCGGGTCGAACGGCTCCCCCGGGGAAAAGGATGGGACATGCCGGTGCTATTATTTCCGGTGGAAGTGGTAAGGCTGAAGATAAGATCCGCGCACTGGAAGAAGCCGGGGTGGCTGTTGCTCCAACGCCGGCGCATATTGGTGAAACGGTTGAAAAGGTCATGAAAGAAAAGGGACTTTTATAAGGAGTTTGAAAATGACCAAAATAAAACTTATAGAACCAGATCCCTCAGTAATCAAAGAGTATACCGGTGAGTGTCAGAAGGGCAGCGTTACAATCATTATTGACGAGCGACGCTGCAAGAATTGTGATGTGTGCGTTCAGTTCTGTCCCAACGATGTGCTTGAGTTAAGGGATTTCAAGGCCAAGGTAAAAGCACTGGAAAAATGCACTAAATGCATGAGGTGTGAACTTTTATGTCCTGATTTTGCTATTTATGTCATTGATCTGGACGAGGAGGGAAAAGGTGAGTAAAAAATCAGATTTGAAATTTATGTCCGGAAATGAAGCGTGTGCTGAAGGTGCTCTTTACGCCGGTCTCACGTTTTTCGCAGGTTATCCCATTACTCCGTCTTCAGAGATTGCGGAATACCTTTCTGCTCAGCTTCCAAAACGCGGGGGAGTTTTTATCCAGATGGAAGATGAAATCGCCTCCATGGGCGCCGTAATTGGTGCCTCATTAACTGGAGCAAAATCTATGACAGCTACCAGCGGTCCTGGTTTTTCTCTCAAACAGGAACACATCGGTTTTGCCTGCATTGCTGAGGTTCCCTGTGTGGTGGTCAATGTCCAGCGTGGAGGTCCTTCCACAGGATTTCCAACCGGTCCTTCGCAGTCAGACGTCATGCAGGCGCGCTGGGGTACGCACGGGGATCATCCGGTAATCGCCGTGTCGCCCACTACGGTGGAAGAGTGCTTCACAGAAGTGGTGCGGGCATTTAATCTTGCGGAGAAGTACAGGAACCCTGTGATTTTCCTGATGGATGAAATTATCGGTCACATGAGGGAAAAGGTGAGAATTCCGGAGCCGGGAGAGCTGGAGATTCTCAGTAGACCCAGGCCCACGGTTCCTCCGGAGAAATACAAGCCGTATGACGAATCTTTCGGTGATATACCTCCTATGGCCGCTTACGGTGAAGGATATCGATTCCACGTTACCGGCTTAAATCACGATGAAACAGGGTTCCCCACCAATAACGGCAAGATTATTCAGCGTACAGAAGAACGCCTACTGCGCAAAATTGAAGCAAACAAAGAGGACATCATAAAAGTTGTTGACATGTACGCTGATGATTCGCCGGAAGTTGTAGTAATCACCTTTGGTGCAACAGTCAGATCGGCTCGTGCAGCTGTCCGTACGTTGAGGGATACCGGCGTGAAGGCAGCCTTACTGGCCCTTTACACGGTATGGCCTTTCCCTGAGACTCAGGTGCGTGAAGTAACTGAAAAGGCGAAGCTTGTCGTGGTGCCGGAACTTAATCTCGGCCAGCTTATCTACGAGGTCGAAAGATGCGCTTCAGCTGATGCGAAGGTGGTAGGAGTTAACAAAATTAATACTGAACCAATTACACCGGTTGAGATCATCAACAAGGTTAAGGAGGAACTGTGATGGCTTTTGATTATGAATATTACCTGCGTCAGGACAAAATGCCACATATCTGGTGCCCGGGATGCGGCCTGGGCGTAATGCTCAAGAGCATGTTGAGAGCCGTGCATGGGATGGGCTGGAAGAAAGATGATGTTGTAGTGGTCTCCGGTATTGGATGCACAGGACGCATTCCCGGATATGTAGACTTTAACACGCTTCACACCACGCACGGTCGAGCTCTCACCTTTGCCATTGGTATAAAGATGGTTAAACCCCATCTTAACGTAATTGTTGTGGGCGGTGATGGTGATATGCTTGCTATCGGTGGAAATCATTTTATTCATGCAGCAAGGCGAAATGTGGATATCACCGCGATTGTTTACAACAATGAAATATACGGGATGACGGGTGGGCAGGTTTCTCCTACCACTCCTCATGGGTGGCGTACCACAACAACCCCCTACGGGAATTTGGAACCTCGCATGGATATTGTAGAAATTGCTATGGGTGCAGGCGCTACATTTGTGGCCAGGTCAACGGTATATCATACAGGGCAGCTGGAAGATTACATCAAGAAGGCTTTTGAACATAAAGGTTTCTCTGTTGTTGAAGTATTGGGTCACTGTCACACAGGTCTTGGTCGTCGAAATAAACGTCCTTCTGCTGTTCAGAATTTCCAGTGGGAGAAAACTGTAGCCATACCCCTCAAGGCAATGGAAAAATTGCCGCCTGAAAAACGTGAGGGCAAGATTCCCATGGGTATCTTTCGAGATGATAAAGAGAAAGTTGAATACACTGAAATTTACAAAGAATTAATGAAGAAAGCTGCTGGTTGACCAAGGAGGTGCTCGAGATGAGATATGAGGTTAGACTCAGCGGAGAAGGTGGACAGGGCCTTATTCTGGCAGGGATTATTTTGGGCGAAGCGGCTTCTGTATATGATAATCTTCACGCTGTTCAGACACAGTCGTATGGACCTGAAGCACGGGGTGGAGCCAGTAAGTCAGAAGTAATTATATCTGATGAACCAATTGACTATCCGAAGGTTCAGGAGGCGGATATTTTGCTGGCGTTTACGCAGGAGTCTTTTGATAAGTATTCTCCTGATGTGAAGGAAGGTGGATTGATTATTGTAGATTCTGACGGAGTAAAAAGAACCAGCGCTCAAAAAAATGTACAGATTATTTCTATCCCTTTTTTGCGAACTGCTGCTGAAGAAATAGGAAGGGCTATTGTGGCCAATATGATTGCACTGGGCACCATAGCTGAAGCGCTGGAAGGACGGGTTAAACCGGAATCCATAGAAAAGGCAATTCTTGCACGTGTCCCCAAGGGCACCGAGGACCTTAATAAAAGAGCTTTTGACCGCGGCAGACAACTTTATAAGGAGAGAAAAGGCTGAATGCTTTTCTCCTCAGTGAGTCGGAATTTAAAAAGTATTTGACACACGTGACATTTTTCTTTGCTGGTGGTAGTTGAATGGCTCTGATTACCAAAGTGTATGCTGAAACAGCTGGTCTCGAGGACCGGGAAGGTTCGCAATTAGACAGGTGGATTCGAGAATACAAGAAGGGCTTGCTGCCCGAAGTAAAATTGACCCTCGCAGCAGCAGGATTTATCTTTAAAACCTTTTCTTTTTTTACAGGTAAAGATACTGCTTCACTGGTACATCGTTTTGAGTCCAGTACCGTTGCTCCTCTTCGCGGAATGAGTCTCCTGCTGAGACTCATTTCTACAATCGGTGCCTACAGCATTCCCCAGCTTGAAAAGGAAATGGGATTTACCCCCCATTGTGAAAATTCCCCTCGCCAGCCCGTAACAACAACCAGAGCATTTAAGTTGGGTGATAAAGAGAACGTGCTCGAGTGCGACGTGGCGGTTATTGGCTCCGGTGCCGGTGGTGCTGCTGCAGCGTATGAACTGGCATCATTGGGTTTTGATGTTGCTGTTTTAGAGGCGGGTGAAGACTGGATGACTGGAGAAGATTTTGCTTCCAAAGCTCCGTGGGAAGTGATGTGTGAACTTTATCAGTACAATGGAATCGTTACAACTTCGGGCAACAATTTTGTTCTTTTGCCCACAGGCAAGGGAGTGGGCGGTACAACAACTGTCAACTCAGGAACGTGTTTCAGACCCCCAGCACATGTTATGTACCACTGGCGTGTTCCATACGGGATGAATGCTTTCAAAGAAGAAGAAATTGAGAACATGCTGGATGAGATTGAAAGTGATCTGTCTGTAGCTCCTGTGAAAATGAGAAATCTCGGGGTTAACGGGATGGTTGTGCGTCGGGGAGCTGAGGCCCTGGGATTGAAATTTAAAAGTCTGCGAAGAAACGCGCGGGGTTGTTTGGGATGCGGCAGATGTGCTTTTGGATGTCCGGAGGATGCGAAACAGTCGATGAACATCAGTTATGTGCCCATGGCCGCAGGACGTGGAGCAAGGGTTTACACAGGGATAAGGGTTGAGCGCTTTTGTTTTAAAAATGAGAGGGTTGAGTACGCTGAAGCTACAGTGAGTGAGCGAGGTGGACGGAAAAGGATGGTTAAAGTAAGAGCCCGTTTTTATGTACTTGCAGCGGGTGCTCTCAACACACCAGGTATTCTTAAACGATCCGGGGTGAAACATCGCTCACTCGGGAAGAATTTAACAATTCACCCAGCAACCCGCGTGCTTGCGCTCATGCATGAGAGGGTTGAAGGATGGAGAGGAGTGCCTCAGGGAGGGTATATAGATGACTTTGCCCACGAGGGCATTATGCTGGAAGGTATTTTCGCACCTCCCTGTGCGGCAGCAATCAACCTGCCCTATGCGGGGAAACAGTTAAGGGAGCGGATGAGGGAAGAATATCATCATCTTTCTGCTTTTGGTGTGATGGTATCGGAAAGGGATTCCATAGGGTCTGTATGGCATACACGTTCAGGAAGACCTCTGATTTTTTATCAAATGGGCTGGAAGGATTTACAGAATGCCCTGAAAGGCATTAAAACACTGGCGAGGCTGTATTTCGAAGCAGGAGCAGAAAGAGTATATCTTCCCATTAGAGGGTTTCAAATTCTCAATAGTCCTGACGAAATGAAGCGCCTGGATGAAGCTCGTATAAGAATACCTGACGTGGAATTCGGCGCTTTTCATCCCAAGGGCACGGCATTTGCAGCTGGAAAGTACATAGATGCTCCTCTGGGGCCGGACGGTCGTGTAAGAGGAGTTAAAAATCTTGTTGTGGCTGATACGAGCTTTATGCCAACCTCACTTGGTGTTAATCCTCAAATTACATGTATGGCTTTTGCACGCCTGTTTGCCAGAAGAATGGTGGAGCAGTAATTTTAGTACTTTAACCCCCTGACTTTATGTCGCGCCTGCCGGTTATACCTGTTGAAGCTCCGGCGTGGTTTCTTCGGTGCCGGTAGAGGGACCATCCCAAAAACTATTATTTTTCAGCAATTTATTTTTAAATTGGCAAGAATTCTTTTGAAAGTTCAAGAATTGCCGGGATTTAATTGTTAAATCATAGAATATCAATTAATTTTTGCAGACCTGCAAAATTCACTCACAAAAAATTCTTGACAGGTGTTTGCGTTTAAGTAATTTGAGTGAGAGGGAATGAACCAAGACGGGGAGATGGCATCATGAAGAAGGGAAGGTGGGCTCTCTCTGAGGAGAGGTGTAATTATCGAGGTGGTATTGCATTGGCCCGGAAAAAAGCGAAATAACTTCCCTGAAAAATATGAGAGAGTTTACTCTCATGCGTGCATCTCCGGGATAGATATTTTATATCCTGTTGCATCCCGGTCAAAACTTAATTTCCTGATCTCGTGAAAAGATTTATTCAGGTAAACTTCTGCCGGTGTTCTCAGTCCTAATGCTGAGTCGGGCCTGCGCCAGTTATAATATCACCTGTGAACTGTTCCAGGTGATACTGAACACCTCCTCATGTCTCTTCCACTGATAGCTTGCCCTTAGGTACCGCAAGCACGATCTCAAGTTTCTGCTCCAGCGGTATCTCTGCCTTCCCGCCCGTGCCTCACCTCCTCATTTGAAACTGTTTTTATTTTATCCCTGACCTTTGAGCTGATTAAATTCCTGCCAGATTCTTCTATTTTCGCCCTGAAGAACCCCGAACCTGCTCGTGAGGTCTCACTTATCGAATATTTCGGATTGGTGGGGCAATACATGACCAGGCAATTGAAAACGAGTAGCGCAATGCACCAGATGATTTGAAAATTGAAGTGTGCTTTCTCTTTTCAGATTTCTTTACATTTGGTATAATGTAAAACAAAAGGCAAAAAGGAGGACAAGTTTAAATGAGTTTTACATCAATTTCGTCAAAGGGACAGGTAACCATTCCTGCAAAAATCAGGAGAAAGCTCGGGCTAAAGCCATCTGTTAAACTTGAGGTAATACTGGAAGAAGGGAAAATAGTTTTAATCCCGGTGATACCATTTAGGAGTCTGCGTGGCAGTATCAAGCCTGAAAAAGGTGATATGAGAAAAGCAATGGAAAAGGCTGTAAGTAAGCATGTTACAGAAGGTGAGAAATGAAGCAATACTTTGTGGATTCCAATGTGTTCATACGGTATTTGACCAATGATGTTCCAGAACAGGCAGACAGGGTCGAGAGGCTTCTTATCCTTGCAGAAAAAGGAAAAATAAAGCTGGTAACAGGTCCGCCTGTATTTTTTGAGCTTGCCTGGACGCTCAAATCCTTTTACAAGCTCGACAGGGAAAGTATTTATAGATGTCTTTTAAGCATAACTGCCATAAAAGGGCTTGAAGTATTAGATACAGAAATAGTAATTTCTGCTTTAGAACTTTACAGGAAGGCCCCTGTGGAATTCGCCGATGCTTATATATCGGTGCTCTCCAAAAAATTAAAAGCAGATGGCATCGTTACATTTAACAGAAAACACTTTGAGAAACTCAACGTGAAACTTTATTCAATTTGAGGTGAGACCTCCGAACTCACTCATTAAAGAGCGTGTCAGGGAAAAACGCCTGATAACCTGTTATCTGTGTTCCCGCCTTTTAATTGTGTTTTTATCCTTTGAAATGATTTATTCAGGTAAACTTCTGCTGGAGTTCCCAGTCCCACCGCTGAGCCCGTCTTCGCGATCCCGAGTACTAGGTGGAGTGCGGAAATTTATTGAAAATTTAGGAATTTAATATCTGCCACATTGCATATAATGCCTGGCAAAATTGTCAATCCTCGAAACTGGGGCATTGCTTTCATTCTGACTTTTGTTGATGTGAGTGGATAAATTGGAAAATCTTTTCCTTTTTCAGCCACCGTTACAGCACCTTTGCAGCCACAAGATGCCCTAAAGGATTCCAGCGCCCGTCAATTTTAAACATCAAATGTGCTCCATTGGCCGCTTCTTCTTTCAGAAAAGGGGTGAGGTCAAAATACTTAACGTTTGCCCTCTGTGCCCATTCCTCTATTCTTTTTTGGGTTTTACTTTTTTTGTTGTACCAGTAAGAGTTGCATTCCATTCCAAATTTTCGAGCATTGTTTATTGTTCGGAACATTGCTTCCGGATCGTACTGAAAAGGTGCAGGAATGTAAATTACCGCCACTTCTATTTTTTTCTTACGAGCAAATTCGATCATCCAGTTTAGTATTTTAATCATGGTTTTAAACCTTTTTTCACCAATTTCTCCTTTTATATCCAACGATTGTGTCCAGTAGTCAGGTTTTAAAAGAGGGTAAGCTGTAATTGCTCTGGTTATAAGATTTTTTCTGCTGCTTTTACAAGTTCTGGTGGTAGATTTTTTCCGGGAATTGATTAAGTTTTGGCACCTATGATATAGGTGTTAGATGGACTTAAGAGCTTATCTGGAGCTAATATAAAATATAATATTATCTCGCATGTTCCTGTAGCAATAAATAAAAATACAATCATCAACCCACAATTGATAAAATTTTTTAAATCGTTTAAGCATTTTTTAACAATACTTTAATTTAATTCATAAAATAAAATATCACATGATTATAAATCTTGGCAAGTAAGTGCGTTGCCTCAGGTAATTTTACATCATCAAACTATCGGATAGGCGTCGCAGGCCTTCAAGGCCGCTGATTCCCTCGGGTATTTCATCTATCGTTACCACTGTACTTACTCGCTGGCTTAAAAATGCCTGAAGTGCACGTTCGTGGATTTCTCTGCGCTTGGAGTAATATTCGGCAAGCATGGTGATACGTGAGCTGCCCAGTTTTTCGTTTAACATTTCCCTTTCCTGTGGAGTTGTCAGCTCAGGTTGAAAGCGGTTGATAATGACCGCATCTAAACGTAAGCCCATTTCCCGCAATGCATTTTTCAGATTTTTGAAATCTTCTATTGCCCCGGGGATTGGAGCGGTTACGTAAACGAAAGAGGTTCTACGTGACCTGAGCATTGCGAGGACTTCATCAGTTCGATTTTTCATGTCTTCAAACAGCTCTGATGCCACAGCGACGAAGTCAAAGAATTCACGAAGAAATTCCACTCCGGATAGTTTTGTCAGTGGTTTGAATATGCGGGGCATTCGGTTGATTACCAGATCAAAGCTGAAACGGGAGGCTTTTGCCATCGGTCCAACGAACCACCGTAAAAAGCGATCGCTGAAAAATTCTGTGACGCGTTCAGGCGCTCTGATAAAATCTATCGCTTCGTAGGCAGGTGGTGTGTCGAGGATGATAGTGTCGAATTCTCCTTTTGCATATACTTCATAAAGTCTTTCAGCAGCCACATATTCCTGGGACCCGGCTATGGACTCGGATACAATCCGGTATATGCGCGAGTTCAGTACCGCCTCTGCCAGGTCTTTAGAAGGTGCATATTTGATAACGAGCCTGTCCATGCTTCTTTTCAAATCCAGCATGGAGGCATAGAAACTGATTCCATCGTGTGTTACTTCCTGCTCTTCGTCTCCTACTTTTACTTTCAGAGCTGATGCGAAGCGCCTGGCGGGATCCACAGTAAGGACAAGGCTTTTCTGGCCAAGGCGACATGCAGTGTATGCCATTGCAGCCGAGATAGATGTTTTACCAACTCCACCGGTGCCTACGGTAATGATAACCTGACGTTGCCTGAGAAAATGTTCTACCTTCATTTGCAGATACTTTTCACACCTTTGAAGGCGTAATATCTTTTTGTTTTTGATACTTACCTTTACGATCTCGATAGGAACGCTCACACACTTCTTCCGCCCCCAAAAATACGAGCTGTGCAATGCCTTCACCGGAATACAGGAAAATAGTGTGTGATGAAGCATTGACGAGACTGATGGTAATGTAGCCTTCCCATTCAGGTTCCAAGGGGGTGATGTTGACAATAAGACCGGAACGGGCATAAGTGGACTTCCCTGTGCAGAGCACGAGAGTGTCACGGGGAACTTTTACGTACTCTAAGGAACGTCCCAGTACATGCGATGAAGGTGGAAGGCGGAATATGTCAGCTATAACTTTTCGAAATCCAGGTGGATTTTTGGGGTCAAAGATTGCTCCTGAAGGAGGAACAAGAAATTCATTTGATAGCCTTATATCGTAACCATAAGAACCCGGCCCATAAGAGATCCCTGTTTTGACAAGCTCTGATTCAAAGGGCTGGAATATCTCGTGGCCGTGCTGGATAATCCACCTGTCGTTTTTTACTCCCATTGTGTTAATCTCCTTGATCGTTTAAATACTTGAATTTAATCATTTATTGTGTTGCTGGTGGTTTAATTCTTCCTTCCTTTATCCCATCGATCAGGTTTTTAAACCTTTGTTGTTGTTCACGGAAGACTTTGTATTTTTGCATATCTTTTTTAAAAAACTGTTCAAGACTTTTTAATGTTGTGTAATCAGGATTGTCAAAATATTCTTCCAGAAGATTGAGAAATCGCAGGCTTGCGTTCACTATTCCTTTGTTATTATCTACCACCTCAATTGGAATCCAGCCTTCAAGATTTTTTCCACGAAATAAAGACAGCGGAAAAAATTTTACATAAGCCCATTTCTTTTCTATACGCACAAGTATACCTGGATAACCAGGAACAAATGCCCCACAACCTTGAGGAACAGCTTGTTTTGTCTTTTGAGGTATGATGATTTCTTTTGGAGTAAAAAGGTTTTCACCTTTTACAACAGCTCTTTCTTGAATCCACCCTGATATTTTGTCAGCTTTAATATATAAAAATCCATTTTTTTTATTCAGGACTTTTACCTCTAAGCCGAAAGGAAGATGTTTTTTTATTATTACATCCGCTTTGTTCACAGGCGCCTTCAGGAGCGGACTCCTTTCGTATACAAAATATGCTCCATATAGATTGGCTGGACTTATCAGATATATGAAAAGAACTATTACTCCTGTGCGCATAGTATTTAACATTTTACCCCTTCGAAAGACACCGGCACAATGTTCCTGGTTTCTTTTCATTGTACATTGCAGGAGGTTTCGATGGTCTGTTTTTCAATTCCCAGGGCTTTAAGAAAAGTTTCCAGAAATAAGGGTTCGTTTATATCCAGCCATACCTCGGCAACAGGACGTGATGTGTCCTGAGACGGCAAAAAATATGTCCAGGTGGGGCCTCCCGGATCAGTGCTCACTTCCAGACGAGCAGTGAAAGAACTGGTGATAAGTGAGGGATAAAACAGTCCTCCCAGGCCTATAGCATCAAATGGATAAAAGCCGCCTATGATCGGTGATTGCAATCTTACCCAGGGTTCGCTCTGGAGGAGTATGTACTGCATGAATGGATTGTTTTGAGTGGTCTGGAGTCCCTTTTTCCACATTTCATACGTGAAAATCACGTCCTCCGTAAGGTCAAGCGGTGCCACCACAAGGCGGGGCGCATGGGCAAGCACGTAATCGGCTGATGGAGGGTCAAGAGCAACATTGACGATATCTGCCGGGAGAATGCCTTCCGGTCCGTAGATGACTCCTGCTCCGAGAAGGACTCCGGCCAGAAGCGTGGCCGTATCCGGGTAATTGTAGAGAAAGGCAGCGAGATCTGTGGCAGTACCCGTAGATGCAATCCAGACTTCACCCGGGTGGGTTTTAACGATGGCTCGTATACCTTCTGTAGCTTCAGTAATCTTCCAGCGTTCTTCAATGCCGCTGGCTCCGCAAAACACCGGTATATCTTCTCGTCCTGCAAGTTGGAGGAGGTATTTTACACATTCGCACGCTTTTTCAGATGTGGTGTTGCCAAAAGATGCAACAAATGCCAGGAGTTCCACTGATGGAGTCCCCAGTACATATGCAAGGGCGTAACCGTCATCTACTTCGTGTGTGCCTTCATCGCATACGGATATGTCGGATATAAGCACCAACTTTCGTGGTTCTGCTTGTGGTAAGGGCGGTGAATTTTTACCGCAGCAGGAGAACACGTTAGACACGAGCAACGCTGTAGAAAAGATGCTGATCACCAGCACGCGGCAGAAGCTGTAATCAGCCGATTTTTCCACGCACCCGATTATATATTAAGTGTATCAACGCTGGAAAATATATTCCTGGCAGAGAGATTTACATGGCAAAAGCAAAGGATTCATTCCTATCTCAATGCGTGATATTATGACGCCGATATTTCAAACGATCGGGAGGTGAAGCATGGAATTCCGTGTAGAAGAAAGAGTGAAATTTCCCAGAGACCTTGTTTACAAAACCCTGAGAGATGATCTTATGAAACTTGTCCCCTATATCCCCAACGTGAAAAAGATTGAAGTGCTGGAAAAGAAGAAAACCAAAGAGGGGATTTTTTATAAAAATCGCTGGTATGCGGACTACAACATCCCCAAACTTGTTCAGAAAATTGTGAAAATAGAGCACCTCACCTGGCTGGATTATGCGACCTGGATAGACAAGGAATACGCATGCGAGTGGAAGTTTGAGCCTGTTTTCTTTACAGAGTATGTTGATGCTCACGGTCGAAACGAGTTTATCGAGGATGGAAAGGAAACGGTTGTGGTACTCAGCGGCGTGCTCAATGTTGACACATCAGGCCATCCGGCTGTTCCCCGACTTCTTGCAAGGCGCGTTAATAAAGAGGTGGAACGCCTTGCAATGCTGGCCATTAAACCCAACCTCAGGAAATTAATGAAGGGTCTCCGGGAGTATTTGAAAAAGAATGCATAGGTGCACCTGCATATTTGGGTGATTGCGTGGCTGTGTTATCACCTCTGTTAGTGTCACGGTGCGCTTAAGGGTGTGTGCGTTGAATTACTTGACACCAATTTTGCAAATGATTATTACTTGAGTAAAATTTAAAAGTTAAAGAAATTAAAGGAGGAGAAAAAATGGCAGAGTGGAAATGTTCTAAGTGTGGATTTATTAAAGATTCCAGATGCAAACCCAGAAAGTGTCCGGAGTGTGGAGCTTCAGGTTCGCTTGAGAAGGCAGGAGGTGCTGGAGCAGGGAAAAAGTCCTCATGTAACACGAAGAAAAAGCGAAGCTGTAAGAAGTAGTAATAACGCGAAGACCTTCAGGCAGAAGAATAAAAATTTAATCCAAATTTACAAGTACAGGAATAAAGTTCCGGGCTTTTGGAGATGAACCCGGGAGAGTTT
>JAJRZV010000082.1 GCA_024275095.1 bacterium | reverse complement strand
GAGGTTCACAGTCTGTGAAATTTTCTTTCTGCGCTCTTCGATCGCTTCTACATCATCCTCTTCCACCTGAAGTTCAGCTTTAAGAACAATCTGAGAAGGACTCACATGTTTTTCTGCACCCCCCGGGATCCTGACCTTTACCTTTCGGGCCTGTTCGACAATGAGTCCCGTGCGCAGTTTGCCATCAACAAAAAGCTCTACGACATGTATTTTCTTTTTATTCACGAACGTGGATTTTAACCAAACAGGAGAACATAAACCACCTCATGTTCCAGGTTTCGCATTCTGAAAATGGTTAGGGGACTCTACAACTCTTGATTTTCCTCAGGGGGCGATTTATTTTCATGAAGATGCTTATGGTCCCCATTCGGACAACAGTGAGAAAAGGAGGTTAACATGAGTGATAAATTTATATGGGAACCAAATGATGAACTTGTAGAACAATCCAACGTGAACGCTTTTATGAAAAAAATAGGGGTTGATAATGTCACCGACCTCTACAAAAAGTCAGTGGAGAATATTGAATGGTTCTGGTCTGAAGTTGAAAAAGAACTGGGTATTCACTGGTTTGAGCCCTACAGTGACGTACTTGATGTGTCAAAGGGCATTCCATGGGCGACCTGGTTTGTGGGTGGAAAAACCAACATTGCTTACAACTGCCTGGACAGGCACGCACTCGGAGAGAAAAAAAACAAAATCGCGGTGATATGGGAAGGAGAAGACGGCTCTATCAGAAAAGCAAGCTACGAGGATATTTACCAGCAGTCAGTCAGTATCGCTCTGTTTCTGAAAGAGCAGGGAGTGGGCAAGGGTGATGCAGTGGGCGTATTCATGCCCATGGTTCCTGAAATTGTGTCTGTCATTATGGCCATTGCACGTATTGGTGCCGTTTTTGTGCCCATCTTTTCAGGATACGGTTCAGGAGCTGTAGCCACGCGGCTTCAGGACTCGGGGGCAAAGGTAATGTTCACCGCAGACGGATTCCTGCGCAGGGGCAAGGTGGTGAACATGAAAGAGGTGGCTGACGAGGCCGCAGACCAGTCCCCCAGTATAAAAAAGATTGTCGTTTTTCCCAGATTGGGAATTGATGTGCCCTGGAATGATGGGCGGGATGTAAGGTGGGACGATGTGCTTTCGTACAAGGGTGACTGTCCGGCAGAAGCACTGGATTCTGAACATATGTTCATGATTATTTACACCTCGGGCACTACGGGGCGTCCCAAGGGAGCAGTTCATGTACACGCAGGTTTTAATGTAAAAATTGCGCAGGAGGTCTACCATAACTTCGATCTCAAGGATAACGACATTCTCTTCTGGTTTACGGATATGGGATGGATTATGGGACCGTGGGAGGTTGTGGGAGCCATGACCGTAGGAGGAACCATTTTCACGTACGAAGGGGTGCCGGACTATCCTCATCCCGGCCGCCTGTGGGAGGTTATCGAACGCCATAAAATTACAATACTGGGCTTTTCCCCTACAGGTGTCAGAGCCATGATGAAATACGGTACTGATCACGTAAAAAAATACGACCTCTCAAGCTTGCGCCTCCTGGGCTCCACTGGTGAACCCTGGAATCCCGAACCTTACAAATGGTTCTTTTACAACATTGGAGGAGGACGGTGCCCTATTATCAATATTTCCGGGGGTACTGAAGTCGGAGCATGTTTTTTAGCTCCTCTTCCTATCATTCCCATGAAGATTTGTTCTCTCGGCATGCCTGCTCTTGGAATGGATATCGACGTTTTTAACGAAGAAGGCAAGCCGGTACGTGGGGAAGTCGGAGAACTCGTGTGCAAGCAACCGTGGCCGGGCATGACCCGTGGCCTGTACAAAGCTCCGGAGCGGTATATCGAAACCTACTGGTCTCGCTGGGAAAATGTGTGGGTACATGGAGACTGGGCTTCCGTTGATGAAGACGGCTACTGGTTCCTTCACGGAAGATCTGACGATACAATCAAAGTAGCAGGCAAACGCATAGGACCTGCAGAAGTGGAGTCAGCACTGGTGAACCATCCCGCAGTTCAGGAATCCGCTGCCATCGGGGTTCCGGACGAGGTAAAGGGAGAACGCATCGTTTGTTTTGTCATCCTGAAGCCAGGGTACGATCCAGACGATTCGCTTAAAAACGAACTGAAGAACACAGCTGCGGAAATCCTGGGAAAAACAATGGTTCCTTCGGAAATCTACTGGGTAAAGGACCTTCCTCGTACGCGCAATGCCAAGATACTCCGTCGTGTTATCCGAAAGGTCTTCCTGGGCGAGGACGCAGGTGACCTTTCATCACTGGAAAATCCCGCAGCGCTGCAAGAGATTAAAAAGATTAAGAAAGGCTCATGACATTGCTATTGGGCCTTTTCAAGTTTCAAACTTTTTAACAGTCCCTAACAAGAACAATGCCTTTTATAGAATTTATTGACCGTCTCTCAGAAACAAAAAACACGTCAAACTGTATTGCCCCACCCAAAGCGGAACATTTGATAAGTGAGACCTCACGAGCAGGTTCGGGGCCCGTCAGGGCTAAAACAGAAAAATCCACCAGGAATTCAATCAGCTCAAAGGTCAGGGATAAAATAAAAACAGTTTCAAAT
>JAJRZV010000081.1 GCA_024275095.1 bacterium | reverse complement strand
TGGCACAGGCCCCACCGGGCATTAGGGACTGAGAACACCGGCAGAAGTTTATCTGAATAAATCTTTTCATGAGATCAGAAATTGGACACAACTACTGAGACACAACCGCTAAAGAACTTATGCTTTGGTAGAATTTATTGGCTTGATTATATTGTGTTTCAAAGCAATTCATACACGCATCTTCCCCGAAACAACAAAATCCTGTAACGGATGCAATGCACAAGAAGTAAAATTTCTTGAAGCACCCACCGGCGAGCGATGAAGAGCGCACAGAGACAACTGCTGGAAGCCGGAAGCATCCGCGTGGATCTCCTCTGGTTTGACTCTCTTGGTGCCAAGTCAAGCTCTGTGCTCGTCGAGACACCGGATTTGCGCATGCTCATCGACCCTGGTGCCGCCGTAATGCAACCGGGCTATCCACTTCCACCGGAAGAAAAAGAGCGACTGAGGCTTGAAGCACTGAATCGCATCAGTAAGGCTGCCGAGAAAGCCGATGTTGTTTTTATTTCGCACTACCACTACGACCACCACGCTCTGCCGTCGCGAATGCCAGAGGGGCTACCGTACATTTATCAGGACAAGGTCATCTGGGCCAAAAATCCCAACCTGTTCATTAACCGCTCACAATGGAAAAGAGCAAGGCTGTTTCTGGAAGAGCTGAGAGCTCTTGCCGAAAGCTCACCAAAAAAAGAGCTGGTGGAGAAACTTGCCTCACCACTCGTTCCCAAAGGAGGAAAGGACCGAAAGAGTCGTAAAAAACGAACCTGGGTGAAAGAGCTCATCCACCTGTGGAAAAGTGGAAAATGGGCAGAGGAATGCGAACACATCCGCTTTGCCGACGGACAGTCATTCCGCCGTGGAAAAACCTCCGTGCGGTTCACGGCACCTCTTTTTCACGGCCGGGAATACGAGCCTGTTGGATGGGTTGTGGGAATGGTGCTGGAATACAAAAAGCACAAGTTTCTCTATTCTTCTGATATCCAGGGCCCGGTGGTCGAGGAATATGCCCAGTGGGTTATTGCAGAGAACCCTCACATTGCCGTCATAGACGGTCCGCCGACATATCTGGCAGGCTACAGAGTAAGCAAACAGGACATTGAACGTGCACGAAAGAACATCATGAAGATTCTGCAATCAACTTCCACGCACCTCATTGTTTACGACCATCACCTGCTGCGCGAGGGGAAATACCGCCATAAGTTTCACGATGTTTTCGAAGCAGGAAAGGGACGCCTGCTTACCGCGGCGGAAGCCCTGGGAGAGGAACCGCTGATAGACAGGATTAAACGCGAAAAAAACAGGCCTGAAACCGAACAAAAACGGTCGTGTTCCTGAGCACGTGTGTTTATTCTGACACGAGAGTACGGAACAGTTGGTATTTTTCCCACACCTTCTCCACGTAATTCACAGTTTCCCAGCCCCTTACATATCCATATTTGGCTCTGGAATGATACTGTTTCTTGGAGAGAAGCTCCAGTGCCTTCTTCAGGCCTTCCCACGAATGCTTGTCCAGGCCCAGTTCTTCCGCCAGGGTCATGGCATCCCACACATGTCCCATACCTGCGTTGTAAGCCGCAAGAACAAACTTCAGCCGTGTGTCTTTGTCAGGCACTTCAGCAAAAATTTTGTAAAGTTCTTTCAGGTAGCGACTGCCGGCCAGAATGTTGTTTTCAGGTAATGAAACATCTCCCCGTACATATTTTTCAGCAGTTCTTGGAACAAGCTGCATTAGTCCCACGGCACCAGCCCAGCTTTTCCGGGACGGAGAGAAGCCTGATTCCACCGATATAACTGCTGCAATAAAGCGCCAATCAAGGGCAACTTCGGCAGCCGCCCTTTTAATAAGCTCATCAAATTCCGAAATCCTGCCGCTTTTGAGTGTAAAACCCGGATGAGAAGCAATGCGAGCGAACCACTTTTTGCGACGAAAGTATTTGTTGCGGATAATGTTCAGGTAACCGTCTTTTTTGATTTTCTTTATGTAACTGTTGAGTGCCTTCAGCAGTTCAGGTGATGACTTCCTCACTGCCCAGGCAATTTTTCGATCATGCGATACGGGAAAAAGGATTTTCAGGTTGGGATAAAAGGTTTTCTGGAGTTCCGCAATGTAAGAATCCGCTACAGTAAGTGTAAATTTCCCCTTTGAGACCATATAGAGAATTTCTTCCGTCTCCACATCCTCATCAACAAATTTCACATTGATACGAATGCCCAGTGATTTTTCCAAATGCTTCAATGTCTGATAGTAAGAACTGGATCGCCGCACGTGAACAGTCTTTCCATCAAGGTCTTCGGGAGATGCCACATCCGTCACCTTATCAGAAGCCACGACCACTTCCCGGGTCACCAGATAGGGTTCTGTAAAAGAAACGCGCCTGGCTCTCTGCGGTGTAATGGTAAAGTTGGATGCAATAATATCCCCTGTTTTATCCCTCAGTGCAGGAATCATCTGGTCCCAGGCATTGATAATTTTTACCTTCAGTTTAAGCTTATTTTCATCGGCAAAGTGTTTTAAAAGTTCATATTCAAATCCGTATCTGAACCCACGATAGATGAAAAAAGTGGTGGTATTATTGCGCGTGAGCATAACGAGCCTGCCAGATTCTTTGATCTGGGGGAGATCGCGGAGAGCAGGGTAACATAAAAGATACACTGCCAGAGCAACCGCAACAACCACAAGAAATATCACGAGAAAAACACGAATCCGGTTTTTCATGATGTTTACCGGTGCCATTTTAAACCACAACTTTCATCTTCAATCTTCAAGTAATGCACAACCTCCGGTTTTCAACAAGGTGTTTTTTTATATTCCCGTGGTAAGAGTTTACACTTTTAATGCAAAACATTAAATCCCGTGCCCGCAGAGAGCTCCTACTCCCGGCTCCAAGACAGTCATTTGGCTGTTCAATTAAATTAAACCTGGGGCGTCTCTAACACCCAGGGGATATTACCGGGTGTAGGACCTTGCAAGGAGCAGAAAACGCTGGAAGGAGGTCCTGTAGCGGGCCGAAACTTTTTGAAAGTAGGTATCAGCAGGAAAAAGAGATGCTCGAATGAAGCGCCGGACATTGTTCGGTCCCCAGAAGTAGGCGAGTGTGGCGAGTTTCTGGTTCTGGAATTCCCTGCTGAGTTTGGCAAAGTAAGCAATGCCCATTTTTACGTTGAAATAGGGATTTGTGAGCAATGAAGTGATTTTGCGCTGCGTCATCGTAAAGCCCATGTCTCTGGCAATTTCTACTGCTGTCTCCGGCATGAGCTGCATAAGCCCGATGGCTCCTTTGGGAGATACTGCATCGGGATCAAAGTTACTTTCAACCTCAATTATGGCAAGAATGTAGTAAGGGTCTATTCCGTACTTCTCACTTTCTTCCCAGATGAGTTGTGCCAGGTGAACAGATTCATACCGAGAAAATGGACTTTTCAACTCGATAAGGTCCTGGAGGGTCTTCCACGGTTCGAGCTGGGACTCTCGAGAAGAAAAGTTTAAAAACGAAAACGAGGGCCGGAGAAAACCGGCCCCCATCCATATCGATAAAACGCATACGCCAAACAAAATGCTGACAACAGGACGTTTCATTACTTCTTGCTCGTGACCTTTCCTGTACGGATTTTCTCAACCACGTCCTCAAGTTTTTTCAAACGCTGCTGAACTTCTTTTTTCCACTCCTCCACAGAGGGAATCTTCAAGTTGGGAACTACCTGTTTGATGCGCTCTTCCACCCATTTCTCCAGGTCTTTCCGATTCTTCTCCACCCTTTTACGGAAGTCGTTGAAGAATTTTGTCGCTTCCCTCTCGCTCAGCTTCCCCTTCTCAACAAGAGAGTTGAGTATTTCGCGGGCTTTTTCCTCTGAGAGGGAAAGTGCACCAAGACCTGCATACCAGGCATCTCGAATTGTATCCTTGAGCACTGAGGCAGAGGGTTGCGCTGCCTTTGCCTGTGCAACGGGCTTCTTAGCAGGAGCCTTGCGAGCGCCTCCTTTTTTGGCACCAGTCTTTTTGGCGCCTCCTCCTTTTTTCGCCTGTGCTGCCATTATTGCACCTCCTTGAAAATTATTTGCTGATGACCGGAATTCTCGCTGCGGCTTCCATCACAGCCGAGAGGGTCTGGTCGAAGAGAGCCCTTACACTTTCGCGGGCTTTTTCAACTCTCTTTTTAAGTTCTTTCTCGTAAGCCATGCCACGCTTTTTCAGGCTCTCCAGCTCCCATTCATTCTTGGTAACCTTTTTTCTCGCTGCCATTTTCCACCTCCTCATATTAATCTTCAGTTAAAAATTAACACGGCGCGTCATTTTTGTCAAGAAAAAATTATGCAGTGCGTCAAAGAGTGTGACGCACGTCACTTGGAAGGGCTGAGTTCTGTAATTTTAAGATACGGAGAGATGTAATCCTCCCACTGGTCCACAGCGGGGGTAAATACAACATCTACGATATCACCGGGAGCAAGCCACGAATAGTGGTCAGCCATCCCAAAAATGAGCCCCTGAATATCCTTTTCCGCACCAGCAAAGAAAATTTTGAGATGTCCACCCTCGAGGTTGATGGCGCGTAGCACCCTTAAACCCCGTGTGAGAATAAGGGGCCTGGGATTGCCTTCCCCGTAAGGCTCCATGTATTGAAATGCTTGAAAAATCTCAGTACGAAGCTCTGAGGGCACGGCTTCTGCATCAACAGGACGCGAAGCTTTCTCAACAGCATTTATTCCTGCGGCCACTTCGAGAAGCTGCTGGCGGAAATCATCTATGAGCTCGGGAGCGATGCGGAGTCCCGCTGCCGCTGCATGACCTCCGTACGATATGAGAAGTCCCGAGACAGCAGAAAGAATTTCCACAAGGTTTACACCTTCCGGTGCCCGCGCCGAACCAATACCGCATTCATCGAGAATGCCAATGGCAATACATGGTTTTCCATACTTTTCTACAATGCGTGCTGCCACAATACCGAGAACCCCGGGATTCCATCCCTCAGACGCAATCACAATCACCGGGTGATCCTCGTATACAGCTGATAACACGCTTTCCTCTGCTTCGCGCAGGATTTCTGTCTCGGCTTTCTGCCTCTCGGCGTTGAGGCGGTGGAGTTCTCGAGCTCCTGCGATCGCTCTTTCGTAATCTTCTTCCATCAGCAATTTTGCCGCCTGACCTGCATGAAGCATCCGGCCCGCCGCGTTTATTCGAGGTGCAAGTTTGAACGCAATATCCCATGTGTTCAGTTGCTGATATTTAAGGCCGGCGACTTCCGCAAGAGCCTGAATGCCGGGGCGGGGTGAAGTCTGCATGAGCTTGAGCCCGTATTTGACAAAGAGGCGATTGTCCCCTGTAAGGGGGACAACGTCGGCTACCGTGCCAATGGCAACAAGGTCCAGGAACGACTTGAGATTGATTTCTTCTTCTGCTCTGAACCAACCCTTTTCCCGAAGAAGGCGCCTGAGAGCCGTAACAAGCATAAACGCCACTCCCACTCCTGATAGATGCCCCTTGTAGGCAGAACCTGCAAGCAAAGGATCCGCAACTGCAGTAGCGGGAGGGAGCTCGTCACCGGGAAGGTGGTGATCGGTTACGATTACTTCACAACCCTTATCCTGAAGTGCTTTGACCTCTTCCACGTTCCTGATCCCGCAATCTACGGTAACAAGGATGTGGCTCCCCGTCCGTTTAAGAAAATCACCGACGAGCAAGCTGATACCGTGTCCTTCGTCAATGCGGTGGGGTATGTAAAATTCTGCTTTCACACCAAGGGCACGAAGGAAAAGCGTAAGGAGTACTGCAGCAGACACGCCGTCTGCATCATAATCACCATGCACGACAATTGTTTCGCCATTCTGAACAGCTTTCGCCAGACGCAGAGCAGCCTTTTCCATGCCCGGAATTGTGAAAGGGTCGTTCATGTGAGAAAGCCTGGGAGACAAAAAGCGAATTGCCTCTTCCGTCGTGGTAATTCCTCTTGCAGAGAGAACCCGCGCGAGGAGCGGAGGAATTTTCAAGCTCTCCACCAATCGAGATGCCGCATCAGAATCGTGTGCCTTGAGCGGCCACATTATCAGGTAATAACCACGTAAGCGGAGAGGAGGATCATGGATAAACCGAGAACTCCCTTTACTGCTGTTCCCAAAAGCCTCCCTTTGGCAGACTCAACACCGCCCTCCACGGCTTTGCCCAGGCGTCGCTCTTCCACCAGCGTAAACACGAACGCGCCTGTAAAAGCACCGAGCGCCGCTCCTATAATAGCCCCCACCCCGAAAAGAAAAGGAGCGAACAAAATTGAACCGAGAATGGCACCGATAAAAGAGGCAACAAGCCCCTTACGCGACACTCCTGCCCGTTTAGCCCCACGCAGTCCAAGGTAACTCTCCAGGACTTCTCCTGCCACGAACAACGCAAGGACAATTCCAAGCGGCAGCCACCCGAACTGGTCCGACCCCAGTACAAGCTTGTACCCCAGCGTGGCAAGAAAAATAAGGGCATTACCTGGAACGCCGAAAATGTTGGATACGAGAAACACAACCGAGAGGGTGAAGTAGGCAATGGAGAGGATTACTTCACCCCACGTCACTGCATCCTACCTCTTACGCTGCAGTGAAATAACAATGGGAGATGCAACAAATATGGATGAATACGTGCCCGTGATGATTCCAACGAGGAGCACGTACGCAAAATCGTGAATAATTCCACCTCCGAATACAAACAGTGCAAACACCATAATCAGCGTGGTAAATGAAGTCAAAATGGTTCGTGACAGCGTTTCGTTAATGCTGACATTAACCACCTGTGGAAAGGGAGCCCTGCGTCTTTTACGAATATTTTCGCGGATTCGGTCGTACACCACAATCGTATCGTTAACAGAATATCCCACGATGGTGAGCAATGCGGCTATGATGACCAGGTCTATTTCCTTGCCGGCAATGGATATAGCTCCAAGAGTGATGAGCACATCGTGCGCCAGGGCAACTATGGCACCAAGCCCGAAAGAGAATTGAAACCGCCAGGTAATATATATGAGCATCCCAATGATGGCGAATATCACCGATAGTATACCCCTGCGCTTGAGGTCCGCACCAACACGCGCTCCCACTGTTTCTATGCGCCGCACCTCCATGCCTTCACCATACTTCTGCCGCAGCTGCTTTACAACGCGATCGGCCAGGGCTGCAGGTTCTTCTTTCGTTTTCTGAAGGCGTATTAGATACTCGCTCGCATGTTCAAAATCCTGAACGGTAACCGTACCCACGTGCATGGCGCTCACATCCCTGCGCAGTGTCCCAATGTCCGGTCCTCCATTTGTGAAACGCACCTGAATGAGAATACCACCTGAAAAATCAATACCGTAACGGAATCCTCCGTGAACAACCACGTGCGCCATACCAGCAGCAATGAGAATCAAACTTAGGACAATGAAATAGAAGCGCTTACCCACAAAGTCAACGTTAACACCTCTGGGTATGATCCTGATCATATGCTGATCCTCTCAATTCGAACGACGTAAACAAGATACTCGTATATCGCTCTGACAGCAAATACAGCCGTGTACATTGAAGCGAGAATCCCGATGGTGAGTGTTACTGCAAATCCCTTTATGGGTCCGGTCCCGAACTGGAAAAGGATGGCAGCTGCAAGCACGGTGGTAATATTGGCGTCAACAATTGTGAGAAAAGCGCGATTGAAACCGGATTCTACAACCGCACGGGGGGTCTTGCCGAGGTCGAGTTCCTCCCTCATGCGCTCGAATATCAGCACATTCGCATCCACAGCCATACCAACTGTAAGTATAAGACCCGCAATGCCCGGCAGAGTAAGAGTCGCCTCGAACAAACTCATGACAGCTGCAACGAGAACGAGGTTGAAAAACAAAGCGAAGTCAGCCAGCAACCCGGATGCACGGTAATACACGACAATGAATATAAAAAGAATGACTCCACCGATGACAATTGAGAAAAGGCCCTGGCGTATGGAATCCCGACCCAGTGATGGGCCCACTGTGCGCTCTTCCTCCACTGTTACAGGAGCAGGCAGTGCACCCGAACGTAAAACAAGGGCAAGATCATGAGCTTCTTCGGTTGTAAAAGACCCTTCAATAATAGCACTGCCTCCGGCAATGCGCTCTTTTATACGCGGGGCGGAATAAACGCGATTGTCAAGAATAATGGCGAGCCTGCGCCCCACGTTGCGTGCAGTGATATCTTCGAATATGCGCCCACCCTGGGAAGTAAACTTGATCGCCACGTAGGGCTCGTTGAATTGACTCGTGAACCTCACCCGTGCATCCTGTATGTAATCGCCTGTTAAAAGGGTTTTGGCCTGAAGATAGTAGGTGCGATAGGACCGTGTGCCCCCACGCCTCGAACGATCCATTTCTCCAATAAGCACGACATGGTCAGGAGGCACCTTTCCTTTCACGATTTTTTTCAGTGCAGATTCCGAGCGCGACCAGAGGTACGGAACCTTTACAACCGAACCGTCAGGTTTCTGTACACTTTCATAGCTCAGGTACACCCCTTCCGGGAGTTTGTCTTTGAACTGTTCAAAAAATTTAGACTCGTCATCAACGATTTTGAACTCCAGCAGTGCTGTTTTGCCAATAATGTTCTTTGCACGTTCCGGATCGGCAATGCCTGGAAGCTGTATGAGGATGTGATCTTCACCCTGCCTCTGGACCACAGGTTCAGTTACACCGAACTGGTCAATACGATTGCGTATGGTTTCTATCGCCTGGTCAATGGTATTCTTGCGGATGCGATTGATTTCTCCCTGATGGAGACCGAAATATATGACGGCTTTGCCTTCCACCATTTCCATGCGCCGTTTTATAAGCTGAGGAGCAAAACGATCCAACAAAGCCGCTTCCACATCTGCCGCCACCGGGGAAGTCACCTCTACAGCAAACTCGTCAGTACCGGTTCGATAAACCTTCCCCTCTGCTTTTTTCTCTTCAATAATCTCTTCTGCAGCGCTCATCATTCTGTCAGTGAGGTTTTTAACTGCTGCTTCCACATCCACACCTAGCACCAGGTGGATCCCCCCTTTGAGGTCAAGACCCAAACGAAGGGTGCGCTTGGGAAAGATGGGTTTGAGAATAGATGGTATGGGAAGCTGAAGCGACGGAATCACAAGCCACACAGCCACCAGGAATGAAACAACAACAACTGTCAGTTTGACTTTTATCCGCTGTTCCATTAAGCCAGCCTCACTCCATTAGCCAATATTCCAAAGCCGCATCCAAGACGACGCGCTGCTTTACGGGAGAATAACATCCTCGTAAGGAAAATTTCAAAGTATTCAGTCACCGAGGAAATAGAAGTGTCGATTTCCAGCTCGAGTATGATTTCTTTCTTCTGTATGTCAACGCGTACGGTGCTGCGTGTGACAGCGTAGTTGACCCTGTCGTGAATATCGAATGTGATAAATTCGGTATTCCGTACGCGCGTGCGGTGAACATCACTTTTATCACCAATAACCACGGCTGCTGTAACCTCATCAGCCACATCCAGGCGTTCGTTTTCGTGATTGGCAATCGCTTCCATGATGATAAGGCGGTCTTCCAGCGGTACTTCATACTGCATGAGCAGGTCTTTGACGAGAAACGCTCCGGCCAGATCGTGGTGCTGCCGACCAAGGGCATTGCCAACATCGTGAAAATAACCGGCAATAGCAGCGAGCTCTACTGTGTGCGGATCCTTACCCAGGGCTTCGAGAATCCGCCTGGCAAACTTGGCCACGACTTTTGCGTGTCTGACCCCGTGCTCGGTATATCCTATAGCTTCAAGATAACGATCAGCACGATCGAGAAGGACCTTGGCCTCCGGTGTCGAAGCAAGAAAATCCAATGCTCCAGGACCTATCTCAAGTCTGTTTTTCACTGCGCTCCCGGTAAGGGCCTGCAATTTGATCTTTGACAACCTTTACCCTCACATTGCCGCCCAGGTCAAGAGTCACAACGCGTTCGGCAATACCCACAACCCGCCCAATAAGTCCGCCTGTTGTCACAACCTCTTCACCCTTCTGAAGGTTGCTCAAAAAATTGCGATGCGCTTTAAGACGCTTTTGCTGCGGTCGAATGAGAATGAAGTAAAAAATGAGAAAGATAATAATGATGGGAAGAAGAGCTTCAAACATGCCCGGTTTGCGCTGTGCTTCCTGCGAGACAAGTGCAAGCAAAATGGTCAAACTGTTCATATTAATCCTCCCCAAACAGGTCCAACACCTGTGTTTTTAATTCTCCAAATGTGCCCTTTTTCACGGCTTCGCGTATTCGGTTCATCAAAGTCTGAAAGAAAAATAAATTATGCAATGTCAACAACTTCAAGGCAAGCATCTCCCCACACCGGTAAAGATACGCAAGAAATGCTCTCGAGTAACCTCCAGCGCACGCAGGACACCTGCACCCCTCCTCTATTACACAGGGGTCATCCTTCATTGAACTATTACGAATTCTTATAACACCCTCCTTCCAGGTGTAAAGAGTACCGTTGCGTGCATTGCGCGTGGGGATCACACAATCGAATAAATCCGTACCTATTTCAACTGCTGTGACTATATCCTGAGGTTTGCCCATCCCCATAAGATAACGGATTTGCTCGGAGGGTAATTCCTCATTAACGGCCTGAAGGAGCTGAAAAGTCAAATGCTTGGGCTCACCAACACTGAGACCCCCGATAGCGTATCCGTGAAAACCGAATTTTACAGTCTCGCGCGCCGCCCACCGCCTTAAAGCCTCATCAAACCCACCCTGTACGATCCCGAGGAAGCCCTGATCGGGCTTTTTCACAGCCTGCTGAGCTCTTTCATACCACTGAAGAGTAAGCCGGGTGGCATGTTCCTGTTCTTTTTCGCCTTCCGGGTATGATGGACATACATCAAGCGGGAGTTTTACATCCGAGTCCAGTGCTTCCTGGATGTGTACAACTTCCTCTGGCGAGAGAAAATGCCGCGAACCGTCAAAAGGAGAACTAAACTGCATTCCTTCAGGAGTCACCCGTGTGTGCTGGGCCAGGGATTTAATGTGAAAACCTCCGCTGTCAGTGATAATCATGCCTTTAAAGCGTACAAAATTGTGGAGCCCTCCAAGGCGGCGTATGAGGTCAAGATTGCCGCGCAGGTATATGTGAAAGGCGTTACTGAGCATTCCGCGCACACCCACTGCTTCCAGTTCTGAACATGAAACACCTTTAACCGTACCCACGGTGCCCACGGGGAAAAAAGCAGGTGTTTCCACAACACCGTGGCGAAATAGAATCCTGCCCAAACGGGGACCTGTACGATCACCCTGGATGAGCTCAAACTTAAAGTATGAGCATGCAGTCGCCATATGAATAAAACCTGTACCGTCTTTCAACAGCCTCTCTGTAAGCATCCATTATCGTCTCATAACCACCAAACGCGCAAACGAGCATAAGAAGAGAAGAACATGGCAGATGAAAATTCGTAAGCAACGCCCCTGTAACCTGAAAGTGAAATCCAGGGTAAATGTAAAGTTCCGTTTTTCCTTCACCAGGAACAACACGCCCATCGCGCACGCTTGTCTCAAGTGCCCGTACCGTGGTGGTACCAACACAGAGGACTCGCCTCCCTCGTTCCAGGGCGGTGTTAACACGATCAGCAGCCTCAGAAGAAATTCGATAGTACTCTGGATACACCCTGTGCCTGCGAATATCAGCAACCTTGACAGGTTGAAATGTGCCCAGGCTTACATGGAGGGTCACCGTAACAATGTCCACTCCGACATTTTGAAGACTCTGCAACATGGTTTCGCTGAAATGCAGTCCTGCAGTAGGAGCAGCAATGCTCCCGGGTTCCCGGGCAAATACGGTTTGATACCGTTCCTCGTCCGGTGGAGCTGGCTCACGCTTTATGTAAGGGGGAAGAGGCAGCCGTCCCAGACGGTCTATCTCCTCCAGCGTAAGCTCACGGGATGCTTCGAGTTCCAGGAAGCGTTCTTCCTTTTTTAATACCCTGAAGGCCAGACCGGTCTGATGGAAAAGCTCCAGGCCAGAATAAATATTTTTTCCCCTTTCAAGATACGCCTGTATCCGCCCAGCCATCACTTTTAAAACGAGCAAATCCACCCGTCCCCCGGTAGGCTTCTGAAGGGAAAGACGCGCGTGAAACACGCGCGAATCATTGACAACCACCACATCCCCGTCATTTAAAAAAGCGGGCAGTTCCTTGAACAGATGATGCTCTCGTGTGCCTTTTCTACGATCCACCACCATCATGCGTGACTCTTCACGATGTTCAAGAGGCTTTTGTGCTATAAGTTCTGAAGGAAGGGTGTACTGATAACTTTCTATGTGGTAAAGCGAACTTCTTTTCAATTCAACCACCGCGAGCAGGATGTAATGTGAGTACCTGGAAAATAATGCTTGAGGATTTGTACATAGTTAAAACCTTTTTCAGCCATTCCCCGCGCTCCCCACTGGCACATGCCCACCCCGTGTCCCGCACCGCTACCCCGAATTATGAGGTCTCGACCGTCCACTTCAATGGTAAACCTCGTGCTTTTGAGTCTGTTGTACCCGAGCATGCGCCTCAGGTCCTCTCCGGAAAGGACTACACTTCTCTTGGTCCCCGTGATACGCAGGCGTTTTACACGTCGGCTTTTTGTTCGCGAAAGAATCGTAATTTTGCGAATACGTCCTGTGTCCTGACCCGAAAGGATAAGACCCTTTCTCAGTTCAGCAGCATTGATACGGAATTTCCAGAAATAAGCCGGGGATTCGGAATCATACGGACAGGGTACACTGATGAGATACGGTTCACTGAAACCCCACACATCCGCTGCGGACTCCGTGCGACCTCCGCATGTGGAGTGATAAAAAACACGGGCGATGCGTCCCCGGTATGCGAGGATCTCTCCTCGTGTAGAGTACACGGCTTTACGCACACGGTCGTTATCAAAACCCACTCCGTGATAAACCTGATCCATCACCGTGCCCACGAGATCGTAGAGTTTCTCGCGAGAGTTGACCATTTTACTAACAGCGTAGGTTCGCGCCGCGACCGCCTGGGCCTTGAGTGCCTCCATGGGCCAGGACGGGCTCATCTCCCTGCTGACAACACCAACAATGTACTCCTCCAGATCAATATCGTTCACCACCGTCAGACCAGAACCTTCCGCAACAACCTCCAGTCGTCCTGAGTATCTGTGCTTTCCTACTTTTACGGGGCCATGGGACTGGATGATAATTCCCCGTGATAAGGACGTGTTGCGTCCGTTAAGCACAAAACTTCTGCCTCTGCGCTTAATGGTAAGCCGGTTTATGTGATCAAGAAGAATTTTGTATGAAAACATATCTCTTACGCGCATGTTCTCTCCTGTAACCGTAACACTTGTAAGCCCCTGCTTAACGGCAAGACGAATTCGATACGAGGAAGAATGCGCATTTAAAGGGATTAAAAATGCTGTGGCTGCTAAACTTGACGCAAAAACAGCTTGACAGCACAATCTGTACACTTGGAAGATTATTTTTATAACCAAGGAAGCCATGAAGTTACTCAAGGATTTTCGCCTGTTACTGATTATATCCCTGAACATGGGAATTCTCTCCATTGCTCTGGGATTTTTGAGCGGCAACAACAAATTGCTGTTCATACTTTCAGTACTCGCTGCTGTTGGATTCGTCATTACCGGTGCCATATTTTACGCGAAGCTCACCAACCTTTTCCACGAACTGGAAGAACTGCACACTTTTGTCGAAGAAGCGGCAGCCGAACGAACCTTTATTCACCGCCCACCCATGGGGCAGGTGGAGGCCGTCAATGCCGTAAAAAAACATATACTCACCATCCTTTCAGGCGCCACCGACATCATGGCGGAGAAATTGGAAAAAGAAGCCCAGCTTGAAATCAAGGAACGCGAAGCTGCCCTTGCCCGTGAATTGCAGAAAGTAAATGCACGGCTCTCGGCTCAGGTGACCCGCACACGTCTGCTTCTTGAGGTGGTAAAACAGATGGTGGGCAACCTCGAACTACCGGCGCTTCTCGACAGCATCACGCGCACCGTCAGTGAAATCCTGGGATACCGTGAATTCGCAATCCTCCTGTGTACACAGGAGGGAAACCTGAGAGTGGTCTCGTGCTACGGAATGAACGAACGCATCAAGGGTATAGAATTTCATCCTAGAGAGGGGGTGTCTTTTGAAACAGTGCGGACGGGAAAACCAATCTATATTCCAGACACGCACAAGGAACCCCGATACCTTTTTTACAAGGGTATCATTAAAGATCGCGGTTCCCTTCTGAGTTTGCCCATTATCGCCGGTGACACTGTTGTGGGCGTCATGAACTTCCACAGCAGCAAGGTGGATGCTTTTACAGAAGAAGACATTGAAACCCTCGTGGGTCTGGGTACTCTTACAGGAATTGCTATTCAGAACGCGCACCTGTTTGAAAAACTGCGCGAGCTTTCTTCTGTTGATGACCTTACGGGGGTGTTCAACAGGCGTGTTGTGATGGAAAGGCTCAGAGAAGAAATTTCAAAGGGTGCAGAAAAGGACACCCCTGTTTCCGTGCTTATGATTGACTTTGACAATTTCAAAAAGGTAAACGACGATTACGGCCATCTCGTGGGAGACGCGGTGTTGAAGGAATGTGTGCAGGCCATCCGCTCGGCTCTCAGGCAGACCGACATAATGGGTCGTTACGGGGGCGACGAATTTCTCGTGGTGATGCCCGGGACAAATGAAAAGGGAGCCTCCAGTGTTGCCGACCGCATCAAAAGTGCTGTGTCTTCACTTGTGGTAAAAAGCGAAAACTACGAGGTGACAGGGCTCTCAGTAACCATTGCGCAACGCACTTACAGGCCGTCACAGGTGAGCGACGTTGACACTATCTTGAGAGACATTGATACAATGCTTATTAGAATGAAAAAGGAGACATAACGTTGAGTAAAAAAGTAAAGGCTCTGGTCATTATCGGGGGATTGGTTCTTGCCATCGGGTGGGCATTCTACTCTTCCTATCTGAAATATTCTCTTTACATGCCAGAGGTGGGAGACCGCGCACCCCTGTTCTCCCTGAAAGACCTGAAGGGGCAGGAAATTTCACTCCAGGAGCTTCTGAAAGAGTACAACGGGGTTCTGATTAACTTTCTGGCAACATGGTGCCCTCCATGTCTGGACGAGTTGCCTTCGCTCCTGGATTTTGCCAAAGAACTCACGGGAAGAAACATCGCTCTGGTCTTTATTGCTGGAGACTCTCCACGTAAAGATGTGGAAAAAATTGTCAAAAAGTTCTCTATAAAAGTACCTGTGCTCCTGGACGACACCGGAAAAGTAGGCGAAAAGTTCGGGATTACAGGCTATCCGGAGAGCTTTGTCATCAACAAGCAAGGCATTCTCATGAAGAAATTTATCGGTCCTCAAGACTGGAGCTCGACACCTGTTAAAAGTGCTGTAATACAGGCAATCTTTCACGGAGGCTTGCTTGAGCGAAAAAGACAGGACTGAAAACGGGGAAAACATACCGGCAAAGGACGTTTCTCCCTTACGCAAGTTTGCATCCTCAGGAACAAAAATAGCCGCTGTATTTATCCTCGCGTACCTGGTGATACGGTATGTTTTCATCCCCGGGTCATTACCGACAGCGCGCCTCTCCTATTCCGAGAAGGAAACCCCTCGAGCGCCCGCATCTCGCATCGGACACCTTGCTCCTCCTCTGGATGTAACAACACTGCAGGGGCAATACCTGTCGCTGGCTTCCCTAAAGGGGAAGGTTGTACTTCTCAATTTCTTTGGTACATGGTGTCCACCGTGCAGGTTCGAAATGCCGTCAATGAACAAGCTCTACCATACCTATGCAGAAAAGGGCCTGGAGATCATAGCCATTGCTGTGGATGGGTCGGAAGATACTGTAAAAGAATTTCTGAAGGAAGTAAAAGTTGACTTTCCTGTGGGATTTGCACGAGAAGAACAGCTTGTCCAGTATTATATCTCCGGCCTCCCCACTTCCTTCATTATTGACAAACGCGGAGTAATCCGGGAAATCATTCCCGGGGCTATCAATTGGGAGGCCAGAGAAATAAACACGCGTGTACAGGAACTTCTGGCTGAAACACCATGATTCATAGCCTGCTCCTTGCGGCTGTTGCGGGTTTCTGCTTACAACCGGGAGATGCTGCATTTTTCAATGTGTTGCCCGCGGTGGTTGAAAGCGGGTTCAGACCGGAAAATACCACTGTAAGATTTCAGAATCTGGAAATACCGCTCCCTGAAGATGGCACCGTGCTTGTTGCTTCAGGTTTGCTTGATAAACCCGATAAGCCGTTGAAATTACTCCTCTCTGAAGACAACCGTCAAATCAGTATCGAAATTCCCGTGTGTCCCAGGGAATTTCCGGTTCAACGGCTCACACTTCCGGAAGAGATGGTCCGTCTTTCTCCACAGGTTCTCCAGCGTGTGAAGGAAGAAAACGAAATGCTCAACAAGCTGTGGAACAGGTGTACGTATCCCCTCCAGTGGAAACCGCCATTTTACCATCCTCTTCCGGGATTTGACGTGAAGGACAACTTCGGTGACAAACGCATCATCAACGGCGAACCGCGTTCTCCTCATACAGGAGTTGACATCCCGGCACCGGCAGGGACACCTGTACATGCGTTTGCTTCTGGTACAGTGGTACTAACAAGAGACCTTTTCTTTTCGGGCCTTTCCATTGTTATCGACCACGGAGGGTGCCTCTATACCATGTATTTTCACCTCTCTCGTTTCGCAGTGAGAGAGGGCGAAAAGGTACAAAAGGGTGATATCATCGGGTATGTGGGCAGCACCGGGCGTGCAACAGGGCCGCATCTGCATTTCGGCGTAAGATACGCAGGCAAACGGGTCAACCCCCTCACTCTGTTGAGACCTGTACTTATCAATTATTGAACGACAACTTCTGCTGGACAGGAAATGTATAGAACCCTCGACCTGATGCACATACCTCGCCCATTCCAGGATTTTTGCAGGCGCAAATCCGTGCACACACTCCTGCATCACGTGCAGCACGTAGCGCCCGGCTGTAAATACGCTCCAGCAAGGCTTTCCGCACAAGACGGGCACGCGTGGCACAACCAACAGTGGACCAGCGCTGTTCGTAAAAGGCGAGAAGATTGAACCACTCGCGCCTGCCCAGAGCTTCTGCTATTACCGGTTCAATACCATGGCGAATATGCAAAGCAGAAAGTGTCACTTCTTCAACTCCTCTCTCACGAACAGCACAGAAGAGTGAACGAAAATTCTCTTCACTATCTGTCCAGGAAGGGATAATGGGATCAACACGTACTGAAACCAGCACACCGCAATCAGCCAGAACCTCCAGGTTCTTCAATCGAGCTTCCACTGGTGATGCCCCGGGTTCCCAGATACGACGTGCAGCTTCGTTGAGGGTGATAAGCCCTATATGCACTTTCACACGTCCACGGTATCGCCGAAACAAGCCAATAAATTCTGAGGGAATATGACCCTTGGTGAGAACAGATATTGTTGCAACACTTTTTCTCAGGAGTATTTCCAGGCATTTCCATGCAGTCTCCAGCACGAGGGGATTATTCTGAAATGTATCACTGGCTGTTCCAAAAACGACAAATGAGGGCCCCCCTTTGCTGAGAATTCGCTCCAGCCAATAAGGAAGATTGGTATACACAAGCACCCGGCCCCTGGGCGGTGCCCCCGGATACCCCTGAGCGTAACAGTACAGGCACCGGTGCGAACAGCCGCTGGTGAGATTGAGAGAGGGAATACCCGTGAGACACCCGAAGCGCACAGGCCTGAGTGGCGGAGAGCGACGTTCCACAGGCTGGAAGTGTGCTGGCTTCACACGCGGAAAAGTTTTTTCACACGCGCCAGGGCCTCAACCAGCCGATCCACTTCTTCTTTTGTGTTGTACAGGTAAAAACTGGCGCGCACGGCGTTTTCTATACGCAGGCATTCCATAAGCGGCTGCGTGCAATGGTGACCCGAACGGACTTCGATACCGCACTGATCCAGATATCCTGCCACATCGTGGGGATGAATTCCGTGGATGTTGAAGGACACGATCCCCAGCACATCATCTCCATCAGGAGTATAGATATCCACTCCGCCGAGTTCTCTGATACGCTCTACAGCATAGCGACGCAGCTCCTTTTCATGCTCAAGCATATCAGTCAGTCCGACATTGTTAATGTAATCAACCGCCGCGCCCAGACCAATGGCGCCGGCGATATTGGGCGTTCCTGCTTCGAATTTCCATGGCAATTCATTCCAGGTGGCTCCTTCCAAGGTTACGTGTTCGATCATGTCCCCACCGCTTTGAAACGGCTCCATCGCTTCAAGACGCTCCCTGCGCCCGTATAAAAATCCTATCCCCGTAGGTCCAAGCATCTTATGACCACTTGCCACAAGAAAATCACAACCCATCGCTTCCACATCTATAGGCATATGCGGAGCAGACTGGGCTGCATCCACAATAAAAATAGCACCTGCATCCCGGGCAAGTTGCGCAATTTCACCGACAGGGTTGACCACTCCCAAAACATTTGATGCATGGATTACGGAAATGAGCCGGGTACGGGAAGAGATCTTGGCTTTGAGGTCTTCTATGTCCAGCCGGCCCTCAGGTGTAACACCGGCATAGACAATACGTAAGTTTTTTAACTGTGCGATGCGCTGCCAGGGAACCATGTTTGAGTGGTGCTCCATCACGGTTAACACGATTTCATCACCTTCCCGAAGATGGTAAAGCCCGAGAGAATATGCGAGTAGATTAAGGCCCTCCGTTGCTCCCCTCACCCAAACAATTTCCCGCCAGGACGAAGCATTGATGAAAGACGCAATTTTTTTACGCGCTCCTTCATAGAGTTCTGTAGCCCGATAGCTCATGGTATGTACGGAACGGTGAACGTTGGCATTGGCATCCTGATAGAACCGCATCACCGCCTCCACCACCTGGCGAGGACGCTGGGTCGTGGCTGCGTTGTCCAGATACACCAGCGGATGACCGTTAACCTGTTGCTGAAAAATAGGAAAGTCCTTTCTTATTTCCTCCACCTTCATGACCTGTTCCCCTTTTTACTCCTCTTCACCAGGCCATCCTTTGATGCCGTAAAGCCCCGCTTTCAACACCTTCAGAGCCAGAAGACCGCACTTGAGCCTGATGGGGCTTAGAGGTACACCAATAGCTTTCAACATGTCTTCCTTGGTCAGTTTTTTAACTTCTTCCAGGGTTTTGCCCTTTACCATCTCCGTGAGTATGGATGCTGCTGCCTGAGATATGGCACAACCCTTGCCGGAGAACTTAATCTCTCCAATACGATCGCCGTCCAGCTTTACATCAATGCGAATTTCATCGCCACAGGAAGGATTGCCTTCTTGATGGGTAATATCAGGGTTTTCAATGGTTCCTTTGTTCCGGGGATTCCTGTAAAGCTCAAGAATATATTCCATCTGTACATCATCGTACTCGCTCATCACCGGTTCTCCTGAAGACTAAATCCTCTCCAGCACTTCATCTGTCTGGCTTATAAGCCTGCGCTTGAAATTATCCCACGCACGCCCCAGGGCACGTTCGAAAAAACCGCGGACAAGAATATTCCTTGCTTCCGTTTCATCAAGTCCTCGTGAACAAAGATAAAACATTTTTTCGCGGTCAATATGACCGGATGATGCCGAATGTGAAGCACGTACAGCATTGTTGAGAATTTCAAGTGCAGGCACAGAATCGGAACGGACGCCCTTGGAAAGCAACAGCACATGGTCCTCCAGAAAAGAATCCGAATTTTTTGCCTCCGGGACAATGTGGACAAGGCCGCGGAAAACACTGCGAGACGTACCTGCAAGTGCACCGCGTACAGTACTGGTGCCACTAGTAGCAGGTGCTGCATGCATGAGCAACGCATCCATGTCATAGAAATTTTTGCCCTCGCCAAAAAAGAAATGCCTCTCATCCACCTGAGCCCCCGGACCCTGTAAAAATGTCTTCACCTCAGCCCGAAGATACCTGCAACCAAACCACCCGTGATTCCAGGTGAGAGAAGCACCTGCGGATGCAAAGGCCCGTCGGTGATGCACGCAGCCCTCAAGTTCATTGAACGGAATGAGCGCGTTGTACTCCATCCTGGCATTTTCCGAGAGGTAAATAAAAACTCCTCCGAGACCAGCACCATCCTTCCGCTTTTCAAAAATATATTCTTCAAAAATTCGTGCCTGCGAATTCGGACCAGCGAATATAAAAGTAAGATGACCAAGCGTTGCATTTTCTGCACTTCTGACGTGAAGTATGTCTATGGAATCACTGAGCTGACACGAGGGTGGAATATAAACCACAGTAATACCCGACCACAGTGAGGCAACAAGACGTGAAAAACGATTCTCACCAAGCAGGTGGTCTCGCAACGATCCGAAAACTTCAATAACTTCATGAGGCACATCTCCAGAAGCATCGCCCACATAAACACCTTCACGAGAAGCACGTCCCTCAGCAGAAACCTTGAGAATAGCACCGTCAATATCTATAACTTCAAAATCCCCTGCCACCTCTGGAATTCGAGTCGTCGCATCTTTTCTGCGTTCTGGAGCCTTGAATACATTGAGGTCCACCAGATGCTGCCTGTTGTACTTGTCTGTGGGTAAAGGAGTCCCGCTAAGGGTTTCCCTGGCCTCTTCAGCCAGTTGATCAAGCCAGTACCCGAATGATGCTTCCCTTTTCGCTCCCATCAGCCTATGCAGCCTTCCATTTCGAGCTGAATGAGACGGTTGAGTTCAATAGCGTATTCCATGGGAAGTTCCTTGGTAAAAGGCTCAATAAAGCCCCTCACGATCATGGCGAGAGCCTCTTCTTCAGTAAGTCCTCGAGAAGTGAGGTAAAAAATCTGGTCTTCGGTAATGCGGCCTACAGTTGCTTCATGAGCGATTTCCACATCTTCTTCAGCAATTTCCATATATGGATACGTATCTGATCGCGAAACTTCGTCAAGAATAAGTGCATCACATCTCACAGAAACCCTGACACCGTGCGCACCACTGACAACCTTCACGAGTCCCCTGTAAGACGCACGGCCTCCATAACGAGATACAGACTTTGAGGTAATTGTAGATGAGGTATGCGGAGCAAGATGTATAACCTTGGCACCGGTATCCTGGTGTTGGTTTTTACCTGCATATGCAATGGAAAGTATTTCTGCACGTGCACCTTCACCTCATAAAATAATAGCGGGATATTTCATGGTGGTTCCTGAACCAATATTTCCGTCCACCCACTCAACAAGCGCACCTTCGTACGCAACAGCACGCTTGGTAACCAGGTTGTAAATATTCTTGGACCAGTTCTGAATGGTGGTATAGCGCACATGGGCATGTGGTAAGGCGATCACTTCTACCACGGCAGCGTGCAGTGAATCCTTGGAATAAATAGGAGCAGTACATCCTTCAATGTAGTGAACAAACGCTCCTTCATCCACAATGATGAGTGTTCTCTCAAACTGGCCCATTGCCTGGGCGTTGATGCGAAAGTACGCCTGAAGGGGTATATCCACCTTCACACCGGGTGGCACATAGATGAAAGTTCCCCCACTCCACACGGCCGAGTTAAGAGCGGCAAACTTGTTATCCCCTGGAGGCACCACCGAGCCAAAATATTTTTTGAAAAGTTCTTCGTGCTGCTTGAGGCCCGTATCTGCATCCAGGAAAATGACCCCCTTCTTTTCGAGATCTTCCTGAATATGGTGATACACCATTTCGCTTTCATACTGGGCTCCTACACCCGCGAGAAACTTCCGTTCCGCCTCGGGTATTCCAAGCTTCTCAAAGGTATCCTTAATGTGATCAGGAACTTCTTCCCAGGACGTGCCCTTTTTATCCGATGGGCGAATGTAATAAGTGTATTCATCAAAATTAATTGAGGAAAGATCCGCTCCCCAGGTGGGCATGGGCTTCTCCAGGAAAATTTCATATGCACGGAGCCGAAATTCCCTCATCCAGTCAGGCTCCTCTTTAATATGAGATATTTGTTCCACAACTTCACGTGACAATCCTTTACCCGTGGTAAAAGTATGGATGTCGGGTTGCTTGAAGTCGTATTTGGAATAATCTATATCGTCAAGAACACCTTTCTTCTCATCGGCCAAGGTGGTCACCCCCTCTTTTCCCGGAGCCACTCGTAACCCTTCTCTTCAAGTTCTCTGGCAAGTTCAGGACCTCCGGAAAGCACAACCTGTCCATCTATCATTACATGAATACGGTCGGGTTTCACGTAATCCAGAATCCTCTGATAATGGGTGATGATAAGGAAAGAAGCTCCGTTGCGGTACCGCTCAATTGCGGAAGCGACAAGCTTGATGGAATCGATATCAAGACCAGAGTCAATTTCATCCAGTACCGCCAGACGGGGTTTGAGTGCAAGCATCTGCACGATTTCTGCACGTTTTTTTTCACCTCCGGAAAAGCCGAGATTAAGGTCTCGACTACGAAAAGATTTATCCAGTTGCAGGGCCTCAAGTCCTTTGCGAAGGACCTCGTTAAACGCGCCAGGATTATCAGGGATATCCCTCTCGGTATCTGCTTCGCGTATTACGGATGCGGCCCTCCAGAGAAATCGGCCCAGGGGGACACCTTCCACTTCGTGGGGATACTGAAAAGCGAGAAAAAGTCCCTTGCGAGCCCGCTCGTAGGGTTTCAGATGGGTAATGTCTTCACCGCGAAAGAGAATTTTTCCCGATGTAATTTGATACTTGGGATGCCCCATAATGGTATGCGCGAGCGTGCTTTTTCCAGAACCATTGGGCCCCATGATGACTTCCACAGCACCCTTTTCAACCTCAAGGTTCAAACCTTTCAATATCTCCTGGCCCTCAACACTTACGTGAAGGTCCACGATCTCCAGCTCTTTCTCCGCCATTGAAATCCTCCTTCAGCATGGAATAATCATTCTCAATCACGCTAAGGATGTTGTCAAGGTACTATAGGGGTCGTCCCGATTTTATAAGCTTTGAATTTATCAAGCAAAGGTATCAACAGGTGTTCAAAGATTGGCTGGAATTGCGAGGGGGCCTGTCAAAGGCGGGGTGACCGAAACAATCTTCATCCACGTACCACACCAGCCATAAAACCCCAGCGTTGAATCCCGAATGTCAAATGTTGAGACCAGACCCCGGAGGATTGAGCAGATGGATGTTTCCAATCCTCACGTTTTTCAGGCCTTCCTCTTTTGCCGCTCGCAGGCAGGCGATGGCTTCCTCACGAGACGTAAATCCCACATCATCGAGAAAAAAACACGGATGAAATGCGAGAAGAGAATACGGAATGTCAGTGTTGATCGATGCGATAAATCGGGCAATCATTTGCACCTCGTATTCATCCACATAACCCGGCACCAGGAGAGTGCTGGCCACCAAAAGAGGAGGTTCTT
>JAJRZV010000080.1 GCA_024275095.1 bacterium | reverse complement strand
GATTCTCACGGGCTCATCTCAGGTCTTCACACTGGCAACGAACTTCCCTCTTTCGTGTACAACGTATCAAATTCACACCCTCGTAACCATTGAAAATCCCTCCGATAGTACACAAATGCTCGACGGCTTTCACCTGGCTTACCCCGTGCTGCCCATTTTCAGGGCCACTCCTTCCGCGCTTGCATTTTCCTACGTCATTGGAGACAGCACGTCCTATCCTTCGGAAGAGACATCCACTCTCTCAGAAATATGCGAACGACGCATTTTGAACGTTACCGGTGTGGCTCTGAATGCCACATGGCTTTCTTACCTCATCTCTGACAACCTCACACTCACTCCGGACATTACCCTCAGCCCTCTCAACCCCGGGGCGCTCTCCCCGGGAGCGTACCAGACAACCGTTACGGCAAGTGGTAACGCAGAAGGAGAACCCTGGAGCGTTGACATAGACGTATCCCTTGAAGTATACGATGTACTCTTTTCTGACAACTTTGAAAGTGGCGACTTCTCGGGGTGGACCACTTCAGGATTCTGGCACCCGGTAACCGAAGGCGTGAGTCCTTACGTGGAAACCCACAGTTCCACACACTCTTTCTGGTACGGACAGGACGCAACGGGTGACTACGATAACGGCGTCACCAATAGCGGTGGCCTTACATCCCCTGTTATTACCCTTCCTGCCAACTATACCAAAGTTGCACTCGAGTTCTGGTCATGGGAACAGACAGAGCCAGGCCGTACCAATGCTGCCGACCTTAAAGAAGTGTACATTCTGGATTCAGCAGACAACATTGTTGGTGGCCCGTACCGCATCCGCAATAACAACCAGGGGTGGGTCAGAGTTGAAGTTGATATTACTGACGACGTGGATGGACTCGGATCCTTCAAGGTGATGTTCTCGTTCGATACTGTGGACGAGCTGTGGAACAATTACCGCGGCTGGTACATTGACGACGTAAGAATCATTTATTACTGACACCTCTCAATCTCTTTGAAGCCTTTCCCCCTCCCCCGAAGGTGGGGGAGGGGGAAAGCGTAACTTTTTGCGCCCCTCCAGCGTTTTAATAAGTAGACACTCTCTCGAGGGCGGATGCGATGTTTCCGGGAGCACGGATTAATGCGGCATGGCGTGGAGAAAGGGTACAATGTAAACATGGAGCGGGTACGAAGACACATCTGCATGGCGATCTGGCTCTGCTTTCTTGTTCCCGGAAGGGCAGGCGGAGACTTCCATCACCGTTTTACCCTCGGCATAAACCTCTTCCATGCCCAAAATCCATACTCGCTCCCCGTGGAATTCCTGAACGGGCTTCCGGAAACTGTCAGCGTTGGAGAATTTTTTGCTACCTACACACTGCTTTATAGAGGAGTGCGGCTCGATATGTACACGACGTGCAAAGGCCAGGTGAGCAAATACCTGAACCTCTCCCCCGTATGGATCAGGGGTGGTGGAGAAGCCGGAGCAAAAATTCGGCTGTGGAGAGAGACTCTTTATCTGAACGTTATCTCCTTTGGACAGCACGCCTCTGTCTTTTCTCCTCTCCCCACTGACGTTCCCTATACCCTGTGGGGATACGCAGCCTCCACTGTTTTCGCTCCCTCTCTTGTTTTCCACCTGGAAACAGGAGCGGGGCAGGCTTTCAACTGGCCGGACACAACAGCAATAGAATCCTCCAGTACCCTCGCATTTCTGCAGGTGACACTCGCGGCTTCTGAAAATGTGACTCTGGGGGCAACCTATACCTTCAACAACACCCGTTTCTCTCCCGAGGTGATCCAGAATTACGGCTTTTACAGCTCCTCATCCTCTCTTCATCTCTTTACAGGAAAGCTCTCTCTCGAAACAAACTCCCGTGTTGTAATCAATGTGAAAGGTTCATACGGATTCCAGAAGGGCGGGCTCTACTCCCGGGAGCACAAGGGTATCGGCGAATTCAACCTGTGGTACTACCTTTCATCTTTTGCCGTAAAAGCGTTTGCCTCTTTCAGCCGGGGAGTTCCACAAAACCGATCTGCTTACTATTCAGTTTTCGCCGGCGCCACCGTGACATTTTCGCTTCTCTTGTGACAGGTTGGGGCATTGAGCATTGACGAGAAAAACACGGAGGCCACAGAGCTTGAGGAAAAGGATGACGATTTCGTGGTTGAAAAGGTCAAGCAAGGCGACAAAGAGGCTTTTGGGGTACTCGTAATGCGGTATCACAGGGAAATATTCGCGTTTGTCCGTGCACTCGTGAGAAATCAGCACACTGCGGAGGATCTGGTGCAGGAAACCTTTCTTAAAGCATTCGCACACATTCACACATACAGAAAAGGAAATTTCAGGCAGTGGCTTTATAAAATCGCCAGAAACTGCACCATTGACTTCGTCCGGAGCTGGAATTCCAAACATACTGACTCTATAGAAGAACATGCATCCATTCCTGATACCAGAACCGGCACAGACCCTCACCAGCTTCTCGCTGACAGCGAGCTCGTTGCTGTTTTCGAAGAGGCGCTTGGCACGTTGCCCCCGGCCCTGCAGGAGGCTTTTGTACTCAAGCACATTCTGGAGATGAACTACACGGAAATGAAAAAAATCACGGGGGTTCCCGTGGCACTGCTAAAAGTCCGTGTGCACAGAAGCCGCAAGCGTCTGGCAGAGCATTTGAAACACTTTCTCAACAGCTTCAGGGAGAAAGCATTATGAAGTTAAAAAAGAGACTCCTTTTTTACCGGGTGGTGGAAGATTTCCTGAGCAACCGTATCAATGAAGAAGATGCGCTTGCACTTCTGAAAGGCGATACCGAACTTCAAGAAGCCTTCAAACAATACATTGCCTTGAAAAAATCGTATTCTCGCTTTCAATCCAGAGCCCGGCCTTCTCCAGGGCTTCCCGAAAAAATCATGCGACAAATCCAGGCCCAGCCTGTGGTGGTGGAAAGGGCGCCGCTTTTCCTGAAAGTGTACGCGGCAGCACTGACTGCTGTCTTGTGTATTCTCATCCCCGCGGCGATCTTTCTTTCTCTCCACCATCAACCCAAAACTTCTCCTGACGTGGTCTACGTAAAATTCGTGCTCCATCGCCCTGGAGCGCGGTCCGTATCCATCGTGGGAGACTTCAACGACTGGAATCCTTCCGCCACTCCCATGGAGGACCTGGACGGCGACGGCACATGGGTCGCCGTGGTTCCACTCAAAAAAGGTAGATACAATTACGCCTTTGTTGTAAATAACTCCTTATGGATACCCGACCCGCTTGCTACAGACTACGTCAAAGACGGTTTTGGAAACGTCAACTCCGTGCTCAAACTTTCCTACGAAAAGCAGGGGGCATTCTGATGCTTTCCGCGGGCCTCATATTCTCATCCTGTGCTGCCAATATGTTGCGCGTGCAGCCGGAAGCAGAGGGTGTCACTCTTATCCTGGACTTAAAAACGTGTGCTCACGATGTGCGTGTAATAGGCGACTTCAACCAGTGGGACCCCGAGAAAGGGACCATGAAATGTGAAGACGGGTTATGGACAGTTGGTCTTCCGCTGCAAAGAGGACTTTATCATTATGTCTTCCTGGTAGACGGCGAAATTTTCGTCCCCCCTGACCAGAAAACTGTTCCCGATGCTTTCGGTGGACGCAATTTGATACTGCGGTTAGAGCAGTGAAGGTATTAAATTCACAAAAACTGGCCGCAGGAATTCTGGTTGCTGCCTGTGTCCTGTTTCTTTGTCCATCCCAGGGGCGCCCCGAGGCCCTTTCGCTGGAAAAAGCCCTCGTTAGAGCAGGGTTAAGCAAGGAACGCGCACAGTATATACACGCTCGTGTTGCAAAACGCTTAAATCCTGAAAATCAGAATGTGCTTGTCAAAACACTCTCTTCCTTCCGCACCCGGGAAGAAGTGGAAATATGGTCACAAAAGCTTCTGGAAGGACTCGCAAAGCACGTTCCTCCCCCTCTCTTGCTCAATCGGCTCCAAGTCTACGCTGAAGACGTAAAGTGGGCGTATACCCTGTCAGCTTCGCTCCTCAAATCCACCCCGCCTACCTACACAGTAAAAGCACTGGTGGACGCACTATACCGGACGCCGGATAACAACAGAGCCCTTCTTGAGCGCTTCTTTTCCCAGGTCCAAAAACACATCAATCAACTCAACCCCCATCAACTGGCCCAGCTCGCTGATGTGGCAGGGCTGATGTGCGAGGCAGGTGCCACCCAACAGGACCTCGAACGCATGTTGAGAAAAATCACCTCCTCCGGGAAAATTCGGGAAAAGGAGCTTTACAGATACGAAAAGCGGATCTTACAGGGGATCAAAAAAGGATTTTCATTCCAGGAAATCATGATACGCATGGATAATCCGTTCACAGGCGAAGGAACCAACTCGCCAGGAACTACAGGGACAAAATTGATGCAGGAGATGCCGGAACAATTCGTACCCGGTGGAGAAATGGGCGTCCCCACTCAGATTCCCACAAAAAAAGATAAGTTTCACCACAACATCCCGTAAAAATCCTTCCGCGGAGGAGGCAATTGTGTAACCTTTCGTCAGGCTGTTCCGTTCTACCAATCGAAACCCATTAACTGAGGGAGGTGAAGTGATGAAGAAAGTAAAAAGGCTGAAAATGCTCCTGGCCGGGGCAAGTGTTCTCGTGCTTGTGATGGGAGGGTGTGGAGGAAGCGAGGGAGTAAGCACTGAAGAAGAGGCGGCAACCACCTCTGTAGCTGCTGCTCTCGATTCCATAGATGCAGTGGATACGGTTCTGGACGAGACTGTTCTGAGCAGCAGCAGCGGGTCCCTGGCACCGCTGGCCGAAACCACCACCATTCCAGACTCTTCTTTTCCGGAAGGAGAGTCCACGCCCACAGACGAAGGCAGAACGGATGAACTCTGCGGCAACGTCAATAAAACCCAGATGGAAGACGGTTCGGAGCACTATTCTCTTAACTGCGGCGAGGGTCAGGGTAACGTTGATGTAATCGTCTGGACCCAGGTCTCGACCACATCCATCACTCACACGGTAAGTGTGAGTTTTGAAAACGTGGAAAGAGCCAACGTGGTTATTACAGGAACAGCCAACCTTTCCGTGGTTATAGACCTCCAGGATCACTCCATGTCAATGACAAAAACGTTTTCATTCGATGTGTACAGAATAGACGAGAACATAACACTGAATGTGGACTGTGAGTTGAGTGTAGATGTAGAGGCCGGGCCTGAAACGCAGGAGAAGGCTGCCACAGTGTCAGGTTCGTGCACAGTGGTCAATGAAGCTGCAGGGCTTGAAATGGAAATTGAATTTGAAAACGTCCAGCAGAGAGAAGGATGTGAGCATCCAACAGCAGGAGCATGCACAGTGGAAATCAAGCATGAAGGAGAAATGGAAAGTGAGACAAAGCAGGCCGAAGCATCTCAATCCCAGGAGACAGAAGTTTCCTACGAGTTGAATTTCAGCGAAGAAAGCTGCAATAGCGGTCGCGTGATGCTCAAAGACCGAAGCACAGAACACGAAAAAGAAGTAGAACTGGAGTGCAGCATGTAATCCTGTCTGTGCCGGGGCGCCTTTTATGAAGCAACCCGGGTGTGTGTGGGCCTCCCCACACCCGGGTTTTTTTACGTCATCCCGTGTTACGTCAAATGCTCAGCATTAATCCGGACATATTGTTCTGAAAGGTCTGACGTGAGGAAGCGCGCCGAGGCCGCGCCTGCTGCGAGGTCAATAACGACACGATGTTTTTCACGACGTTTTCGTCTCAGGGTACTGCGTCCCTTGCCTTCGCTGAAATACAGCCGCCCGTTCACGTAAATTTTAACCTTCTCCGGTCGGAACGATGCACGGGTTGTACCCAGAGCCTGAACAATGCGACCCCAGTTCTCTTCTCCTCCGTGAAATGCCGTCTTTACAAGAGCAGATGTAGCTATAGTGCGGGCTACATTCTGCGCATCCACCCGCGTCCGAGCACCTCTGACTTCAACTTCTATAACGCACGTGGCGCCCTCTCCATCCCGCACGATAAGTTCCGCCAGTGAAGCACACACATCCTTTACAGCACTCTGAAAAAGTGCCATTTCTTTACCTGTGGATACCTTCACCCCGCTTTTACCATTCGCCAGCACAAAAAATGAATCATTGGTGGACATCTGACCATCCACGGAAATGCTGTTGAACGTTTCATCCACGACAGCATCTATAACACTGCGCAGGTCAAGGTGCGTGGCTTCTGCATCCGTGAGAAGAAAAGCGAGCATGGTTGCTGTGGACATGTGCGGGTGAATCATGCCCGCCCCTTTGGCCAGGCCCAAAATCTTCACACCCAGTGACGAAATTTCCACCTCGCGAATCTTCATGAAGTGGTCTGTTGTCATAATGGCTTCGGCAAAATGCTCTACCCTTAAACGACTGAGACTTCGAATAAGCACGGGTATGCGTTTTTCTATCTTTTTTACAGGGAGGCGCTGGCCGATCAACCCGGTAGAAGCCATGAGCACGTCCTGCGCGCTGATTTCTAATTCCCTGGCCAGCACTGCCGTAAGTCGTCTGGCATCTTCCAGTCCTTCTTTGCCTGTACATGCATTGGCATTACCGGAGTTGACGAGAACCGCTCGACACCGGCCGCGCCTGAGACGGGGCACATCGAGCAGAATGTGCGATGCCTTGAAACGATTAACAGTGAAAGCTGCAGCACACGCCGCTCCGTCAGGCGCGTAAATCAGGCCTAAATCCCTGGATGCATTGTCCTTAATACCACTGTGAATTCCTGCAAAATAGAAACCGTTCACATTCACGCCACTCTCCCGCAACATTTTTTATATTTTTTACCGCTGCCACATGGGCACGGGTCATTTCTGCCAATTTTATGTTTCTTTTTGACCGTGCCCTTTGCAGGCTGTGCAGAGGCTTCACCTCCCGAATACTGAAGCTGAGCTGGCTGGCGTCGGAGGGGAGAGATTCTCTCTGCTTCTTCCTGCGAGGTAATTTGCACCAGGAAGAGTTTTTTCACGATATCCATTTTCACCCGGTCCACCATGGCCTCAAACATGTGAAAGGCCTCGCGTTTGTACTCTATAAGAGGGTCCCTCTGCGCATAGCCTCTCAGGCCAATGCCTTCTCGCAAATGATCAAGGGCAAGCAGGTGATCCTTCCAGTTGCTGTCAATGGTTTGAAGCATGATGAACTTTTCCACGCGCCGCATAACATCAGCACCAAAGGTGCTTTCCTTTGTTTCGTAAACCTCCAATGCCTTTTTATAAATATCTTCAGCCAGGTCTTCCACGGTAAACGCACGGTCAACTTCCGGCCTGGTGTAAGGAAAGAAAAAGGCACTTCTCACCGCATCTTCGATGCTCTCCCATTCCCATTCCTGCGGGGGAATGTCTGGATTGGCCATGTCCTCCGCGATCATCTCAACCACATCCCGAACGATATCGAGAAAGTCCTCTTTGAGGTCATCTTTGGAAAGAATGTCCTTGCGCCACGAATAAATTGTTTCGCGCTGGCGGTTCATGACATCGTCGTATTCGAGCAGGTGCTTGCGGATTTCAAAGTTACGGGCCTCGACCCGGGCCTGGGCATTTTCAATGGCTTTGGTCACCCAGCGGTGCCTGATCTCCTCGCCTCGTTGAACACCGAGCCGATCCATCATGCGCTTGAGGCGCTCACCCCCGAAAATGCGCATCAGGTCATCCTCAAGGGACAGGTAAAATTGAGTATAGCCAGGGTCACCCTGACGACCAGAACGACCTCTGAGCTGGTTATCAATACGCCTTGACTCGTGACGTTCGCTACCAATAACAAAGAGACCACCGCCCCGATCTATACCCAGTTCCGGAGCTTTAATTTTAAGAATTTCCTCCTTTTCCTGTTCGCACTCTTTTTGATATTGCTCCAGATATTCACGGTACAGTTCTGGTTTGCCTTCCTTCTGCACTTTTTCCCGGGCAAGATACTCTGGATTACCACCGATCATGATATCCACACCGCGGCCGGCCATGTTAGTGGCAACAGTAACCGCACCCTTGCGACCCGCCTGGGCAATGATCATGGCTTCCCTCTCATGATTTTTCGCATTGAGCACGTGATGCTTAATGCCTTCGTTTTTAAGGAGTCGAGACAGGAGCTCGTTTTTCTCTATGGATATGGTTCCAACCAGTACCGGAATCCCCAAAGCGTTAAGCTGCTTGATCTTTTCAACGATGGCTTCAAATTTTTCCTCTTCTGTCTTGTAAACAACGTCATCGAAATCTTTACGAATCATGGGTTTGTTGGTGGGTACAACCACCACTTCCAGGTTGTAAATCTTTTTAAATTCCATGGCCTCGGTTTCGGCCGTTCCTGTCATGCCGGCAATTTTGTTGTACATGCGGAAAAAGTTCTGAAACGTCACGGTGGCAAGGGTCTGGTTCTCGCTCTCAATTTTCACGCCTTCTTTCGCTTCAACAGCCTGGTGAAGTCCATCAGACCAGCGGCGACCGGGCATAAGGCGTCCCGTGAATTCATCCACAATGATCACCTTGCCGTCTTTAACAATGTAATCAACATCGCGTTTGTAAAGGTGGTGAGCCCGCAGTGCCTGCTGAAGGTGATGCACTAAGTCCACATGTCGGGGATCGTAAAGGTTTTCAACACCGAGCAGCTTCTCCGCGTGCTTGATCCCCTCTTCGGTGAGAACCACAGAATGAGCTTTTTCGTCCACTGTAAAGTCTTTTTCCTTTCTCAGTTTTCGAACAACCCGATCTATAACGTAGTACAGGTTTGTTGACTCCTCTGATGGTCCGGAAATGATGAGTGGGGTGCGTGCCTCGTCAATGAGGATGCTATCCACCTCGTCGATAATGGCATAGTTCAATTCCCGCTGGACCATCTCATCGAGGGAATACTTCATGTTATCGCGCAGATAATCAAAGCCGAATTCGTTGTTCGTACCGTAGGTTACATCTGCATCGTACGCTTCCTTGCGAGAACACGGCTCCAGAACTGTACGAAAGGTGCCCTCGTCCTCCCAGACAACACGATATGAGGCTTCGTGATTGATCACACCGACCGACAGGCCTAAGAAGAGGTATATGGGGCCCATCCACAGGGCGTCACGTCGTGCCAGATAATCGTTAACCGTGACCAGGTGAACACCTCTTCCGCGCTCGGGCTTTTGAGGGTCCCTCTCCAAAGCGTTGAGATAAATCGGGAGGGTTGCCACCAATGTTTTACCTTCACCGGTTTTCATCTCAGCTATCATGCCTCGATGGAGCACGACACCGCCCATGAGCTGAACATCGAAGTGGCGCATGTTAAGTGTCCGCCGGCTCACCTCCCGTACCACAGCAAATGCCTCCACAAGCAGGTCATTCAGGCTTTTGCCACCGGCAAGTTGGTCCAGGAAATATTTTGTTTTGTCCTGCAGTTCCTGGTTGGAAAGTTTTTTTACATCTTCTTCAAGAGCGTTGATGGCCTCAACAATAGGGCGAAGCTTTTTAATGCGACGCTCATTCTGAGTGCCAAATATCTTTTTCAGAACCCACTCAACCATCGGCTCAATCCACCGTTACCCACCGTCGAGGCACGAACACCTCAACGTATTTCCTCAGAGCAAAGCGGTCGGTCATTCCCGCAATAAAATCCTTCACCCGTGTCACCTTGTCGTCCCTGCCCTGCCTGAATCCCTGACAGTCTCTTTCAAACGCCTCATCGTTTTCCATGTAATAATCAAAAAGGCTCTTCAACACATTGTAACACCTGAATGCCTCCTTTTTCACTTCTGGAGCCTGATACACCCTTTCCAGCAAAAACTTCCGCAATACCTCCACCGCTTCTAACATGGATTTTGAAAAATACACGCAAAATTCATCTCGCCTCGCGGTTTCTTCTATTACATCAACAACCATATTGTTCACCCGCGCTGAATATTTCTCGCCGATACGCTCCCGTGCAATGGGGGGAACATCGTCCATGGTGATAATTCGGGCCCTGAGGGCATCATCCAGGTCATGGTTGAGATATGCAATGATATCGGACACACGCACGACCATCCCTTCCATGGTTTGGGGTATCCCCCGGCCTTCCAGGGGAACAATGGGACCTGTGCCTTTGGAATGATGAAGAATGCCATCCCTGACCTCGTGCGTGAGATTAAGCCCCTCGCCATCCTTTTCCAGAACATCCACTACCCGAAGGGACTGTTCCGAGTGTTTGAAGCCTTCAGGAAAAATTCTGTTGAGCACATCCTCTCCCACGTGCCCGAAGGGAGTGTGACCGAGGTCGTGGCCCAGGGCAATAGCTTCTGTGAGGTCTTCATTGAGACCTAAGGCACGGGCGATGGTCCGGGCGATCTGCATCACTTCCAGGGTATGGGTCATTCGGGTGCGATAGTGGTCACCTTCCGGAAGGATAAGCACCTGTGTCTTGTACTTCAGGCGCCTAAAGGCCTTGGAGTGAATGATGCGGTCGCGGTCGTGCTGAAAAGCCATGCGCACAGGGCACTCGGGCTCGACCCGGGGGCGTCCTCTGCTCTCGCTACTGAGACAGGCCTTCGAAGAGAGTCTCTGTCTTTCAAGAGCCTCCTGCCTCTCCCGGATATTCATGGCCTCACCTGAACTCTACAAGTTTAAAATCTATGTATCGCTTGATCGGGTTGACCCTTATCACTTCTACCTCAACAGGCATTCCCGGAGCAATAGTTTTTCCGTGTCGATCCTTCAATACACCTCTCTTCCGGTCATACCTGAAAGGACCTCCTCTGATAAACCTTCGTGGTGCAAATCCTTCTACAAAAGGATCCTCCAGCTCCACAAACACACCAGACTCGATCACTCCGGAGACAATCCCTTTAAACCTCTCCCCCACGCGGTCCTTCATAAAAACGGCTGAGAAAAAACGGTTCAGCTCTCTTTCCACTTCCTCCACACGCCTTTCGAGCAGAGAACACCTCTCCGCCGCCTCTTCCATTCCGACGCCCTCTGCTAGAGGTGAAACATCATCCACGTCCAGGACGCGCTTGAGCACGCGGTGAACCACCACATCGGGATAACGCCGGATAGGCGAGGTGAAATGAGTGTAGTATTGAAGTGCGAGACCAAAGTGTTCCGCCGGGACAGCACTATAAACTGCCAGTTTCAACGCGCGCAGCACGCTCATAATGAGCACCTGCTCCTGAGGTGTCCCCTTTACAAAATCCACGACAGCGGCGAGCTGGTGTCTATCCAGAGGTCTTTTCCACCGGATTCCATACTGTGCAAGCACAGTTTCCAGTTCCCTGATGTCCGCAGGATCAGGTGGAGGATGAACACGATAAATGCTGGATACATTTTCCTCTGCGATCCTGCGCGCCACAACCTCATTTGCAAGAAGCATAAACTCTTCTACAATATGGCTGGCCTCTTCTGCCATGCGTTTTTGAATTCCGTGAAGTCTCCGCCCTTCAAACACAAAAAACTGTTCGGGAAGGTCGAAATCCAGACTTCCGCGTTCCCTTCTTTTCTGGCGCAGTTTCTGCGCAAGCCTGGACATCTCAAAAATCATTTCTTCCACCTGGGAGGGCACAGATCCCAGGCCTGCGAGAAACTGGCTGACCTCTCCGTAAAAAAGGCGTACCCGGGAACGAATGGTTGCCGGACAGATGCTGTAATAACGAAGGCGTCCGTCCTGAGTCAGTCCCATCTCCACCACAAGGGCACGTCGATCCCTACCGGGAATTAATGAAAATACTTCATCTGTAAGTTTTCGCGGAAACAGCGGGAAGAATCCTCCAGGATAATAAATGGTAAATCCTCTTCTGAATGCTTCCTCATCCAGCAAGGAACCCGGTCTTATCCAGGAACTTACATCAGCGATAGCCACATAGAGAACGTAGCCCCCACCTGTCTTCACAAGTGCAACAGCATCATCATGGTCTTTGGCATCGTCCACATCCAGTGTAATAAAAGGAATGTCTCGTAAATCCTCACGAAGAATGCGAACAGGACGACGGGCCACTCTGAGAGCTTCCTCCTCCGCTTCCTGCGTATGCTCAGCAGGCATGCCATTCTTTACAAGAACGGCTCGAACCTCAGCCTCGGCGTCTCCCTCTTTACCAATTACTTTTTTTACCTCGGCCCACGTCCGTCCAGGCCGGTCGTGAAGCACAGCACGTACGATAAAACCCGCTTTGAATCCGGGTAATCCTTTTGCAACAGGAAAAACAATCTTGCCCCCGGATACTTTCAAAACAAAACCCTTGCGTTGTTGCCGAACAGAACCAACAACCTCTGCGTTTCTCCGCTCCACATGCCACAGGTACACTGCACGCTGTCTGCGTCGACTCGAGGCTCTCACCATTACGGCGATTCTGTCTCCGGCTTGAAAAAACACGTTTTCCGAATATTCAAGGACAAGCTCCCTGTCCTGTTCACACACCACCACCGGGCTTCCGCCATTTTTCACAATCCGGGCAACAGTAATAATGTATTTTGGGCTGGCAATGTACCGCCGTCCTTTGCGTTTGAGGTACCCCACGCGCAGAAGAACTTTCAATACATCTTTAAGTACTGCTTTTCCTATTGAGTCCTGAGCAATACGTGTCAGCTCAGTACGGGTGGGAGAGGGGGTCCCCCTCGGGAAGTACTCCCTGACAAAATCCACAGCTTTTTCCAGTAAATGTTCACCCACTGTTTATCCATTTTTTAGGGCCTCAGCCCTCGAGTCTTTTCAGCTTTTCCAGGTCTCTGTTGCGCCCTATAACAATAAGTATGTCGCTGTCTTTGATTACGTAATCACTGGGAGGGGGTATGTGCATGGCGTCTTCCAGAGCATCTTTAATAGCCACAACCTGAATGTTATATTCATTCCGAACCTTAATCTGACTGAGCGTCTTACCGATCCAGCCAGAGGGTGGAGCAATTTCCCACATGCTGTACTGTTCGCTGAGGTAGAGAGAATCCAGCATGTTGGGAGAAATAATTTGCCTGGCCACTTTAAGAGCCATATCCCGCTCGGGAAAAATCACTTCATGAGCCCCGATCATGGCGAGAATGCGCGCGTGTTCTTCGGAAATGGCTTTTACTATAATCCGGCGAGCACCCAGGTCTTTCAGGTGAAGCGTTGCAAGAATGCTGGCCGCCATATCATCACCAAGAGCGATAATGACAGCCCTGGCCTCATCAACATCCAGGCTTTTCAGGGTATCGCGGTCAGTCACGTCGGCAACCACCGCCTTGGTGCATATCTTATCGGCATTCTGAACGCGCTCTCTGCTCTGGTCTACAGCAAGGACCTCTTCGCCGGCTTCGTAAAGGGTTTTGGCCACGTAATATCCGAAATTTCCTATTCCCAGAATCACGTACATCTTTCACACATCCCTACCGGAAAATAAAGCTGCCTGTCCCAGCTCCTCTTCAATGCGCAAAAGACGGTTGTACTTGGCCAGCCGTTCACTGCGAGAAAGAGAGCCGGTCTTAATAAACGTGCTTCCAGTAGCCACAGCGAGATCTGCAATAAAGGGATCCTCTGTCTCTCCGCTGCGATGTGAAATAACCGTGCGCCAGCCAGCCCGATGGGTTATCTCAACAGCGTCAAGGGTTTCCGACAGTGTACCAATCTGATTAAGTTTGATGAGCACAGCATTGGCAAGTTCCTCTTCTATACCTTTGCGGATACGTGAGGGATTGGTCACAAAAACGTCATCTCCCACCAGCATCACACTGCCACCGAGGGTGCTGTTGAGTAAAGCCCATCCTTTGAAATCCTCTTCGGCCATACCATCCTCAAGGGAAATAATAGGGTATCTCCCGATAAGGTCCCGGTAAAAATCCACCATTTCCTCGGAGGAGAGCTCCCTTCCTTCGCCAGCGAGCACGTATTTTTTCGCTTTCTCGTCGTAGAAGCTGCTGGCTGCTGCATCAAGAGCCAGTGAAATGTGATGCCCGGGTTGATATCCTGCCTTCTCAATGCTCTCTATGAGAAGTTCGAGAGCCTGGGTGTTGCTTTCCAGGTCGGGCGCAAAGCCCCCCTCATCACCGACAGAGGTTGACAGTTTCCTCTCCTTCAAAGCCTTTTTCAAAGCAGCAAACACCTCTGCTCCCGCCCTCAACGCCTCACTGTAGGTTTCAAAACCGTGAGGCACAATCATAAACTCCTGTATATCCAGGTTGTTATCTGCATGTTGCCCACCGTTAATCACGTTCATCATCGGTACGGGAAGGCGTACAGCACCTGTTCCCCCGATATACCTGTAAAGGGGAAGACCGGCCTCTTCTGCTCCCGCCCGCGCACACGCCATGGATACGGCAAGGATGGCATTTGCTCCGACACGGGATTTGTTTTCGGTACCATCAGCCTCCAGCATGGTCATGTCAACAAGCCTCTGGTGAGACACGTTCAAACCCACAATCTCCGGTTCGATGAACTTCTGAATGTTCTCAACAGCCCGAAGAACTCCTTTCCCACCATAGCGGCGCTCATCCCCGTCTCTGAGCTCCAGAGCCTCGTGCTTGCCTGTTGAAGCTCCGGACGGCACCATCGCACGTCCCTCTGCACCAAGCTCTGTTTCAACTTCTGCCTCCACTGTGGGATTCCCACGTGAATCCAGCACCTCGCGGCCTCTTACTTTCACAATTGCTGACATCTGCACTCCTCCTGCAATCAGGCATAACTTTAATCTCTGCCTGTTTTACCACAACTTCCGGCACTGGTAAACAGAGGTGATTGTTTCGGGACAGGATAAGCACATAAGAACACACCTAAAAGCCACGAAAATGTGAACACAACTCTACAACATTCACTTTCTTCAGACCTTCCGATAGATTGGTTGTTTCTATTACTTTTAACCAAAAACGATTATGTTTTTACCATCTCACTTCCTGGAAAGATTTGTTCAGATACACGTGGTGCCAAAATGGGATTGGTGAGGGAGGTTTTAGCCCCTTTATATACTCTATATACTCTCTTTTTCGTTTATCCTGTCATCTGTGCTTTTACCCGTGTACAATTACCCGAAAATGAAGAAAAAAGGGTTATCTCTTCTAAGAGTTGTTCTGCCTGTGGTGATAAGTGTGGGAATCGCTTCGTGTGGGGAAAGTGCACCACAGGCCATATCCGCCCGCCTCAATGTACACACAAACAGCATTGTAGGTCCTGTGGATGACAAAATATTCGGGCACTTTATTGAAAATCTGGGACGTTGCTTCTACGGGGGAATATGGGACGAAGAGACTCCGGTGGAAAGGCTGGGAGCAGGTTTAAGAATGGACGTGCTGAATTTTGCAAAGGCCTTGTCTCCCCCTGTTATCAGATTTCCCGGAGGGCTGTATGCCGACGCCTATCACTGGCAGAACGGAATCGGCCCCCGCGAACTTCGACCGGTCATAGAAAATCCCTACTGGGCATTTATGGGCTCACGATTTGCACCTCCTGATACAAACCATTTCGGAACAGACGAGTTCTTCCAGTTTCTAAACTACGTGGGCGGCGAAGCCTATATTCAGGTCAACTACTCCACCGGCACCACAGAAGAAGCAGCCGAATGGGTCGAGTATGTTAACGGCTCCACAGACACGTACTGGGGGGCAAAACGTGCTTCTTACGGACACAGGGAACCATACAATGTAACCATTTGGGGAGTGGGCAATGAAATATGGGGCTGGTGGGCCCTGGGACACACAGACGCTGTCTCTTATGCAAAAAGGTACCTCGAATTCACGCGCGCCATGAAAGCTGTCTCACCTGATATACGCTTCACAGCTGCAGGATACGACGCTGCATGGAACAGAGCATTCCTGGAAATCGCTGGCGAAGATGTAGACTATCTAACCATCCATGTGTATCTGCCGGGGGGCAATACGGCTTTCATCGCTCCGAAGGAAAGCACTTACTACAGCGTTGTCGGTTCACCGGTTTACGTTTCTCAGATGGTAAAAAATGCCTACGAAGATATCGTTTATGTGCTGGGAGAGGACTCCGGTACAACCATCGCTTTTGACGAGTGGAACGTGGGATGGCGTGCCAACGACGTTGAGCTGGGCAGAGAATTTACCATGAGAGAAGCCCTGTTCACTGCGGGGGTGCTTATTGAAATGATCCGTCTTTCAGCACAGGGAATGCTTTCAATGGCGAATTATGCGCAGATGGTCAACACCCTGGGGCTTATTTATACCGACGGACCAGTAGCTTTTGTCACGCCTCCCTATTATGCTTTTTTGCTTGCATCAACAATCAGAAATACCGTCATGTTCGAACACGAAATTACAGGACCTGCATTCGATGCTGATGCACTGGGAGACATTCCGCCTCTCCACAATGTGCCCATGGTGGATGCTGTCCCGGTAAGAGAAAACAATGGCAACATTCAGGTGATGTTCCTCAATCGTAACATTCGAAGTGAGGCTGTGCTTTCTCTCGCATTTGATGATTGCCTGCCCCGCGAGGGCGAAGTGAGAATCTATACATCCACAGGACCTTACAGCCGCACGCTTGAAGAAAAGCGCTTCCGGGCAGGTGGAGAATGCACGATAATACTCAAATTGCCTCCCCACTCCTTCGGACTTCTTTCCTTGAGGGAACGTTATTGATGGTCTCCGGGTCTCTGGCGTAAAATAGGCCTCCAGTTATGAGCAATCGCTTCCACACGGCCAGCGACGAGGAAATCCTTCAGGGAAAAGTTACTGACGTTTACTTTCAGCGAACCCTTCAGGTACTCAAACAAAAAGGCATACGCCGCCGCGTGGTCATGGAGGTCGCGGCAAAAAGCCTTCCCAGGAACTATCCCTGGGGTGTGCTCGCGGGCGTGGAGGAGATCGTTCATTTATTAGAAGGCGTACCGGTAACAGTCCGGGGGCTCCCGGAGGGTTCTGTCTTTTATCCTGGAGAACCTGTTCTTGAGGTAGAAGGATACTACGACGATTTTGCTGTCTATGAAACCTCTATCCTGGGGTTTCTCTGCCAGGCCACCGGCATTGCCACTGCAGCAGCACGCATAAGGCTTGCGGCAGGAGAAAAGCTGGTCTTCAGCTTCGGCGCACGACGCATGCACCCGGCCATCGCACCCATGATTGAACGTGCCTGCTACATTGGCGGGTGCGATGGTGTTGCCGCTGTAAAAAGTGCAGAACTTCTTGGAACCAGTCCTGTAGGAACCATCCCTCATGCCCTTATTTTAGTGGTGGGCGATACGGTTAAGGCATTTCGACTTTTCGACGAGGTGGTGGAAAAGGACGCTCCCCGTATTCCTCTCATTGACACTTTCAATGACGAAAAATTCGAAGCATTACGCGTGGCAGAGGCATTTGGAGAGCGACTGTTTGGCATTCGACTGGACACCCCTTCCTCCCGCCGGGGAAACATCCGGGCCATTATCGAAGAGGTGCGCTGGGAGCTGATGTTGAGGGGATATTCCAGCGTGAAAATTGTCCTTAGCGGAGGACTTGATGAAAAATCCGTGAAAGAACTGGTGGATGTGGTAGATGCATTTGGAGTGGGAACATACCTTTCAAATTCCCCGGTGGTGGATTTCTCTATGGATATTGTGGAAATCGAGGGTAGGCCCCTTGCGAAAAAAGGCAAAAAATCCGGGAGAAAAGAGGTGCTCCGGTGCCCACAGTGTTTATCAGGCAAAGTGATACTGGCAAACTCTTCCCCGGATTCATCCTGTACCTGTGGAGGGGTTATGAAAAAAATCGTTATTCCTTTCATTAAAAACGGCAAAATTGTTGACAGTGTCCCCTCACCTGATAAAATCAGAGCCTACGTTCTCCAACAAATCACAAAACTCCAGATAGATGAGGAGGAGGTGAAGGAATGAAAGTAACCCTCAGCGCCATCAAGGCGGACATTGGGAGCATCGGCGGACATATCAAACCCTCAAAGAAAATTCTTGAAACAGTGGAAAACTTTGTCCGGGAAGAAGGTTTGAAAAAGGGATTGATCATCGACTTTTACATCGGTTACACAGGGGATGACATCGCTTTGCTCTTCACTCACGAAAATGGAGTGGGCAACGAAGAAGTCCATGAGCTTTCCTGGAACGCCTTTATGGCAGGTGCGGAGGTTGCAAAGCAACAGGGACTTTACGGTGCAGGACAGGACCTCCTTAAAGACGCTTTTTCTGGAAACGTCCGGGGATTAGGGCCTGGTATTGCAGAGATGGAAATTGAAGAAAGGCCCAACGAAGCTTTCGTCGTGTTTGCTGCAGACAAAACCGAACCCGGAGCTTTCAACCTTCCACTTTATCTCGCGTTTGCAGATCCCATGTACAATTCCGGATTGATACTCTCCCCCCACATGGCAAAAGGATTCACCTTCACGGTAATGGATGTAGAACATGTTGAATGCGACCGTGTGATCGAGCTTCACGTGCCGGAAGACCTTTACAACCTCGCGGCTCTTCTGCGCGATAACGGCCGATACGTGGTGGCAAAAATCACTTCCCGCAAAAGTGGCGAACAGGCTGTTGCCGCCAGCACCACGCGGTTGCGCAATATTGCCGGCAAATACGTGGGCAAGGACGACCCCATCATGATCGTGCGCGTGCAAAAAGAATTCCCTGCAACAGGAGAAATGCTCTCCGCATTCTCCATCGGTCACTATGTGGCAGGCTTCATGCGTGGAAGCCACAACGGTCCCCTCATGCCCGTCAAGCTCAACACTCCCACCTCTTTCTTTGACGGTCCGCCCATTGTCTCAGGCGCGGCATTCTGTGTAAAAGAAGGAAAACTTACAGAACCAGCGGATGTGTTCGATCACCCCTTCTGGGAGTGGATGAGGAATATTATCTCCTGGAAAGCTTTTGAAATCCGCCGTCAGGGTTTTTCAGGGCCTGCAATGCTCCCATATCACGACCTGGAATACGGTGGAATTGTCGAACGCCTGAAAGAAGTCAAGGACCGCTTTTACGATAGAAAATAGTTTCACGCCTCTCTCAGATCCGAAATATCCGGCGGTTTTGACTTCACAGGGAAGGGTATAAAATAATATGAGTATGCTCGATACCATGAAAATATACGAGGAATACACCTTTACTCTTCATACGACTTTTGAAATCGACCAGCAAAACCTCCGGGTTGCCCTCTTTCACAAGAAAGAGTACCCTTTAATTGATGAAAGCATTAAAAAAAGCCGCTTTTCAAGTTTCTCTGGAAAACCATAAAGTACGGTGCACCCTCTGCCCCCACGGGTGCGAACTTTCTGAGGGGGAAACCGGTAAATGCCGGGTACGGGGTAACAGAGGCGGCGTTCTCTATGCGTTCACTTACGGCAAGGTGGCGGCCGTCGCTGCGGATCCCATCGAAAAAAAACCCCTGTATCATTTCAAACCCGGCTCTCAAATACTTTCAATAGGAGGTATCGGTTGTAACTTTAACTGCCCGTTTTGTCAGAACTGGCATCTTGTAGAAGGGACGGTTCCTCTTGAGGACCTGCCTCCTGAAAAACTTGTGCAACTGGTGGAAAACTCCGGCACCATTGGAATTTCATATACCTACAACGAACCGCTTATATGGTTCGAGTACATCATGGACACGGCGCCATCCATCAAGGAAAAAGGATTCGATGTCACACTGGTGACCAATGGATTCATCAATCCCAAACCCTTCAAAGAATTGGTTCCGTTTGTCGACGCCATGAATGTGGATGTGAAATCAGCACACGAAGAATACCTGAAAAGGGTGTGTGACGGCGGTTTGAAGCCCGTTCTCAGGACAATTGAAATCGCGATGAATCACGAGGTGCTGGTAGAAGCAACACATCTCATGGTCACCGATGAAACGGATTCCGAAGAAGAAACAAGAACCCTCGCCCGCCTCCTCTCTTCCATCTCCGACAAAATCCCGCTGCACATCAGCCGGTATTTCCCGCAGCGCCTTTACACCCATCCTCCCACGCCGCCGGAACGGCTGCTGCGGGGATACGAGGCGGCGAGGGAGTTTCTCCATTACGTGTATCTGGGCAACATCTTCATTGACGGCACAGAAGATACCCTGTGTCCCCAATGCAAAAACATCCTTGTTCACCGCGTGGGATATTCCGTGCGCATTACGGGCATTACCACTGACGGAAGATGTGCATCCTGCAACAGAAAAGCAGATGTGGTGATCTAAATCCGAAATATCTCACTACATCTCAAAAACCAGGTTGATATACGCCGTGCGCCCGGGCTCGGGAACCTTCACACCGGTGCAAAAAGGATTGCGTATGTATGAAAAATGTTTGACAAAAAACCTGTCCATCACATTTTCCAGCCCTGCCTCTATCTTAAACGGACCGAGAGCGTACACGCCCCGCAGGTTTACGATATTCCACGCAGGTGTTTTCTCCTCTCCCAAACCTTCGTCTACAAGGTCCTGCTTCAACGCGCCTTCCCACTCCAGCATAAAACTGCAACCACCCTGTTGAAATCTCAAGAAAGTGCGGTAAGTGAAAGGCGGCATCAAATAAAGATCGGGATCTTCTCCCTCTGCAAAATTGACTTTGCGACCCCTTGCATATCCCATAGAGACACCGCCCCTGAGGGAGGGTAAGCCACCCTCCACTCTGAGTTCAAAGCCGGTTATGAGAGCATCCTGGTTGGCATAAGAAAAAACGGAATCCGGCAGGGCCCGCACTATTATGAGATTGTCGGCATAATCCAGAAAAACCGAGAGCATTACCGACACTTTATCCCGGTCCACAACCGCGCCCACATCCACTTCGTTCAGCGAATATGGTTTCAGCTCCGGATTGCCTTTCCAGGTGTATTTCATCGTCGCAGCGGATATGTATCGCTGGGACAAGTCGGCATCTGCAGCCTTGCGGCCCACTTTGAGATAAAAAACAGCGGCTCGCAGCGGCTTCCACTGAAGCGCCGCCATGGCACTGAAAAGCAATCGGCCACGTGCTTCGCTTGCATCAGACTCTTGAACAGAATAATCAGCCCTCCCTCCTGCCTGTATCGCAACGTCCCTGGCAAGGCGAGAGGCGTACGTGCTGTAAAATCCCGTGACGAAATGCTGCGCGTGAGGGATCATGGCTGCTGGACGGTAGTTCATCATGGCCGTGTAGCGAAAGGCCGTCCAGGTGCGGTGTAAAACTTCCAAACCGGCTTGAAGGTCGTTTTTCCAGGCAACATCCACCACACCACGGGATGTCCATGTTCCCGCCCGCACCCGCATGGAATAGGGCAGCGGTGCATCTTCTGAAGAAAGCCTGAACCTGTCATCCATCTCATGAAGATTGTCATGATATGAATAAAGTACCTTCAATTGAAAAGCCCCGATGGTTCCCCTGTAGGCAGCATATAATCCCTGCGAGACGGTCCTGCGTGCATCCATCATCAGCGCAGGATACAAAACATCTTTTTCTTGATCGCCCATATAACCCGCTTCCACAAAATGATTCTTCGACAGCTTCAAAAAAACGGAAAGTGTATACTGGCTTTTATTGAATGCCGGGATCGGGGACTTGTACGCAGCGTACTCCGTGATCCTTCGGCCGGACCCATCCCGGTAGGGATAACCTCTGGCAAAACCATAGCCACCTCTCACACCCTTCCTTTCGTCTGTCCAGCCGAGATATGCAGAAGGTGCAAAGGATGTATGGGTGTTTACCATGATACGCGAGACCGCCCCCAGTCCCTTCGTCACAAAAACTTTTCCAAACACCACCGAGCCGGCGGCCCCTCCGTAACGCGTCATGTCAAAGGGCCCTTTAACAAGCACCCCTGTTTCGCCCGGTAAAAGAAACAATTTTGAAAAAGGACTGTCCATGCGATTGGGGCAGGAGTTGTACAACCTGACTCCAGAAGACTCCACCAGCAGCGCATCCCCTCCCATACCTCTCACATTTGCGTCATTATTCAGCGGGCCCCTGCGAACACTGTAATATCCATTAAATCGTTGCTCCAAGAACGAAGAAACATCTTCTTCTCCACCTTCCCAAAACCGGGAAGCTGATGCTGTATCCACCATACCCTTCAGTCCCATTTCCACGGGCCTGTATCCTCTTGCTCCTTTCTTTAAAGAGATGCCGTCCCCCCGTGCTTTAACTCCTTCCACAAAAACCATTCCCGCAACCACAAACAGAACTGCTGCATTAATAACACGCACAGTGCATTCCTCCTCGTACAGGTTTTTAACGCAGTGTGTTATTATTAAATTAATTAACCGGGAGGTGGTGAAGGTGGCAAGAAAAAGCAGACCCCAAAAGGCTCTGCTGATTATAGACATGCTCAACGACTTTGTGCTTCCGGGAGCCCCTCTGGAATGTCCCGGGGCCCGTGAAATCATTCCCAATATAAAACGGGAACTTGACGAGGCGAGGACGGAGGGTTACCCCGTTGTTTACATCTGTGACAGCCATCGTGAAAACGACCCTGAATTCAAGGTATGGCCGCGCCACTGTGTGAAGGGCACAAAGGGGGCCGAGGTGGTGGAAGAACTCAAACCCGCAAGAGGAGACAAAATCATCCGGAAGGTATCATATTCCGGGTTTTACAAAACGCGACTGGAAGAAGTGTTGAAAAATTTGAAGGTGAAAGAGCTGGTGATCACAGGCGTGTGTACAGAAATCTGCGTGCTCTTCACCTCTGTTGACGCGCTCATGCGTGGCTACAGCGTGTACGTGCCTGAAGATTGCGCAGCCGGACTTTCAGAACAAGGGCACCTTTTTGCATTGAAACACATCAACGAAGTGCTCAAGCCCCGCAGGTAAAAGATGGCTGTCAAACGCGTACACCTTTTGATCAGCGGTCGCGTGCAGGGTGTGTACTACAGGGCTACCGCGCGGGAAGTGGCACGCCGCCTGGGGCTCACAGGGTGGGTGAGAAACATGCCGGACGGGCGAGTCGAGGCTGTGGCAGAGGGTGAAGAGGAAAAACTCAGAGAGTTTATTCACTGGTGCAACCAGGGCCCACCGGCTGCCCGCGTGGAAGCTGTCGCAGAAAACTGGAGCGAGGCCACGGGAGAATTCCGGGAATTTAGTATCCGTTATTATTAGCAAACAGCTCTGCTGTGTTCAGTGAATATACCTTCCCCTTTTTTCAACATAATCCTTTACAACGTATTCTCCCAGTCGCATGGGGGTTGTAAAAAACGCTCTCCCGCCGTTAATGCGCGTGATTTCCTCCACAAACGAAACCAGGGCCCGGGAAGAATCCAGCATAAAAGTGTTTATGGTAATACCCTGTGCAGTCACCCTTTTCACTTCCTCCAGTGTTGCTCTGAAAGCCAGAGGACTGACACCAAACACAGGCCATTCTACCTGAAGCACGTCACCCTGATAAAAAGCGGTGGGTTGCCCGTCTGTTACCAGAATAATCTGACGCTCGGACCGGTTCTCCCGCTGAAGAATCTTTGTTGCAAGACGAAGTGCATCCTGGATGTTGGTGAAGGGATCGCTTACATTGAGGTCCACGTAAGGAAGTTCGTGGGGTTTGATAAGCCTTGCAACCGTGTAAAAACCAATGATGTGAAGGACATCATGAGGGAACTTAGCTGCGATGAGATGTTGAAGTGCAAGGGCTAACTTCTTCGCTGCCACAAATTTTCCTCCCCACGACATGGACCACGAAAGATCGAT
>JAJRZV010000079.1 GCA_024275095.1 bacterium | reverse complement strand
GGGGGATTCCTGTGGTTGATTGCGGATACGTGCGGAGCATTTGCTGAACCTTTTTTATTACGTAGTCCCACAAAATATTTACCTGGTACTCCCGTTTTTTTGCCTGAAGCCAGGCCTGAAATGGAGGAGATGAAGTTGAAAAGTCCTTACCGAAACGGAGCCTGAGATACCGTACAGTGTTTAATCGTTCCCATAAAAGGTACTTCACTTCTTCGTCCGAGAGGTCGAATGTTTTTTGAAAGCGGGTGATTTCCTCAGATGAGTGAATCTGAAGTTGATGGAACATTTCTGCAACCCGTGAGAAATTAACAAGTTGAAGGTTGAGCTCATTGGTGACAAGGGTCGTGATTTTACGAATGACAATGTCGTCGAGCAGTTTTTTTAAATGATTTTCATCTTCGCACCTGTAGGGACCGTTGTACATTATGTACTCCAGTTCGCATTCGGCCCGTAGGTCAAGATACGTAATGACAATGTTTTTTATACGTGCCAGTGGAAAGTTGACGGTGAGAGGAATGTTAAGAAAAACAGCCAGCATGAAAGGTTCGACAATGTGAGAGAGGAGTTTCATGAACGGTGTTATAACATTCGTGCTGCTATCTGATGCATCGTGACCACCACAAACTGACGCAGGAAGATAAGTACGAGCATGGCAATAAGCGGGGAGAAGTCTATTCCACCCCATACACACGGAACATATTTTCTGATGCGCCACAGCACAGGCTCGGTTATCTGATACAGGAACCTTACAATGGGATTATAGGGATCGGCATTTACCCAGGAAATGAAAACCCTTGCGATAAGGATAAACATGTATGCGGAAATGAGCAAATCAATTACAGTGGCTACAGCACTTATAAGATTGGCGAGTATGAACATGTCTCAACCTCCTGCGAGTTCTTCTGCGCGTCTGGCCGCAGCCCTGATTGCTTCCATTATCGCCTTGCGGAAGCGGTAATCTTCGAGAACACTTAACCCCTCGATGGTTGTGCCTCCGGGCGAGGAGACCATTTCGCGGAAAAGAGCCGGGTGTATTTCTTTCTCCTCGAGTGTTGATATTGTTCCGCTGACAACTTTCATGGCGATATTCAAGGCAATGTCACGTGGAAATCCGATAAGTACACCTGCATCAGCAAATGCCTCTACAAAAGTTGCTGCAAATGCAGGACCACTACCACTGAGTCCTGTAAGCGCATTGAGCGCTTTTTCATCAGATACGGTGAAGAAGTAACCCAGGGAGGAAAAAATTTCTCTCGCAGCTTCTACAGCATTTGTGTCACCAAAACATCCTGTTACTCCTTTGGCAATTTCTACTGCAAGGTTAGGCATGACTCGACATACAGAAGCAGGGTGAGATTGTTCACGAATTTTTTGAACAGGAATGCCCGCGGCCACTGAGATCACCACGCTGTTCTCATTGAATTGCAAAGTTGAAAGCACCTTGGCGACCATCCCTGGCTTTACAGCGATAATCGATACATCTGAGGAGGCACACTCCTGGGGATTTTCTGCTATTTGTACACGAGGTTGCCCACTGAGTTTTTGCAGTGCTTCAGATGAAACATCGTAAACCACAGCACTGAACTCTGTAAAAGATGAAAGCCCTCTTGCTATGGCCCCTCCCATGCGGCCTGCCCCGATAATACCAATTGTTGCAATTTTCATCTGTTTAACCTCCTTTCACCGAATATGGCCCTGCCGATACGGACCATTGTGCTCCCTTCCTCTACCGCCACTGTGTAATCATCTGTCATCCCCATGGACAAATGCTGAAGCGCCTCGGAAGGATAGCCTTTAGCTTTAAGCTGGTCTCGAAGTTCACGGAGTTTAACAAACCACTTTCTGGAGTCTTCCGGTTTTTCAGGAAGTGGGGGAATAATCATGAGTCCACGGGGTTTTACAAATTGGAACTGGAGGAGCTCGTCAAGAAGGTCCTGAACTTTCTCAGGTGCAACCCCACCCTTTGTAGGTTCTTCTGCGATGTTTACCTGAATGAGCACATGTAAAGTTTTTTCAGCACCCGCAGCACGCCTTTCGAGTGTGCTGGCTACTTCTGCTTTATCAATGGAGTGAACCCACTGAAAGTTGCCGGGTAGATATTTGGCCTTGTTGCGTTGGAGACGGCCTATAAAGTGCCACGTGGCGTTTTCTGCGACCTTAATTTTTTCCAGTGCCTCCTGGACATAATTTTCGCCAAAATGAGTAATACCCGCTTCTTTTGCAGCTTTCACAATTTCCAGGGCAAAAGTTTTGGTTACGGCAATAACCGTAACTTCCGAAAGTGAACGTCCTGCACGGGCTGCCGCCTTTTCCACGTTTTCCATTACCCGGAGATAGTTTTCGCGAATCCTCTTTGCCTCGACCACTTTATTTCCCCACCACGAGAACGTGTACGGCATCGCTGAACTTGCGCGCCACCTGTTATGCAAAGGTTTCTATCTCTTCACTTGTAAAGGATTGAGCATCCACGATAAAGTTGCTTACGGGAGTTCCCACGGGAGGTTTTTGTAATGCGGCGATCCTGAGAGCTTCTTCTGTGTTTTCAGCGATTTCTATCCGCCGCATTTGTTCCCACAGGCGGATTTGAGCCTTGAGAAACGAGACGCTGTGGGTTACAATCACAACCGGCCCGTAAATCATTTTTTCCAGTTCAGACCAGTGGCTACGTATATCCCTGACAATGTCTCGAAGCTCCGGCTCGGTTTTCGCAGTGCGTTCTTCGAAGAATTTTTTTATCAAAAGTTTCACGTCGTCTTTCATGTCGTTATAAATTTTTACTGCTTTGGCCTGAATATCATGCTCCTGGGATCGAATGAAATGGAGTTTTTTTTGAAGCTCCATTAAAAGGCTGCGCGCGTGAAAAAGTGTTGCAGAACGTTTCGTTTCCATGTTTTATGTGTATCCCAGATGCTATTTTAAAATATCCAGATTAAAAACATCATATCAAATGAGGAATTACGTGGAAAGCATACACGCTCTTACGCTGAAAAGACTGGTTGAAGTATCCCCTCCATCACTGTGGGAATATGTGAAGTGGGAGGAGGGTCCTGGCGAGTGTCTTCACAGGATAAGCGCCTTACCGGGCGTAAGCAGAACCATGTTAAAAAGGTGTAGAGCCTGGGCTGAAGAGATACTTGAAAAGGCCGTAAGAAAACAGCTTCGGATACTTTATCCCGGAGATGGATTGTGCCCGCATGATTTTCTTTTTGTAAAACCTCCGATCATTGTGTTGTTTGCCAGAGGGGAGGTGGACGTGCTGAAAAATCCTGCTATCGCCGTGGTTGGTACACGCAAACCCACACGTTACGGTCTGCGCGTGGTTGGCCATTTTTCCAGGTTTTTTGCAGCCACGGGCATAACCCTTGTCAGTGGAATGGCCCTGGGCATTGATGCCGCGGCACATGAGACTACAATGGACGAGGGGGGCTTTACCATCGCTGTTCTTGGCAGTGGAGCGGACATGCCTTACCCACGGTCTAACGAGAGAATATACAGAAAGATTGTGGAAGGGAAAGGCTGTGTGGTATCCGAGTTTCCTCCGGGAACTACACCCCGACCATATCATTTTCCACTTCGTAACCGTGTGATAGCGGCGTTAGCACGAGGTGTTGTAGTTGTTGAGGCCCCTCTTGGTAGCGGTGCCCTTATCACCGCAAGGCATGCTGCTGACCTCGGACGTGAGGTGTTTGCCGTTACAGGATCAGTTTTTTCCTCCAGGAGTGAAGGCTGCCACAAACTGCTCGAAGAGGGCGCTGCACCGGCTCTTTCACCTGAGAGAATTGTTGAGGCCCTTTTCCCTGGATTGCATTCTTTTGAAGCAGGTAATGATGCCACAGCTTTAACACCGGAAGAAATGAGGGTTATCGAAAGCCTGAATGATAGCGGGTTGCACGTGGATGAACTTGCTGAACTGCTTGGTAAAAGTGTAAACGAGATGCTGGTGCTCTTGACAGAAATGGAACTCAGGGGTTTGATTGTAACTTCTGGAGCGTACGTTTATCCTGGAGGACGGAGATCGTGAAACTTGTTGTTGTCGAATCACCAGCCAAAGCCCGGACCATTGAGAGACTCCTGGGGCGTGGTTTTCGTGTCCAGGCAACTCTGGGACATATCAAGGATTTGCCCAAGTCCAAACTCAGTGTAAAGCTCCCCGAGGAAGTGGATGAAAGTGAAGCCTTTGAGCCTCACTATACCGTTATCCGCGGCAAAGCAGACGTAATAAAAAAGTTGAAAGACACGGCCAGAAAAGCTGAGATTATATATCTGGCCACGGACCCTGACAGAGAAGGGGAGGCCATAGCGTGGCATATAGCCGAGGAACTTGCTCCACTCGGCAAAGATATTCTTCGTTCAGAGTTTATCGAAATTACAGAGAGAGGTGTGAAATCAGGGATAGAAAATCCACGAAGGCTGAATTCATGTCTTTACGACGCACAGAAGGCACGACGCGTCCTTGACCGCCTTGTGGGGTATCTTGTTTCGCCGTTGCTCTGGGAAAAGGTGCGAAGGGGATTGAGTGCCGGTCGTGTTCAGACCGTGGCCCTCAGGTTGCTGGTAGAGAGAGAGCTATCCATACGAGGGTTTAAACCCGAAAAGTATTTTGTCATTACCGGAAAGTTTTTGAAGAAACGGTCTGCTTTCACGGCTCGACTTGTAAAGTTCGAAGGTAAAGATGCCGTGCGACTTAAAAAAGAAGAAAAAGATAAAGTTGAAAAAGCCCTTAAGGGAGTAAAAAAAGGGGTTGTCCGGGATGTTGAGAAGAAAAAGGTTACTGTAAAACCACCTGCACCTTTTACAACCAGCAAGCTCCAACAGGAGGCTTCGGTACAGTTCGGATTTACACCTGAAAAGACCATGCGCATAGCACAACGCCTTTACGAAGGTGTGGAACTGGAGATAGACGGAAAAAAAGTGGTCAAGGGACTTATTACGTACATGCGCACTGATTCCACACGCATTTCTCCCGATGCTGTTAAACAGGTGAGAGATTATATAGCTGATAAATATGGCCGTGAGCATCTTCCCAAGAAACCAAATGTGTTTAAGTCTTCCAAGTTCGCCCAGGAAGCCCATGAAGCCATCAGGCCTACGGACCTTAAACTGGAGCCTTCTTTGCTACGGGGACGTCTCTCTCCAGACGAGTACAAACTTTACGAGCTCATATACAGACGATTGGTTGCATCTCAAATGAAACCCGCCGAATATCATCAAATTACAGTTCACGTAGAGGCGGCCTCAGCAATTTTCCGGGTGGTATCCAAGACACTTACGTATCCGGGTTTTGGCACTGTATATCCTCAGGGCCTGGCCCGGGATGAAGACGGGACGCTACCGGAGCTACAAAAAGATGAGGTTGTAACTCTCAAGGAAATTACCGTCGAAGAGAAAGAAACACAACCACCACCCCGGTACACCGATGCCACCCTGGTAAAGGTATTGGAGGAAAAGGGTATTGGCAGGCCTTCCACGTATGCTCAAATCATCAAAACTCTGGAGCAAAGAGGATACGTGATGAGAGACAGGCGCACCCTTGTTCCTACGGAACTGGGAATTCTTGTGAGTGGGATGCTTACAGAAAATTTTAAAAACGTGTTTGATGTCGGGTTCACCGCCCGGATGGAAGAAAACCTCGACCTTGTAGAGAAGGGTGAAGAACCCTGGAAAAAAGTGGTGATGTATTTTTACAACATGCTGAAAGAGGAACTTGAGAAAGCGAAAACAAAAATGAAAAACGTGAAAGCCAGTGGCGTGCCCACTGAGCTGAAGTGTGAAAAGTGTGGAGCCACACTGAATATCATGTCGGGAAGGTTTGGAGAATATCTTCAGTGTACCGATGAGAATTGTGGAGCCAAGAAAGAGTTCGTACGTGATAAAAAGGGAATGATCAGAATTATAGAAGAAAATGAAATCAAATGTGACCTGTGTGGCAAGCCAATGGTGCTTCGCAGTTCGAGAAAGGGCAAATATTATGCATGCACGGGATTTCCTGATTGCACGAATATCAAGGTTGTGACAAGGACAGGAGAAATCGTTGCAACCATCGAAAAACCACTGAGTGAAAAATGTCCAGAGTGTGGAGCTGTACTTCACGTTCGAAGGAGTCGTAAAGGGGTGAGGTATATCTCCTGTTCGAATTCAAAATGTACTTATACACGTGGATATTCGGAAGGTCAAAAGTGTCCCAGATGCGGCGGGGCACTTGTCGAACGCCGCAGTGCCCGTGGATATACTTTCTGGGGCTGCGAGAATTACCCAGAATGTAAATATGTGGAATCGAAAAATTCCAGAAAATCGTCTCGTTGAAGCTGTTTATATCTGGATTTTCCCTGTTATTTTATTGACAGGAAGCTGGGCCGTTACAGGAAATCAATTGCCCACGTTCGCTTATGCATGTCTCGTGGCAATTTCCATCGTATATTTGATTATCATTGGTAAGCCCGAAATTCACGCCAGCACATACTTTTTTATATTATTTATCGTGTGGACGATACTGACAGCATCTGCATCGCGCATGAATGATCCCTTTAAAGGGACTATTGAATACATTATATGGGTGAGCTTCTTTCTGGCAGCCACAAGGATAAAACCTTCGCGTGTATTTCCCGCCCTTGCTTTTCTGCTCCTGGGAATGTCAATAACGATTTTCTATCAGTACATTTCCGGGAAGCCCGGTTCTCCGTTTGTAGAATACCTGGGTACTTTTTCTGGCAATTTTGATCGACCAGAAGCTATTGCATTAATTTTTGCTGTCATCACTCCGTTCCTGTCAGCAAGGGCGCTTTCTACAGAACAGCCTCAATGGACGGTGGCAATATACATGGGCCTGATAGTTATTGCCGGCATGGTGTTGCATCTCACCGGTTCTCTTGCGGCTGTTATTGTTTCCGGTGCATGTGTATTAGCCGTGTGTATATTTGCAGAGGCCCCTGTTCTTAGAAAGTTTGCAGTGGTGGCTGTATTCGCAGTCGGAATCGGAATCTCGTTCATGCTGCCCGAGCCCAGACTTCACGTCACTGTGGAGAGGATGAGAACGGCCCGGGCGGAAGGTTTCACCTCTTCTTTCAAAGAGTGTACAAAAGCATGGAAAGGAGCACTTGCAGCGATAAAGGCACATCCTGTTATAGGAGCCGGTCCCGGCTCTTTTAAAGTGGCTGTTCCTGCATTTCAGACGGATTCTTATCTTCCGAGAGAAGCATGTTCGATTGCGTTTCATGTAGCTGTGGAGGCTGGAGCCGTGGGGTTGTTGTTGTTTACCGTGGCATTTATTGGTGCAGTCATGGCAGGAATACGAGCCAGGGGACATCAAAGAGCTGCGGGAATTTCTGCACTCGGTGGATTTGTTGTTGCTTCTTTATCTCCGGGGTACATGGCTGCACCAGCAAGGTTTTTACTTTTATTTGTGCTGGGACTGAGCCTTTACCGGGATGAACATCAAAATCGCATTAATCGAAACATTGCATGGCGGGTATTGTTTGGGGTTGTGGGCATATTAACTCTTTTGTGTTTTTTGTCAGATGTGCTGGGTATTAGTAGCGGGAGATTGCTTGAAGGCCAGCAGTACAGAAAAGCGGAAAAGGAATTGAAAAAAACCTTACTTCTGAATCCATGGAACGCTCAGGCCCGGATGATCCTGTGTAAAGTTTACGTTCGTCTTCGCGACGGCCACCGTGCTCTTGAATGTGCGCGCAGGTTAGTAAAGAGAGGACCTGATGATTATGCATTCAACATTCTTCTCGCCCAGGTAGAGGAAGGAATGCGGATGTGGCCTGAAGCGGTAGAGCACTACAGGAAATCGGCTGCTTTTGCCCCCTGGTATGTAAAGGCGTATATCGGAATGGAACAAACTCTGCGCGCCATGCGAGATATTGATGGTGCTTTGAAAATTATGGACACTGCAGCTCAGAACTTCGCGAAAGCATCTATTAAAGACAGTCAATGGTACGTGTATTTACCCGTCTTTTTCTGGCATTATGGCGATTTGAAAGCCCTGAAACACGACTATAAAGGAGCTATTGTTGAATATACGAGAGCTGTTTATTATCTAAAACAACTTGAGATTTCCCAGGTAAGGATATACGTTGATTATAACTTGAAGAAGGTTGTTGAGATACTCAAAAGGAGAATGGCGGAGATTTCACAGATGGAGAGATTACAAAAGGAGAAGCATCGTTGAAGGTTTTTGTCAACGTACCATTTTTTAGTTTGGAGAAATACAGCAGTCGGCTCAAGCAACTGGGTGTGGGTCCTGAACTGTATGTTTCTGCAGAAGCGATTGAAAAATTGAGGTCATCACACGTGAAGAAATTTTTGAAGATTCTCTATAAAGATGAACTGGAATGCACGGTACACACTCCATACCTGGACCTTAACCTGGGGGCACTGGATAAAGACGTTTTAAAGATTTCAAGATACAAAATAGAAAAAGCTGTAAAAGTAGCAGTGGATCTCGGAGCCATCAGGTGCGTCATTCACTCCTTTTACGATGATTACAGGTATGACTTCAAAGTTCAAAAATGGCTGGATGTTATGGCAGAAAGTATAGAAAAAGTTCTAGAAATTACCAATGCTTCAAAAACAGCCGTAGTTGTTGAAAATGTATTCGATAGAGACCCCGTTGCACTTTCAAAGTTGTGCAGGATTTTTCGCGGAAGACTCTGGATATGTTTTGACCCAGCTCACGCAAATCTGTTTTATCGAGTGGAATGGAATGCGTGGCTTTCAGCGCTCGGGAGATATACCATTCACATGCACATGCATGATAATAACGGTGAAAGAGACCAGCATCTCCCCCCGGGCAGGGGAATGGTCCCTTATGTACAACATTTGCGAAAGCTTGCGGGATTTAAAAATCTCACGATCACCTGTGAACCCCATAAAGAAGCACATGTTCTTCCAATGATTAAATTCGCACGCAGATGGTTTAAAGAGGCCATGGAACCATGAGACCCATTCTTTTTACCATTCATCTGGGAGGACTGAAGATTCCCATATTTTCTTATGGATTTATGCTTGCTCTTTCCTTCATCCTGGGTACGTGGATCGCTGCCAGGCGCGGTGAAAAATTTGGATTTCCCCGGGATGAGTACTACAACACCACCCTTGCTGTAATGATAGGTGTTCTCATCGGTGCGCGTTTGCTGTACGTGCTCACAACCCTACACGAATTTGCACGTAATCCGCTTGATATATTTGCCGTGTGGAAGGGCGGGCTCGTGCTTTACGGTGGGTTAATTGGAGGAGCCCTGGCAGCCTTTTATTATTTAAGAAAGAAACGGCTGGACCCGGCCACCTACTTTGATGTAGGGGCGCCCTCAGTGGGATTGGGGCTTGTTCTTACACGCATAGGATGTTTTCTTAATGGTTGTTGCTTTGGCAAACCCACACTCCTTTTCATCGGTATCGAGTTCCCGAGAAATTCTAAACCGTTTTTTCAACACGTGGCGCAGCACCTCATCGATCCTTCGGCACCACACAGCCTTCCCATATACCCTACGCAACTGATCTCCTCGTTTAATGGTCTGATTATTTTTCTCTTCCTTTCTTACATGCTTCAGAGAAGAAAATTTCCATGGCAGATATGGTTGTTGTTGCTCATATACTACTGTGTAACCAGGTTTCTTATAGAATTTTTGCGTGGTGATAAAATTCGAGGCTTTGTGGGACCCCTTTCTACCTCCCAGTTCATCAGCTTATTTATTTTTCCAGCATCCGTTGCACTCTATTTCCATGCCCGCAGGTATTACATGCAGCGATCTAAAGCCCGAAAATGAAAGTGATAGAACTCGAAAACGTGTCCGTCAGGTTTTTTCTTTTTAAAGAGCGGATTTACAGCGCCAAGGAGTATTTCATCAAACTGCTTAAAAGGCAGTTGAGATACGAAGAATTATGGGCGCTCAAGAATGTATCGCTGGAAATAGAAAAGGGTGAATATGTCGGGCTTATCGGGAGAAACGGTGCCGGTAAGACGACTCTTCTTAAAGTAATAGCCGGCATTCTAAGACCCACCGCTGGGAGGGTAAAGGTGAAGGGGCGAATTGTTCCACTGATGGAACTGGGTGCAGGTTTTGATCCTGAGTTGACGGGTCGTGAAAATATTTACCTCAACGGCTCAATCATGGGGTTGACAAGAAGCCAGATGGACGAGAAGGTTCAGGGAATAATTGAATTTTCCGAATTGAAAGATTTTATTGACGTGCCTGTCAAGAATTATTCAACAGGCATGTTTACACGCTTGGCGTTTGCTCTTGCAATAGACGTAGAACCTGATGTTCTTCTTATTGACGAGGTGCTCGCTGTCGGGGATGTGGGCTTTCAGAAAAAATGTCAGGCAAAACTTGAGGAGTTTCACTCCCGCGGTGTTACAATGGTGCTGGTTTCACATTCGATGGAAGAAATACGGCGGTTGTGCCACAGGGTGATATGGCTGGAGGGGGGTGAAATAAAAATGGACGGGTCCCCTGATGAGGTGATTCCAAGTTACATTGAATATGTGGAATTTTCCGGCATGCAGGATGTCAAAGGTGCTTCCCGGTAGGCCAGTAAAATTTTATCTCTTCTTTTGTATGTTACTGTATGTTACTGAATGGTTAGTGAATGTTCTAACCTCAACTTGATTTGAGCTATTGGCATTTTATTTTTCTGTCTCTTCTCTTAACCGCTTGAGTTCCAGCGCATTTTTCAACCCGCGCTCACGAATAACCTGAAAGGAGACTCTGAACGGTGTGGCAGTGTAAAAGCGTTGACCATACTTCCGGAGGGTTTTCTTGTTTATTTCGATTCCGATACCGGGTGTTTGAGGTACGCTTACCTCTCCGTTTTGAACGTAGATGGGAGAGCGCAAAATTGCATCCCGTGCTTCAGGTATCCAGCCTGGAGGTTCATAGGGATATTCAAGCAGTCCTTCACCCCACCAGGCTGCGAACAGGTGAAGGTTTATTAAAAAACCAATGCCGTTTGTCCACGTATGCGGTGTAAATCCCAGGGAACGTTTGCGACATTCTTCCATAATTTTCAGTGAATCGCTGATACCTCCACACAATGTGGCGTCTGGCTGGTAGATGTGATAGCAGTCATAATCCATGAGTACCTTGATCTCGTTCCATCCGGCATTAAGCTCGCCTCCGGAGATAGGCACAGGAGACACTTTTTTGAGTCTTGAAAGAGCCTGGTAATCGTTCATATCCAAAGGTTCTTCCAACCACTGGATATTCATCTCACCACATGCTTTTGCAAATTCCACTGCACGGTTCAAGTCCCAGGTCGGACTTTTTTTAATAATTGAGACTGGCCACCCCTG
>JAJRZV010000078.1 GCA_024275095.1 bacterium | reverse complement strand
GACATGTTTATTTCTCGACCACTCCAGACGGTGGTCAACTCCCTTTATATCTGGGAAAGGGTGAAGTGAGATGGCCCAGGCAAGGCCCCAGAAAGAAGTGCTCTTCTCGGAACTTATCCAGATATTTAATCGTCGCATCCATTATTTTTTCTCCGTGTTCGTTGTCATTTTTATTGTCGGCCTTGTATCCACACTTACGCGCGAACGGATCTACCAGGCCTCTGCGAAACTTGAAATTGGCGAACCCGTAGGCCAGCGGGACTTTCTCGGGTACCTTTCCAGCCTGGGACAGGCCAGGCGTGTGGATACGGAAATAGAAATCATCAAGTCACGCAGCATCATCGCGGAGGTCGTACGTCGGCTTCACCTTAACGTGATCCCCGATGATCCTCGCCTCAAAGTATACGCGTTTGATCTGACTCGTCCGGGCGGTTCGTACATTCTCCGGTGGAAGGGAAACACTGCATGGTTGAAAGGGCCTGATCATCAGCAGTGGGAGCTCCATAATGGTGTTGTGTTTCAAAAAGATGGAATGCGCTTTCAGCTGGAGTGGCCCGAGGCAGCTTCGGGCGTGGCTTCCATCCGGGTGGTGCCCGTAGAAAACGTTGTGCCCCGTATCAGCGGCAACCTGGAGGTAAAAAAAGCAGGCACAATGAGCAATATTGTCTGGATATCCTATCGTGATACCGATCCTGTCAGGGCCATGAACGTGGTTAACACGCTTCTCGATGTGTACCGGCAGAAAAACCGCGAGAAATGGTCACAGGCAGCCTCTCAGACGCTCCAGTTTCTCGAAAAGCAGATTGAGAGGACGAGGGCGAGCCTTGAAATGGTTGAGTCCCAGCTGGACCGCTGGAGGGAAAAAACCGGATACGTGCAGTTGAGCGGAGAGGTGAGCAACATCATCGACAGACTTTCGGATTTTGAGATGCGCAAGGTAGAGCTTGAAATGAGAGAACGCGAGGTTAACTCTCTCCTTGAGGCGCTCACACACAGTGAAAACAACACGCTTTCGACTGTTTCTTCAATTTCCGTGGATGACCCCATTGTGAACTCGCTCCTGCAGCGTCTCACGGACCTCGAGGTTCAGAAGGGCGCGCTCCTTGCTGAATACACTGAGGCGCATCCTGCTGTTCAGAATATTCAGGCGCGCATACGTGAGACCAGGGAGAAAATTGTTGATGTCCTCAACGGCGTTCGTGACGGTATCCGGAAAAAGAAACAGTCTTTATCGCGTATCATTGCCCGATATGATGCCCAGCTGAGGGCTTTACCGGAGGCGGAGAGGCGGCTTGCGCGGCTGGAGCGCATGGCAAAGGTTAACGAAGGAATCTACACGTATTTGTTGCAGAAGCATGAAGAAACGCGTATTGCCAAGGCTGCCACACTGGGCAATGCGCGTGTTATAGACCCGGCCGTTCTCCCCCGTACACCCGTGGAACCCCGGGTGGGTCGCTCGTTAATGATGTTTTTCGCCCTTGCGTTTCTTTTCGGTGTGACTGCGGTGCTTCTGGCTGAACACCTGGACGACACGGCTCGCACTCCTGAGGACCTGCAGGGTCGGGTGAACATCCCTGTGCTGGGAATTATTCCCCTTGCTTCTGAGGTAAGCGGAGGAAAGCGTTTGAGCAGAAGAGACGTGTGCCTCATCAAGTCCAGACGAAAGGACGTGTTCCTGGAGTCCATGCGCACGCTGCGGACAAACCTCAAGTATCTCGGAGAGGGAACGGTGAATTCGTTTCTCGTCACTTCTCCCGGAGGAATGGAGGGCAAGTCAACGGTGACTGTGAACATTGCTTACGCATGTGCGGTGGCAGGCTTGAAGAGCGTGGTGGTGGATTGTGACCTTCGCAAGCCCGTCGTTCACCGCATATTTGGAGTAAAGAGAACCCCCGGACTTACTGACTTTATCGTAGATCCTGAGGTGGGAAAAGAAGGTATAATTCGGCATTTTTCAGACAATCTCTCCTTTGTTACAGCAGGCGAGAAACCTCCCAACCCTACGGAATTGCTTAACACCGATTCGGTGAAAAGATTTATCGAGGAATTGAAAAGGGAGTTTGACATGGTGTTTATAGATAGTCCACCTGTGCTCGCAGTGGCTGACGCGCTGGTGCTCTCTTCGCTGGTGGAACAGGTGCTGGTGGTTGTGGAGGCCAGGCGCACGCGCGTTTCTGAAGTAGAAAATACGATTAACATGTTAAAAAATGTATCTGCACCAATAGGAGGGATTGTTTTCAACCGTGTCAGATACAAAGACCTCCATCCGTATGGATACAATTACTACTACTATTACGAATATACTGGAGAGGAGCCTCCCCCCACCGGTTTAAAACGCATTGCTAAAAGGGTAAAAAGGGAGGTGGAGCGGGTTAAAAGGAGGTATGAAGGGTGAAATCCAGACAACGGGCCACGGGCAAACTTCCTGCCCACGTGGCTGTGATCATGGACGGCAATGGTCGCTGGGCCCGCCGGAGAAATCTTCCACGCGTTGAAGGCCACAGGCGTGGCGTTGAGGTCTTGAAGAAAATTACACGTTATGCACGGAATCGAGGCATTCGTTATTTTACAGCTTATTCTTTCTCCAAGGAGAACTGGAACAGGCCGAAGGAAGAAGTTGACGCGTTGATGAGACTTTTGCGTGATTACATGAAGGCAGAGCAAAAAGTTCTCCTTGAGCACGACATCAAGCTGAACGTGATCGGCGATTATGAGGACATGCCCGAAGACATCAGAAAGGAAATTTGCGAGTTGCGACGTCTCACCGAGAATCATAAAAGCATGGTACTCACCCTGGCTTTCAGTTATTCCGGCCGCAGTGAAATAGTACACGCTGTAAAAGAAGTCGTCCGCGAGGTCCAGAAGGGATGGCTTAACGTGGATAAACTGACACCCAAAATTTTCCAGAGGTACTTGTACACGTGTGACCTTCCCGATCCTGATCTTCTTATACGCACGGGGGGTGAACAGCGGGTGAGCAATTTCCTGCTCTGGCAGATGGCATATACAGAGTTTTATTTTACGGATGTGCTCTGGCCCGATTTGACAGAAGAAGATTTCGAAGCGGCTCTTCGGGAATACGCGGTGAGAGAACGGCGTTTCGGCCTTACTTCTGAACAGCTCAAGGCCGGCAGGAGGTATTTATTTTGAAAAAGCTCAGCATCCTGGGCTCAACGGGTTCTGTAGGTACGCAGGCCCTTGACGTGGTCCGGGCATTTCCCGAAAAATTCGAGGTGGTGGCTCTTGCTGCAGGACGCAATGTTGACCTGTTGGTGGAACAAATCCGTGAATTCAGGCCCAGGTACGTATCCATTGCTTCTGAGGAGGACGCTTCTGTTCTGAAGGATCGGATCAGTACCCGGAAGGTGGAGGTTCTCACGGGAGAAGAGGGTTTGATTTCCTTGGCAGCACTCGATGACGTGGATACTGTTTTGTGTGCTGTGGTGGGCAGGTATGGACTTCGCCCTGCACTGGAAGCCGTACGTGCTGGCAAGCGCCTTGCACTTGCAAACAAGGAGAGCCTGGTAATGGCGGGTGAAATCATTATGCGCGAAGCTGGAAAGAACGATGCCCTTATTCTTCCTGTGGATAGTGAGCATAATGCGGTTTTTCAGGTGCTTGAAGGTCGGCCTCTCACAAATATCTCTCGTATTGTAATTACAGCTTCCGGTGGTCCTTTCCTTAATATGGATTTAAAGGAACTGGACAATATCACGGTAAAAGATGCCCTTCAGCACCCGGTATGGTCCATGGGAGAAAAAATCACCATCGATTCAGCAACAATGATGAACAAGTGTTTTGAAATTATAGAAGCTCACTGGCTTTTCCAGCTTGACCCTTCACGCATAGGCGTGGTGGTACATCCCCAATCTGTTGTACACGCTATTGTTGATTTGATGGACGGCTCAAGCGTTGCTGTAATGTTTTTGCCGGACATGCGTATACCTATTCTGTATGCGCTTTCCTATCCTGAACGGTATCCTTTTAGAATGGTGCGTAAATTGAATCTTGAAGAACTGGGGACTCTTGAATTCTTGCCTGTTGACTCCAAGAAGTATCCTGCAATTAACCTTGCGTATTCCGTACTTGAAGAGGGTGGTACAGCCCCTGCTGTTATGGCAGTCGCAAATGACGTGGCGGTTGCCGCGTTTCTTCAAGGGAAAATAAAATTTACAAGCATTGTTAAAGTGGTGTTCCAGACTCTCCTGGAATATAAAAACACTGAAGTGTTTGATATACAGGATGTACTTGATGCAGCCGAATGGGCTGAAATTACTGCAAAGTCTATTATAAGGGCGATGGGTAGCTGATGCCGTATCTTGCAGCAGTAATACTCTTCGGTGTTGTTATACTTGTGCACGAATTGGGGCATTTTTTTATGGCCAAGTTGTTCAGGATGGACGTGTTGCGGCTTTCCCTGGGTTTTGGCCCCGTTCTTTTTTCTTTCAAGCGAGGGCGCACCGAATATGCTGTTTCAGCAATACCTGTTGGTGGATACGTGAAACTTGCAGAAGAAGACGATGCCCGTAAGGACCCTTCTATTACACCTTATGAAAGACATCCCTGGTATCAAAAAACACTGATGGCCCTGATGGGAACGGGCTTTAATCTTGTTCTTGGTTTCATCGTTATATGGGCACTTGTGTTGTGGAAAGGGACGTATGATTACAAACCTGTTGTGGGAGAAGTGCTGAAAGATTCTCCTGCCGAAAAGGCTGAGTTAAAAGCAGGTGATATTATCCTTTCCATTAATGGTAAACCCGTTCATTACTGGTCTGATATTCCTGGACTTGTTAACAGCTCTAAAGGAGCACCTCTTGTTTTCACCATAAAACGGGGTGAAAAAACATTAACCGTTACCATAACTCCTAAGAAAGTCTCTGAGGAAGTGGATAAGGGTATATATCTCGACCGGTGGATGGTGGGCATCAAGGCAGATGAAAAACACCTGATCCACATTAAGCCCGGATTTGTCGCCTCCGTTGGAGAGGCAGTACGCATGTGTGGAAATATTGTCCGGATCGTGTTTGATTCTCTGGGTAAACTTTTTACGAATAAGGAAGCGTATAAGCAGATAGGCGGCCCGATTGCCATTGGGAAGATGGCCAGTGATTCGTTCCGTAGTGGACTGGTTTCTTATTTTTACTTTATGGCTGCGATCAGCATAATGATCGGACTTTTCAACCTCCTCCCTATTCCACCACTGGATGGATTTCTTGGAATTGTGTTTTTCTTTGAAGGGATGATCGGCAGACCGATGGGTGAACGTTTCCGTACAGCCGTTCAAATCGTGGGTGTTATCATCTTTGTCAGTTTGTTTATTCTTGCCTTTTACAATGACATCATGCGCCTTATGTCGTGAAATGTATTTTCTCGGGTTTGATACTACAGGAGAGATAGGAAGTGTGGGATGCCGGGGAGAAGAGGGGGAAGAGATGCTCGTGAGCTACAGGGTACATAAAGGCCACTTTGAGCATCTTGACTGGGCGGTTGAAGAGATATTGCAAAGATGCAAGCTGGACATTAACGATGTTACAGGTGTGGTTGTGGTGTCTGGCCCGGGTTATTATACAGGAATTAGAGTAGGGGCTGCGTATGCAAAGGGCCTGGCTGTGGCTGCGGGGATAAACATTGCCTATGTGGACACTTTTACCAGCGCTCTTTTTTCGCTGGACAGCGGGCGCTATCTTGTGGCTGTGGATATGGGTAGAGGGTGTTGTTGTGTGGCTGCGGTGAATAAGGAAAACACGGGAATGGTCGTGGAGCGCATTAGCGAGGTTACCCGGGATGCCCTTCTTGAGCTGAAAGAGTTACACGACGGAACATATCGTCCTGTGGGTCGAGCGTTTATTGCTGCAGGTCTGAAACCCGAATCCGTCGTAAGCGACGGCTCTAATGCGCTGAATGCAATTCGTGCAGCAATAATGCACCGAGCGTTTGTTAATCCTCTGGAAACGCACCTGCAGTATGAGTGTCCTGCAATATGTCCATCAACGAACAAGCAGGAGCGGAAGATTTAAAAGTGGAAGCATCTATCCTGGACCGGTTGAGTCAAAGAAAAGAATAATAAAAGAAAGGAGGTGTAAACGTGGAGACCTGGGAGATTGAAAAGATCAAGATGCTTATTCATCACGATGAAGAGCTCAAAGTTTTGTGGGAAGCACACCAGGAGTACGAAAAGAAGATCGAGGTTCTCCAGAGTAAAAGGTATCTTACACCTGAAGAGGAAGTGGAACTCAAGCGTTTGAAGAGGGAGAAGTTGAAGGGTAAAGACCGTATTTACGAGATACTCAGAAAATACGAGAAGGCGGGTAATTAAAATGCGCTCTGATCGTGTGAAAAAAGGGCTTAATCGCGTTCCCCATCGTGCTCTTACTTATGCTACGGGTGTGTCGCCGGCCTTGCTGGACAAACCGTTTATAGGAATCGCCTCAAGTTTTACCGACCTTGTGCCCGGCCATGTGGGCATGAGAGAACTCGAGAGGAAAATCGAAGCAGGAATACACGCAGGTGGTGGTGTTCCGTTCACGTTCGGGGTGCCGGCCATTTGCGATGGTATCGCTATGGGACATGAGGGAATGCGGTATTCTCTTCCTTTGCGGGAGGTCGTGGCGGATGTGGTGGAGACTGTTGTCACCGCCCATGCTCTTGATGGTCTTATACTTCTCACCAACTGTGACAAAATTACACCGGGAATGCTGATGGCAGCTGCCCGGCTTGATATACCGGCAATTGTGGTAACTGCTGGACCAATGCTATCGGGGCGTCTTGGTCAGAAACGCCTTTCACTGGTGGCTGATACTTTTGAGGCTGTCGGGCGGTATCAGCGAGGTGAGATAACAGAAGACGAGCTCAAAACACTGGAAATGTGTGCATGTCCTGGAGAAGGTTCCTGCCAGGGGCTTTACACAGCCAATACCATGGCGTGCGTGACAGAGGCCATGGGCATGTCACTGAGTGGAACAGGTACAGCTCTTGCAGGTTCTGCAAAGAAAAAATGGCTGGCATACGAGGCAGGACGGCGTATCGTTGAGCTTGTAAAGAACAATATTACTGCGCGCAAAATCCTTACTCCTGCTGCTTTTAGAAATGGTATCCGTGTGGACATGGCACTGGGTGGGTCCACAAATACTGTACTGCACCTTACGGCCATAGCTGCAGAAGCCGGCTTCACTCTTGAACTTGATGAGTTTGACAGGATTTCCGCATCAACGCCGCAAATTACCTCAATTGCTCCAAACGGGCCCTATCTCATGGAAGATCTGGAATTTGCCGGAGGTATTCCGGCTGTACTTCACAGACTTAAGGATGCGCTGGAAGAGAGTCTCACTGTAGATGGGACGGGGATCAAAGGCCTTGCAGAAAAGGGTAAAGTTCTCGATGAAGAAGTGATTCGTCCTCTGGACAAACCGTTCAGGCCAGAGGGAGGAATCGCCATTTTGCGGGGCAATCTTGCGCCTGAAGGTTGCGTGATCAAGCAGGCAGGCGTGAGTGAAGATATGATGAGGTTCAAGGGACGTGCCCGGGTGTTCAACTCGGAGGAGGAAGTAACCCAGGCCCTGGATAAAGGCGAGGTCAAAGAAGGAGATGTTCTGGTTATTCGTTATGAGGGACCCCGTGGCGGCCCGGGAATGCGTGAAATGCTTACTCCCACATCCAAAATTATTGGGATGGGCCTTTCCCGCAGTGTAGCCCTTATTACGGACGGCCGTTTTTCCGGAGGTACCCACGGTCCATGTGTCGGGCATGTTTGCCCCGAAGCTGCTGAAGGTGGTCCGATTGCGCTGATAGAAGATGGTGACGAGATCGAAATAGACATTCCTGCACGCAGGATTCACCTGCACGTAAGTGAGGAAGAACTCGAAAAGCGTAAATCTTCCTGGGAGCCTGTAAGAAAAGAGGTTAGACCCGGTGTTCTCAGCAGGTATGCACGTTCGGTGGGACCTGCGTCTCGGGGGGCTGTAATTACAAAATAAAGCATCGGCGAAAATAATTTTTCGATTTAATCCACTCCTTCACCTTGTTGATAGAGAGGTGGTGGAGTAAAATTTGTTAACTTCATAAATTGTCAGGAGAATCGTGATGACGGGAGCACGTATTTTTTTGGAAGCCCTCAAAAGAGAGGGTGTAAGGGAAATATTTGGTATCCCCGGTGGTGCGGTCATAAATATATACGATGAGCTCCACAAGGATTCTGAACTTTTCCATATTCTTACCAGACATGAACAGGGAGCCGTGCATGCTGCTGATGGGTATGCCAGGTCATCAGGCAAGGTAGGAGTAGTGCTTGTGACATCCGGGCCCGGTGCCACGAATACGGTCACGGGTATAGCAACTGCTTACATGGATTCTTCACCCATAGTGGTATTTACCGGCCAGGTTCCCACGAGCATGATTGGCAATGATGCATTTCAGGAAGCAGATATAGTAGGTATAACTCGGCCGTGCACCAAGCATAACTACCTTGTAAAGGATGTAAAGGACCTTCCGCGGGTGATTAAAGAAGCTTTTTATATTGCCAGGACGGGACGTCCCGGCCCTGTACTTGTGGATCTTCCCAAGGATGTGATTACTGCCAGTGCAAATGTGAAATTCCCGGATCATATTGAACTGAGGGGATACAAGCCAGTTCTCGAGGGTCACGTCAAGCAAATACGTAAGGCTCTTGACATTATTCTCGCCTCATCCCGACCGGTACTATACACAGGTGGCGGTGTCATATGGTCTTCTGCAGCTGCTGACCTTACAAAATTTGCACGCAAGCTCAAAATCCCTGTGACCAATACCCTGATGGGTCTCGGCGGGTTCCCGGGAGACGATGAGCTTTTTATGGGTATGCTGGGTATGCATGGAACCTATGCGGCCAACATGGCTGTTACTCACAGCGATCTTATTATCGCCGTGGGAGCGCGCTTTGACGACCGCGTGACCGGAAAGGTAGAAGAATTTGCTCCTGAAGCAAAAATTGTACATGTAGATGTGGATCCAGCTTCGATCAGCAAGAGTGTAAAGGTACACGTGCCCATTGTTGGAGATGCGAAAAGGGTGGTCAGGCGTCTGCTGGAAGAGTTGAAGAATGTTCCGCAAAAGGAAATTCGAGCATTTCAAAAAAGGACTGCAGAGTGGAGAAAGAAAATATCAGAATGGAAAGAGACACAACCGCTTCGTTACAATCGTTCCAAGACCAGAATTAAACCCCAGTATGTAGTGGAAAAGCTCTACGAACTTACGGGAGGAGATGCCATTATCACAACAGAGGTTGGTCAGAACCAGATGTGGGCGGCGCAGTTTTTTAAATACAAACAGCCACGAACATTTATTACATCTGGCGGTCTCGGGACAATGGGATTTGGTTTTCCGGCAGCAATAGGAGCGCAGGTGGCGAACCCTGGAAAAGTTGTCGTTGATATTGCTGGAGATGGGAGCATCCAGATGAATATTCAGGAGCTGGCCACTGCTGTCCAATATCGCCTGCCGGTGAAGGTTTTTATATTGAACAATCGCTTCCTCGGGATGGTAAGGCAGTGGCAGCATCTCTTTTTTGACAAGCGCTATTCAGAGACATGTTTTGGGGTACTTCCTGATTTCGTGAGGCTTGCCGAGGCTTACGGCGCGGTGGGTTTAAGGGCCACCAGGCCTGACCAGGTGGAAAATGTGATAAAGAAAGCACTTGATGTCAATGCTCCTGTTCTTGTGGATTTTGTGATTGACCGCGAGGAGTGTGTTTATCCCATGGTTCCGGCAGGAGCATCGTTGAAAGACATGCTCCTTGTTTAGAATAAGCGGAGGTGATGCATGGTTAGAAGACATACTATTTCCCTTCTTGTGGAAAATCGTTTCGGGGTTCTTGCTCGCGTGGCGGGGCTCTTCAGCGGACGGGGATATAACATAGAAAGCCTGTGTGTGGCGGAGACAACTGATCCCACCGTCTCGAAAATGACAATTGTGACTTCAGGTGATGATCAGATTATTGAACAGATCATCAAGCAACTGAGAAAGCTCATTGACGTAATAAAAGTTACAGACCTCACCACCACAGAGCATGTGGAAAGGGAACTGGTGCTTGTAAAAGTTAACGCAGCTCCAGAACATCGTGCGGAAATCCTCAGAACGGTGGATATTTTCAGGGCCAAAATCGTCGACGTTTCTCCATCGGCCTATGTCGTCGAAATTACAGGCGATGAGGGCAAGATCGGAGCCTTCATTGAATTGATGAAACCTTTTGGTATTCGGGACATTGCACGCACAGGCAAGGTGGCGATGGCCCGTACCGCAAAAAAACGTGAACAGGAAGGCACCAGGCACGTAGCCTGAGACTTTTTCAGGAGGTTGCTCATGAAAGTGTACTATTCCAGCGATGCCAATGCAGAACTCATCAAGAGCAAAAAAGTGACTGTTATCGGTTTCGGAAGTCAGGGGCATGCCCACGCACTGAATCTCCGTGACAGTGGCGTTACGGTAGTTGTAGGAGAACTGGAAGGTTCTCCGGGGTGGCAGCGTGCGAAAGATGCGGGATTTGAAACCGGCGATGCTGGCTGGGCTGCCTCACAGGGAGAGGTGATTATGATGCTTGTGCCGGATGAACATCAGCCGGCTATTTATGAACAACACATTGCCTCCAACCTTTCAGCAGGTAAGTATCTGGGTTTTGCCCATGGATTTAACATTCATTTCAGCCAGATTGTTCCCCCGGGTGATGTAAACGTCTTTATGGTGGCTCCCAAGGGTCCTGGTCATCTGGTGCGTAGTGAATACGAAGAAGGCAGGGGTGTGCCAGCGCTCGTTGCTGTACACCAGAACCCTTCTGGTGACGCACTTCAGCTGGCTGTTGCGTATGCTGATGCTATTGGTGCGGGCAGAGCGGGAATCATAGAAACCACTTTTAAAGACGAAACGGAGACAGACCTTTTTGGAGAACAGGTGGTTTTGTGTGGAGGACTGACAAGTCTTATTCGCGCAGGGTTTGAGACACTGGTGGAGGCTGGTTATCCTCCGGAACTGGCTTATTTTGAGTGCCTGCATGAGGTTAAACTTATTGTGGACCTCATATATGAAGGCGGGATCAAGAACATGCGCTACTCCATCAGTTCAACCGCTAAATATGGTGACCTCACGAGAGGCCCCAGAGTGATCAACAGCGCTGTCAAGGAAGAGATGAAGCGCATACTGGACGAGATTCAAAGTGGCACATTTGCCAGGGAATGGATTCTGGAGAATAGAGCCGGTCGTCCTGTGTTCAACGCTTTGACACGGGAGTGGGAGGCACATCCAATAGAAGAAGTTGGTGAACGCCTGCGAGGCATGATGCCCTGGTTGAAAGAGAAAAAACTCGTCAGGGAAAAATGAGAATTGCCAGGCGCGGATATGTATTTATTCTCGGAGCTGCTTTACCTGCTTTACTCTTTTATGTGCTCAATATGAAACTCCTGGCAGCTCCCTTTGCTGCTGTGGCACTGTTTTCTCTCTGGTTTTTTAGAGATCCGGAACGGACCGTACCGGGTTCTCACGGTTATGTGGCACCTGCAGATGGTCGTGTGATAAGAGTGGATAAAGTGTCAGATGGTGATGTGGGAGAAGATGCAATATGTGTAAGCATTTTTATGTCTGCCTTTGACGTACACGTGAACCGGGCGCCGGAAGCGGGAACTATCAAGGAGACCAGATACCACCGGGGTCGTTTTTTTATCGCACACACAGATGAGGCCCAGATGCATAACGAACGAAATGAAGTTGTGGTCGAGAGAGAAGATGGCGCCCGTTTTAAATTCGTTCAGGTGGCTGGCGCTTTTGCGCGACGGATTTTTTTCTACAAGACCCCGGGAGATTTGGTAAAGAGGGGGGAACGCGTTGGTCTCATTGCGTTTGGTTCAAGAGTGGACCTTATAATGCCTGCGAACGTGGAGGTGATTGTCAAGAAAGGAGATAGAGTAAGGGCAGGTGAAACCTTGGTAGCGAGGTGAGAAAAGTGAAATCAAGCAACAAGAAGAAGAAAAGACGTATTCGTGCGGTAGATGAACCGAGACGCGGTGTTTACATACTTCCGAATTTCCTCACAAGCCTGGGCCTTTTTTTCGGCTTCTTTTCCATTATCAGCAGCATCAAGGGAGAGTATCACAAGGCTGCGATCGCGATATTCCTTGCAGCCGTCTTTGACGGCATGGATGGCCGTGTGGCTCGGTTGACCAGGAGTGTTTCAGGTTTTGGAGTTCAGTATGATTCCCTGGCTGATTTAATTTCCTTTGGGGTTGCACCGGCGCTGCTTGCATACCTGTGGGTGCTTCAGCCTTATGGACGATGGGGATGGCTGGGGGCCTTTCTTTACGTGGCGTGTGCAGCCCTCAGGCTGGCACGCTTCAACCTTCAATACAGTACGGTTGAAAAGTCCTCTTTTCGAGGATTGCCTACACCTGGTGCAGCAGGTATCATTGCCTCTACTGTACTTATCTTCCGCGACTTGGGAGTGACTCCGGGACCGTGGCTGCATATAGCGCTTATTGTGCTCATGTATGTAATAAGTTTTGTGATGATCAGCAATATCCCTTTCCCCAGTTTTAAAGACCTTGGTCTTTTGAAACGAAAGCCTTTCATATCAATGTTTTTCGTCGTGCTTGTCATTGTTCTTATTTCAGCGGAGCCGGCAAAAGCGCTATTCGGATTTGCTTATGCTTACTTCCTCTCGGGTCTGGTGGGAGGTATTATGGCGCTTGTGCGGCGCCCGGTCTCTGAAGAGTCCAAAGTGCCGGCTCCCGAAGAGGTGAGGCCGCAGTGAATTTTTGAACGAGTTTTCAGGAGGTGGGTGCTTTCATGGCTGATAGAGTTTACATTTTTGATACCACGCTCAGGGATGGCGAACAGGCGCCGGGGTTTAGCATGACCATTGAGGAGAAGATCCGCGTGGCCCAGCAGCTCGAGAGGCTCGGCGTGGATGTGATAGAGGCGGGTTTCCCCATTGCCTCGGAAGGAGATTTTGAAGCGGTAAGAGAGGTTGCAAAGGTTGTCACCAACTGTGAAGTGGCTGGTCTTGCACGCACGAACGATGAAGATATTGACAGAGCGTGGGAAGCGCTCAAGGATGCAAAAAAACCACGCATTCATGTTTTCATTGCCACGAGTCCCATTCACATGAAGCACAAGTTACGCATGGAGCCGGATGAGGTACTGGAGCGGTCGGTCAAGGCTGTGGAAAGGGCGTTATCGTATACAGAAAACGTGGAGTTTTCCGCGGAAGATGCGACACGTTCCGATCCGGATTTTCTCTGCCGGATTTTTCAGGCAGTGGTAAAAGCAGGGGTGAAGGTGATTAATGTCCCTGATACGGTGGGATATACCGTTCCAGAGGAATACGCGAGCCTTATACGCAAAATACGTACAGAAGTTGAAGGCATAGATAGGGTTATTATCAGCGTTCATTGTCATAACGATTTGGGGTTGGCCACCGCCAATTCCATTGCTGCGGTTAAGGCCGGTGCACGCCAGGTGGAATGCACTGTGAACGGTATTGGCGAACGCGCGGGCAATGCATCTCTCGAGGAGATTGTGATGCTACTGAAAACGCGGAAGGATGTGTACGGCTATTATACCGGGATTGATACACGGCAGATTTATCCCACGTCGCGGCTGGTTACTCAAATTACAGGAATTGCTGTGCAGCCCAACAAGGCAATTGTTGGAGCCAACGCGTTTGCACACGAGGCAGGCATACACCAGGATGGTGTGCTCAAAGAGAAAAGCACCTACGAAATCATGAAACCCGAAGACGTGGGTGTACCATCTTCTGCGCTGGTTCTCGGCAAACATTCAGGGCGCCATGCTTTCAGGGAGCGTGTGAAGTCAATGGGCTACAATCTGACAGAAGAGCAGCTTCAGGAAGCGTTCAGAAAGTTTAAAGCCCTGGCGGACAAAAAGGAGGTGTATGACGAGGATATCGAGGCGCTCATCGCCTAGGAAATTTTGCGCCTGCCTCAAAAATACAAACTTCTCAGCGTGAATGTGGTGTGTGGAATCAACATGATGCCTTTTGCCACTGTGGAAATGGAAGTGGAGGGTAAGGTCAGGCGTGAATACGCTACTGGTGATGGACCCGTGGATGCCACGTACCGGGCTATAGAAAAAATTACCGGTGAAAAGGTTCATCTTGAAAGGTTCAGCGTCAGCGCCATCACCGGAGGTACTGATGCTCAGGGCAAGGTAAGTGTATACATTGAAGAAAACGGTGTTGTGGCTGTTGGCAGGGGAGCTCATACGGACATTGTGGTGGCCTCTGCCAAGGCTTTTGTCAACGCACTTAACCGCCTGCAGTACCGCCGGCATTCTAAAAAATCCGTGCGCGAAGGAGTGTGATTATGGGAATGACTGCAAGTGAAAAGATTATTGCGGACCACGCGGGACGCGATAGTGTTTCACCGGGTGAAATTGTTCAGGTGAAGGTTGACCTTGCCCTTGCCAATGACATCACTGCTCCCATTGCCATAGAGAATCTCAAAAAAGCGGGTGTAGAGAAGCTGGCTGATCCTGAAAAAGTGGCACTTGTACCTGATCACTTTACTCCCAATAAAGACATAAAAGCTGCCACACAGGCGCTTATGGTGCGACGATTTGCACATGATATGCACGTGAAGTGGTATTTTGAGATAGGGGAAGTAGGCGTGGAACATGCACTTCTTCCGGAAAAAGGCGTTGTGCTTCCGGGTGACCTTGTACTTGGTGCTGACTCTCACACGTGTACTTACGGAGGTATTGGAGCCTTTTCAACGGGTGTGGGAAGTACTGATATCGCCTACGCCATGGCCACGGGTGAGACCTGGCTCAAAGTGCCACCGACAATTCGTGTTGATGTGAACGGACGCAAACTACAGTGGTTTTATGGGAAAGACCTGATACTGCATCTTATAGGGCGCATCGGTACAGACGGTGCCACCTATATGTCACTGGAATTTACAGGAGACGGCATGGCCGCTTTCAGCGTGGAGGAGCGGTTGACCATATGCAACATGGGTGTGGAAGCCGGGGCGAAAAATGCCATCGTTCCGCCAGATGATGTGACATTGGAGTGGGTGAATAAGAGGGCTCAGCGTGATTATAAGGTGTATTCGAGCGATTCTGACGCCGCCTATCACAGCGTGGTGGAATTGAATCTTTCCGAGCTGGAACCGTGCGTGGCTCGACCGTATTCGCCTGGTAATGTGTCTCCGGTTTCGGAAGTTGAAAGCGAGAAAATCGCTGTAGATCAGGTGTTCATAGGTTCATGTACCAATGGATGGTTCAGTGATTTGAAGATTGCTGCAGAAATCCTCAAGGACAGAAAGGTCTGTAAAGGAGTACGCCTTATCATCATCCCTGCTACACCGGAGATATGGCGGCGCTGCCTGAAGGAAGGCTTGATGGAAATTTTTGTTGAGGCCGGTGCTGTTATTGGTCCACCTACCTGCGGTCCCTGTTTGGGGGGACACATGGGGGTGCTTGCGGAAGGTGAAGTGGCGATATCCACTTCCAACAGAAATTTCGTCGGTCGCATGGGGCATCCGAAGTCTCAGGTGTACCTGGCCAATCCGGCTGTGGCGGCTGCATCGGCTGTTGCAGGTTATATAATACATCCCGACAATATCCGTGCATAGCAAGGGGGCAGAATGAATATAAAAGGGAAAGCCTGGACGTTTGGAGACAACATTGATACTGATGTAATCATCCCTGCACGATACCTCAACACTTCTGACCCTGCCGAACTGGCACGCCATGTGATGGAGGATGCAGACCCTGAGTTTCCCAATAAGGTTCAGCAAGGTGACATTATTGTCGGTGGTAGAAATTTCGGCTGTGGCTCGTCAAGGGAACATGCCCCTATTGCGATAAAAGCAGCAGGTGTGCCTCTTGTCATCGCTCGCTCATTTGCACGTATTTTTTACCGTAATGCCTTCAACATCGGTCTGCCTTTGCTCGAGCTGGATGAAGCGGTGGAAATAAAAACAGGCGATGAATTGGAAGTGGATCTTGATACAGGTGTTGTACGAAACCTGTCCACCGGCAAGGAATACAGTGCAAAGCCCATTCCACAATTCATGAGAGAAATTCTTGAAGCGGGAGGCCTGATGAACTACATGAAAAAGAGGATGCAGGGAAGATGAGCAAGGTAAAGGAGTACAAAATAGCCGTTCTGCCCGGAGACGGGATCGGCCCGGAAGTGATGAACGAAGCGCTGGGGGTGCTGCAGGAAATATCGGCTTCCCTGGGGATTAAATTTTATTTTTCTGAGTATCTTGTCGGCGGAGCCGCGATTGACCGCTACGGCAGACCACTGCGGGAAGAAGACCTCGAGGAGATTTCTAAATGTGATGCTGTTTTGCTGGGAGCAGTTGGTGGTCCGGCATGGGATGATGTGGATTATGAAATTCGACCGGAGGCTGCGTTGCTGGCTTTGCGTAAAGAACTGGGGCTTTATGCCAACATCCGTCCTGTTCACGTTTACAGTGCTCTTGCCGGTGCCTCTCCTCTCAAACGAGAACTTGTTGAGGGAGTTGATCTTGTTGTGTTGAGGGAGCTGACCGGCGGGCTTTATTACGGCCGGCCCAGGGGAATGAGTGATACGGAAGGGTACAACACATTGCGTTACACGCGTGACGAGGTGACTCGCATTGCCCGCATGGGATTTCAAATGGCGCGCAGGCGAAGGAAAAAACTTACATCTGTGGATAAGGCCAACGTGCTGGAAACCTTCAGGTTCTGGATAAACGTGGTGAACCAGGTGGCTGAAGAGTATCCGGACGTGGAAGTGGAACACATGTATGTGGACAATGCCTCCATGCAGCTTATACGCCGTCCCAAGGATTTTGACGTACTGCTGTGCCCCAACATGTTCGGCGACATCCTCAGTGACGAGGCAGCAATGATCAGTGGGTCCATCGGACTTCTGCCGTCTGCATCTGTTGGTGAAGGAATGAAGGGACTTTATGAACCCGTGCACGGAAGCGCCCCTGATATCGCCGGCCGGGGCATTGCCAATCCACTGGCCATGATTCTTTCAGCAGCTTTGATGCTGGAGGTTTCCCTGGGCGCGGAAGATGCAGCGCGTATTATTCGTAAAGCCGTAGAACATACAGTGGAGGATGGTTATCGTACGCGTGATATGGCATCACATGGAGAGGACATCAAGGTGGTCGGGACGCACGAGATGGGAGAGGCCGTGCGTACCAGGGTGAGGGATGTGCTGGAGTCGGAAGGCATGTCTGTGT
>JAJRZV010000077.1 GCA_024275095.1 bacterium | reverse complement strand
GATGTTTTTTGCTCAGAAGAAATCCTGAAGGAAATAATGGGAAAGGTACATAAAAGAAAAGTCCTGGAAGTGATTGAAGGAGCAGACCACTTTTTTGGGGGCCATGAAAATGCGTTAAAAAACGCAGTGCATAAAATCCTGGCCAGTATTTCGTATTCGGAAGAGGGTGTTTGACCAGATAAGTCCGTATTCAGTAGAATGGGAATATGAAAGTTCAAATAATGATGGCAGGATATGTGGTAATAGTGTCTTTGACAGCATACGGAAAAGCAGTTTCTTTTACACTTGAGGACCGGGAAAGGATTATCAGACTGGAAGAAGGCCAGAAGTTTCTGCAGCAGCAGATCAACGATCTGAAGTCTTCCACCCAGCAGCAGATCAACGATCTGAAGTCCTCTACCCAGCAGCAGATTAAGGACCTGAAATCCTCTACACAACAGCAGATCACCGATCTGAAGTCCTCCACCCAGCAGCAGATACATGACCTGAAATCCTATACCCAGCAACAGATTAACGACCTGAAACAGGACGTGGCTGAGCTCAAGAATTTCATGCTCTGGGGTTTTGGAATTACATTTGCAGGTATTTTTGCTCTCATTGGATTTGTGCTGTGGGACAGGCGTACGGCACTTGCTCCTGCGGTCAGGAAAAACAGAGAGCTTGAGGAGAGAGAAGAGAGAATCGAGAAGATTTTAAAAGAATATGCACAAATTGATCCCCGTCTTAAAGAGATAATGAAATCAGCCGGTTTACTATAAATTCAATATCCTCGCCGAAGAACTTTATTATGAGGCATGATTGAGTCATGCAGGCCTGGAAGTGGAGAAGCATCAGGAAACCTCTGCGTTACCTGGACAGTGAGATCGGTCGCCCTGCTCTCAGTGAAAAGAAATGGCGGAAAGGGGTCAGGTGGCTGCTGGTGTTTCCCGACGTTTATGAGGTTGGAATGTCAAGCTTTGGATTTTCTCTCCTTTACCACCTTATAAATACTCTTCCCGACGCTGTATGTGACAGGCTGTTTGCACCCTGGAGAGATTATCTGGAACTCATACTTTCTGGCGAGGAGAAACTTGTGAGTCTGGAACGGCAGGAGACGCCCTCGGCTTTTGACGTGATAGGTTTCTCCCTTTCCACAGAACTGCACATTCCCACGGCAGTGAAACTTATGGACATGATGAGATCCCAGTGTAAGGGGAACGAGAACACACCACTTTTTATTGCTGGTGGACCGGTGACCTCCAACCCCGCACCTCTCCATGTCTTTTTTGACGCTGTTTTTGCAGGAGAGGCCGAAGAGGCAGTTGCGGAGATCAACGAGATCATGCTCCAGCAGAAACGGTACGGAGGAAGCAGGCGCGAGTTGCTGGAGGCACTGGCCGGTATTGAAGGCATGTACGTACCAGCCGTTCATGGTCGTGGGAAAGGATTGACATCATTGTCAGTTAAGGTGAAAAGGCGCGTTGTGGCGGATCTGGAGAAGAATTTTCACCCCAAAACCCAGATGGTTCCCCTCACGTCTGTACTGCACGAACGTGTGATGGTTGAGGTGGCACGGGGCTGTCCGAGAGGATGTCGGTTTTGTCTTGCCACGTTTATATACCGACCCCTGAGAGAAAGAGAACCTGGAACAGTTGAAGCCCTGGCGAAGGAAATTTACAAAAACACAGGATTTCAGGAAATTTCACTGCTATCGTTGAGTACCGGAGATTACAGCGCTCTGGAGGATGTAATCAGGCGACTTTATCCCTTTTGCCAGGAACACACCGTTTCACTCACACTGCCTTCCATCCGTATCAGTACTTTGAGTGAGGATGTGGTGCGAATGATCGCGGATCTGGGTAAACGTGGAATGACCATCGCACCAGAGGGAGGGACCGAAAGGATCAGAAAAGTGATTAACAAATGGTACACTGACGATGAAGTTGTTGAACAGGCGGTAATGGCCTTCCGTCACGGCTGGCAACATGTAAAGCTCTATTTCATGGTGGGTCTGCCTCGCGAGGATGAGGAAGATGTGGTTGCCATTGCCCGACTTGTTCGAAGAATTTACAGAGAGGCGCGGAGAGTCCGGAGAAAGGTTCAAATTGATACGTCGGTGAGTTTTTTTGTTCCGAAACCGCACACACCGTTCCAGTGGCACCGGGCAGATTTCGAGGAGATGCGTAAGCACCTGGGGGTCCTGAAAAAGGAGTTCAAAAATTCGCCTGTACGTGTAAAATGGCATGATTTGCTATCTTCACGGATAGAAAATTTTCTGGCCAGGGCCGGTTGGGATGCTGCAAAGGCAGTGCGTGAAGCAGTGGACAGGGGTGCCTACCTGGAGACATGGACGGAGTTTCTCCATCGAGAAATGTGGATTGATGTGCTCAAGAAATACGGAGAATGTTCCTATCCCGGGGGTAAAGTTAGTGATGAGTTGCCGTGGAGTTTTGTTGATACGGGTGTGAATGTTGACTTCCTGAAGAAGGACTACAAACGTGCGCTGGATGAGCAGGGGGGACTGGATTGTTCTGCAGCGGAATGTCATGCCTGTGGGATATGCGGCGGAGCGGTACGTGTTCGTCGTGCAAGACCAGAAGGTGTGCTTCGAGAAAAAGGAGTTTATGTGCCTGAAAGCACTTCAGAAACAAGGGTTAGAATACGCTATTCGCGCTTTATGCCTGCTGCATTGATGAGTGCGCCTGAAATGTTGAATGCCTTTGTGAGGGCATTCAGACGCGCGGGTGTACGCCTGAAATACCGTGGTGCTCACAACCCTCGCCCGGTGGTTTCTGCTGGTGTGGCTCTACCTGTGGGCGTGGAGTCGTGTGAGGAGTACATGGATGCAGTGATTTTGGGGAGTGTTCGGTGCGAAGAACTCAGCGGTGTTTTAAATAGCGTTTTGAATGGTACCGGCTTGCAGGTGGAGGAGGCCAGAGAACTCAGGAAAGATGAGCCATCAATTTTTGAGAATACTTCAGGAGCGGAATATCTTCTGTACTGGGAGAATGAGGAGGATTTTAAGGCAGGAGCGAGTGCCTTGGAGCGCATCAAAAACGGCGTACGCATGCGGTTGAAAAGGGTGAACAAAAAGGAACATCAGCTTGTGATACAGGTGGAAGCAGATGAGAACAAAAATATTAATATTTTTAAAGTACTTGAAATTAACGGTGTCAAAGCTGATATACTGAAAAGGGTACGCGTGGTAAAAACAGCTCATGAGATGGAGTCGCATCAGGATAGAATAAAAGATAGTAAATGAAATACAGAATGTGTGCTTGAAAAAGATGTGATACCGGTTTCTTGTGAAGGAATGTAAAGGTGCTGATGGTTTGTGCAGGAAAGAGAAAAGAATAAATTTTTCATAGGGTAGAGGAAATGTCAGCAACACCAGAAGAGAAAATTCTCGTCAATCATACACCCTGGTGGACGCGTGTGGCTGTCAAAGAGGGGGACCGTCTCGTGGATTACGAGTTTGAACGGATGGTGAAAGGCCCCAGGTTTGGAGACATTTTCAAGGGAAAGGTGCTCAATGTACTGCCCGGGCTTCAGGCGGCATTTGTCAATATCGGAGCAGAGCGTCCAGGTTACCTGTATATTGACGATGTAGTGCGGGAGTCCGGTGAAAGGCGCATAAAGAACGTTCTCCAGGAAGGCCAGGAAATTATCGTGCAAGTAATAAGAGAAGGTGAGAATGACAAGGGACCGAAACTCTCAATGAAGATTTCCATTCCGGGAAGGTATCTCGTTTACCTCCCCTATGAAAATGATGTCCGCATTTCCTCAAAAATTACCGATAAGTCCGTGAGAGAACAGCTTGTTGCACTGGTGAGTTCACTCATGGAGGAACTTCCAGGAGCTTTCATTATTCGCACATCCGCGGCCTTTGCCACGGAAGATGAGATCCGACATGAGGCAGAAAGCATCTCACACGAATGGGACGAACTCCTTCATAAAGCGGTCAACACAAATGCACCTGCGTTGCTGAGAAGGGAGAGGCGCCTGGTGGAGCGCGTCATCAGGGAATACGTGAAACCCTCCACCAAGCGGATTGTGGTGGATTCTCAAGAAGCCCTTGATGTGCTGGCTCGTGAGCTTCACTTCTGGCCATCTGCCGAAGTAAGCGTGGAACTTTACTCAGGCGACAAGCCGCTTTTTCAACACGAGAGAGTGGAAGACGAACTTCATCAGGTGTTGCACAGGCGTATTAAGTTGCCGTCTGGAGGTTTTCTCATTATCGAGGAAATGGAGGCGTTCACGGGAATTGATGTGAATACAGGAAGCCATACGGGTGATGCGGATTTCGAATCCACGGCTTTTCGTATCAATACAGAAGCTGCAAAAGAGATAATGCGGGTATTGAGGCTTAGAAATATCTCCGGGCTGATTATTATTGATTTCCTCAATATGAAGAAGGAGGCTCACCAGCGCAAGATTCTCAATATCATCAAAGAGGAGTCTCTCAAGGATACGGCAAAAATAACTTTCAGGAAATTTTCAGAACTTGGCATTGTTGAAATGACTCGCAGAAAGACGGAGCGCTCGCTTAAACATGAAATGACATTCGAGTGCCCGCAATGTCATGGCACCGGCAGTGTGATATCTCCGAGGTATGTGGCTTCGCGAATACTTGCGGAACTCTTGTGGACCTTGAAATCTAAGAAACGCGAGAAAATAAAAATTACTGTTCATCCTGAAGTTAAAGATTATCTTCTTTCACACCATGGAAAGGAACTTCTCGAACTTGGTAAAGAATTCGACACAGATGTAATCGTGATGGAGAAATCTGGTTCGGAAATAGATGCCTACCGGTTCAGTGAGTGATAAGAAGGCCAGCATCGCGTTTATCGGCACGAGAGGGGTGCCTGCTTCTTACAGTGGTTTCGAGACGTTCGTGGAAGAAGCGGGTTCGCGTTTGGCGCAAAGAGGCTGGACTGTTACCGTATACAACCGCAGTACCCATGTGAAATACAAAGCGGATACCTACAAGGGCATGAAACTTGTAAAACTTCCGACAATACCTGCAAAAGCGACAGACACGATTGTGCACACATTTCTTTCCGTAATTCACCTTCTTTTTCACAAACATGATATTGTGTACATCTGTGGAGTGGGTAACAGCATACTTGCGTGGATTCCACGTATCAGGGGAATGAAGGTGGTCCTTAATGTTGACGGAGCCGACTGGCAGAGGGAAAAGTGGGGAACATTCGCGCGATGGTTCCTTCGCACATCAGAGCGTATTGCCACCATTACTCCTGATGTTGTGATTGCTGATGCCAGGGCTGTGCAGGAGTATTACCGGCGGTATTACAACTTTGAAACGGTTTTCATCCCTTACGGTACAGATTTTACCACCGACACAGGGACTGATGTACTGGAGAAGTTTGGGCTCGAACCTGATAAATACGTTCTGTTCGTGGGAAGGATGGTGCCAGAAAATAACGCGCATATATTGATTCAGGCTTTTCGGCTGCTTGGGAAAGAAGCCCAGGACATCAAGCTTGTTATTGTGGGAGACGCCCCTTATGCAGAAGATTACAAGAGGCATCTCAGAGAAATTGCAGGAGAGGACCCTCGTATTGTTTTCACAGGTTATCAGTTTGGTCGTGCTTACAGACAGCTGAGTCATTATGCAACAGTGTTTGTGCTTGCTTCGGGAGTGGGAGGTACCCATCCTGTGCTGGTGGAGCAAATGGGTTTCGGGAATTGTGTGATTGCCAGCGATACCCCGGCCAATAAGGAAGTGCTGGGAGATGCCGGGTTGATTTTTCGCTTGAAAGAGGCCCCCGGGTCCCTTGGGGATTGCCTCAGGAAGGTAATTGTCGATGAAGGGTTAAGAGAGAAGTTGAAAAGGGCCGCTCGGGAGCGAGCCGAAAAATTCTACTCCTGGGAAGCGGTTGTTGATGAGTATGAAGGGTTATTCTCCGAACTTATCAGAACAGCAGATGAGAGGAGGACGTGGTGAAAGAAAAAATACTGGGTGTGGCAGAGGGTGCGATTAAGGGTTTTGTTGCTTGCGTTGCACTGCTGGTGGCTTTCAATGCCTTTTACCCCGAACTCGTCAAAATAACCAAATTGCATGATGCTGTATTCAAATTAAATCCTGATGTTTCCCCTGTGGCTATAGCGGCAGGATTTTCACTCTTGCTTTTTCTTGTAAGCCTGTCACTGCTGAAACGCTGCGAGGTCAATGTTTCGAATCCAGGACTTTACCTGCTGGGCTTTGCTCTGTGGGCTCTCTTGAGCGCGCTGTTTGCTGAAAGTCCCGGCATGGCATTTGTGTACAGTAGTGTGGATGTACTTGTGGTGCTCGTCGTTGTAGGGGTTATGTGCTTGAAAGATAGAGTCTTTCCTGTCGAAAAAACACTGATCGCTTTTGTTTTCGGCACGTTGGTGATCACCGCTCTGGCCGTGTATATACAGATGGAGGGCGTATGGTTTGAGCAGGTTGTAAATATGAAGGATGTGATGGCTCCATATGGTACATGGAAGGAGGTTGCCCTTCTTTTTGTTCTTTTTGTTTTGTTTTTGCAATCACAGATAGGAAGAGGTTCCTCAGGCTATCGTGGTGTTGTTGCAGTGGTCCTTTTAATGACGGGGTTCGCGGCAGGGTTCGCAAGAGCACTCTTTCCGCTTCTTGTAGCTGGTACGGCTTTGATAGTCTCTTTTGGATTTGCTCCCCCGGGAGAAAGAAGCCTGCGGGGGGTGTTGAGCGTCCTGCTTGTGGCAGGAATGGTGGGAGGCTGGTGGTTTTCTGAAAGGGTGCTGCCAGGAGAGAATTCTCTTTCAGCTGAAAAACTCGTGCATTCTGTTAGAGATAAAGTGCTGACGGAACAGCAGTACGCTGTGCTTTTTCACGATCCGGTATTTGGAAGCGGCAGAGGGCTTTTTTCATCACGCCTGACCCTTTATCAGAGTGATGAACTCCGATGGTTGAACAGGCAGGTCGGGATTGCCAACCATGAAGTGCGGCCACTCTCTTTGACAGCCCTTCTGGGAGGTGAGACAGGGTTTCCCGGGCTTTTGCTTTTTTTGATCCCTTTTGTGGTGGCATTAAGGGCGGCCCTTGAGGAGAAACGCGTGGCCGATGGAATGTTTTTCGCTGGAGCGATGCTTCTTGCAATAGCTGGACAGGGCGGAAGCAATCCCCGGTTTTTCCCGGCAATGCTGATTTTTGCTGCACCCCTGATGGCTCAAATTAAAGAAGGAAAAACTGTAGTGCTTAAACCATCCCGGGTTCTTTTCGTCTTTTATACCTGTGCAGTAATTGGATTGGGATTTTCAGCGACAGCAGGATGGCGTGCTATTGTTTCAAGACTGGAGATGGACGAGGCATTGAAGATCAGGGCCCTCAGGAGAGCCGGTGAATTGCCGGGACTTTTTCGGGCGTGGCGGGTTAACCCGCTGTCTTACCGTACCACATTCGCTTTGGGAAGTGCAGTTTACCGGTATGAAGGATGGGACAAAGCCCGGTTGATAATGTCACAAGTGCTGAAGCTTTACCCTCATCACGGTCCCGCACTCTACATCAGGGCACGGTGTGAAAGGCAGTTGAACGATTTTGTGGCTTATGAAAACGACCTTCGAATGTTTGTGAAACTCTATCCTTACGATCCTCTGGCTGTTCCTGAACTCGCTCGCCTTTTTGTGAAAACAGGAAGGCAGGAAGAGGCTCGAAGCCTCCTGGAGAAGTATCTGCAGAAGAGGCCGATACAAAAACGGTACCTTGAAAAAGATCCTGAATTGAGGGATATCGTTGATTCGATTTATTGATAGATTGTTCAAAAAGCGCAGGGGTTACAGGGCGATTCTCGCTGTGCTGGATGCATGTGTTATCGGATGCTCGTGGATAGGTGCATACTACCTGCGCCAGTGGCTCTCGGGAGTTTTTGGGTACCCGCTTAACCCGATCGCATCTTACCTGCACGTGCTTCCCGTTGTGGTTTTGCTGTGCCTGGTCGCCAACGCGTATTTCGGACTTTACAGGCGCAAGAGAGGAGCCAGTGGACTTGAAGACGCCCAGGCTGTTATTAAGAGTGCCCTGCTCGGTCTCTTTATCATAGGCACCATGGCATTCCTGGTGAAGGAGTTGAGCATAGCCCGTTCTGTGGTCATTTTTAACTTTTTGCTGAACCTTCTGGGTTATACCGTCGTGAGGATGGCCGTAAGGAAAGCGGAGACGAGCCTGATGAGGAAAGGTCTGGGCAGGGTGCGATGTATTATAGTCGGCACATCATCCACAGGCATACGGGCTTTGCAAAAAATTTCAGACCACCCTGAAATAGGATACGAGGTGGTGGGCTTTGTGGAAACCGATCACGAAAATGTGGGAGAAAAAATCAGTAACGTACCTGTTCTGGGCACACTGGATGACCTTGGTCGCATTATTGACGAATACGAACTTGACGAAGTTATTATTGCGGTGCCTTCCATGCCGCAGGATATGATCCTTCACCTCATCAGTTCTGTCTCTGACAGGGATGTGAGCTTTCGTGTGATTTCCAATGTTTTTGAAGTGCTCTCGCGGGAGCTTAAAGTGGATGTGCTCGAGGAATTTCCCATTTTCAATCTGGGTACAGGGCACGTCAGCCGCTTTTATACGGTATCCAAAAGGATAATGGACTTCGTGAGCGCACTGGTGTTGCTGGTAGTAACTTTACCGTTATGGATCGTGATTGCAGTGGCTATCAAGCTGGATTCTCCAGGCCCTGTATTTTTTGTTCACGAAAGAGTGGGTTACAAGGGCAGACGATTTAGAATGTATAAATTCAGAACGATGCGTACAGATACGTCCCCGTATGAAGAGGCTCCCAGAACCTCAAGAGACCCTCGGGTCACACGCGTGGGGCAGTTTCTCAGGCGCACTTCACTTGATGAACTTCCTCAGCTTATCAACGTGCTTAAAGGAGAAATGTCACTGGTGGGACCGCGGCCGGAAATGCCTTTTATTGTTGAAAAATATAATGAATGGCAGAAACTCAGGCTCAATGCCGTGCCAGGGATAACCGGTCTGTGGCAGATACTCGGCCGCAAGGACATTCCTTTGCATGAAAACCTGGAGTATGACTTCTATTACATCAAAAACCGCAGTTTACTTTTTGACCTTGTCATTCTTCTCAAGACCATTCCGGCTGTACTCAAGAGGAAGGGGGCTTTTTGATGGTGGTGAAGGGAATGGGTGTGGATGTGATGCGAATAGATCGTATTGAAAGAACCCTTGAGCGTTTTGGCCAGCGTTTCCTCTCACGGGTTTTTACTCCGGCTGAGGTGGAGTACTGTACTTCCAGGCGCAGGGTGGTTCAGCATCTGGCCGGTCGCTTTGCCGCCAAAGAGGCCGTGTACAAGGCCCTGGGAGCTTACGTGAATACGGGCATCAGGTGGCGGGAGGTGGAAATATTGCGCGGCAGGGGAGGGTCGCCACAGGTGGTACTTCATGGGGCCATGCGAGAGGCGGCTGAGAGGGGAGGGGTGCAAAGAATTTTGATTTCCATTACTCACGAGGATAATATCTGTATCGTTGTAGCTATAGCGGAGGGGCCATGAAGCTTTTTACACCGGAAGCTACAAGAGAGATAGATAAAGATGCATCTCAAAAGTATGGTATTGCATCCATTATTCTTATGGAAAATGCAGGACGCGGGGCTGCTGCTGTAATAGAAGAAAAATTTCCAGACAGCACAACCCCTGTTTGCATTGTGGCGGGACCTGGTAACAATGGCGGTGACGGTTTTGTCATTGCCCGACATCTTAACATTGCTCACTACACGAATGTGAAAGTCGTATGCGTTGCACCCCGTGAAAAATACAGGGGAGATGCGCTGGCGAATCTTGAGATTCTGGAGAGGTCAGGTCATAAACCTGTATTCGCTTCAACACCGCGTCAGGTAAAGAAGGAACTTGCAGGTGCACAGATTGTTGTGGATGCCATTTTTGGCACCGGGCTCAATGCGCCTGTTGAGGGTTTTTACGCCCAGGTTATTCAGACGATTAACTCCGTGGACGCTTCGGTGGTGTCGGTAGATATTCCCAGTGGCATTAGCGGCCGCACAGGTGAGGTGCTGGGTGTGGCTGTGCGCGCAGATATTACTGTTACTTTCGCTGTGCCCAAAGTGGGCCTTTACGTTTACCCCGGCAGAAAATACGCAGGTGAAATTCGCATCTGTCATATTGGGATACCCTCACATGTTATTGATTCGTATCCTTCCAGTACCTATGCAGTTACTGCCGAACTGGCCCGCTCCCTTTTAAAGCCCAGGGAACCTGATGCCCACAAGGGTACATTTGGACACGTACTCCTTATCGGCGGTTCTCGAGGGAAGTGTGGCGCTCTCATGCTTATGGGAATGGGCGCCGCTGCTGCAGGTGCGGGTCTGGTGACGGCGATGCTTCCTGCCTCAGAGCAGCCAGCTGTAGATGCGGCTCTTCCAGAGGTTATGACCGTACCTGTAGGAGAGGATGAGGATGGTATGGAGTATGCGGAGTTTATTCCGCTTTTCAAGGCCAACTCTGATGGCAAGGACGCTGTTGCTGTTGGCCCTGGTCTAGGTGTTGGAGAGAGTCAGAGAGAAATTGTGCTGACGGTGATTTCCGCGGGTTTGCCCACGGTGCTTGATGCTGATGCCCTCAATGTCATACGTGACGACCCTGCTGTATTGAAGAGAAACCGCCAGTGTGTGATTACTCCACACCCCGGAGAGATGTCTCGCCTGTGCGGATTGGCTGTGTCCGAAATACAGAAGGACAGAATTGGTGTGGCGCGTGCTTTTGCTCAGGAATACAAGGTAATTACAGTTCTCAAAGGGGCTGGCACTGTAGTGGCAGCCCCTGATGGACGTGTTTTTGTCAATACTACGGGGAATCATGGTATGGCCTCGGGTGGGATGGGTGATGTGCTTACAGGTGTTATCGCGGGCCTTCTTGCTCAAAACTATTCCCCTCTTGAGGCCGCGGTGCTCGGAGTTTATTTGCACGCCCTGTCGGCAGATATTCTGGCAGGTTGTCCACCCTGTCACGGATATACAGCTTCGGATGTGGCACGAGGTTTAAAGAATGCTTACGCCTCTCTTCACGGTAGTTTCCCATAGCCCGGCTGAAACAGAAAAAGCAGGTGAACACCTTGCGGATAAACTGCGCGGGGGTGAAATTCTCAGCTTGCTGGGGGAGCTTGGTAGTGGAAAAACCACTTTTGTAAAAGGATTGGCGAGGGCACTGGGCGTAAATCCTCGTGAGGTTGTGAGTCCCTCTTTTGTTATTTACAGCGTATATAAGGGTGCACATCTGGAACTTTACCACGTGGATTTGTACCGCCTGGAAAAAATGGATCACCAGCTGGAGCTGGAGGTGTTTGAAGCGGCTCATAATGGCGCGGTGGTAGCGGTTGAGTGGGCTGAGCGCTCTCCAGACATTATTAATTTGTCGAAATATATAATAAAATTCGAAGCGCCTTCTGAAGATAAAAGGATAGTGAAGGTGGAAGAACAGCAACCTTGAGGTGAGTCAATGGCTCTGATTGTTCAGAAGTTTGGTGGCACCTCAGTGGGCAGCATTGAGAAAATTAAACACGTGGCCAAACGAGTGGTTGAAACTGCCAGGGAAGGTCACAAGGTGATTGTAGTTGTTTCCGCCATGGCTGGTGAAACGGATCGCCTGGTGGGTCTTGCGAATGATATATCAAGCAAGCCCGATCCGTGTGAGTACGATGTGGTTGTCTCGTCTGGAGAACAGGTATCCATTGGGCTTCTGGCCATGGCCATCCAGGAACTCGGGATGAAGTCACGTTCCTATCTTGGTTT
>JAJRZV010000076.1 GCA_024275095.1 bacterium | reverse complement strand
GGGATTCGACGGGCATCCGCTGAGGAAGGATTTTCCGCTCAAGGGAAAATTGCCCCCTGACCAGCGTTACAGTAGAAATGACCCGCGCAGACACGGATGGGAGGCATAGCAAGCATGCAGTTCTGGGAAAAGGATGAAGATGGACGGATGATCATTAACGTTGGGCCGTCCCATCCGGCCATGCACGGGACACTCCGTGTGATTGTAGAACTGGATGGAGAGGTCATCCTTCGTGCAGACCCGGAAATCGGGTATCTGCACAGGGGGGTGGAAAAACTGGCGGAACATCTCAACTATCAGGCCATCATTCCCTACACGGACAGATTGAATTACGTGTCATCGCTGATGAACAACATGGCCTTTTGTCTGGCTGTTGAGAAGCTTCTGGAAATAGAAGTGCCCAAGCGAGCCCAGTATCTTCGGGTGATTTTCAGCGAGTTCGCCCGTATCAGTGACCATCTGGTATGCGTGGGAACAAATGTGGTGGATCTGGGTGCGCTCACACCTTTCTGGTGGTTGTATAAGTTGAGAGAGGACATTTACGAACTTTTTGAAATGACCTTTGGTGCACGTTTGACTCACAATTACATGCGCATCGGCGGTGTAAGCGCAGATCCACCCCGCGACTTTTACGCGCGTGCAAAGGCGCTTGCTGAGGAAACTTACAGGGTGGTGGATGAAACAAGTGCTCTACTTACTGACAACCGCATCTTTTTGAAGAGAACGGTGGGTGTCAGTCCCATATCTCCTGAAGAAGCCATTGAATGGGGATTTACAGGCCCTGTGTTGAGAGCTACAGGGTATGAGTGGGATTTGAGGAAGGCTGAACCTTACTCCTCATATGATGATTTTGATTTTGATATCCCGGTGGGCAACTCTGGGGATGTGTTCGACCGGTATATGGTACGTATGGAAGAGATGCGTCAGTCAGCAAGGATTATTCAGCAGGCTCTCGAGGGATTACCTGAAGGTCCCTGGATAGTGGATGATCCAACAGTGGCTCTTCCTGTAAAAGATGATGTGTACACAAAGATTGAAAGTCTCATTCATCATTTCAAAATCGTCATGGACGGCATTCAGGTGCCCGCCGGAGAAGCCTATGCAGCCGTGGAAGCAGCAAACGGAGAGCTCGGATTTCACATTATTTCCGACGGCACGGGCAAACCCAGGCGCCTGCGCATCAGACCTCCGTGCTTTGCCATTTATCAGGCATTCAACAGGTTGCTTCAGGGTCACTTGGTTTCCGACCTTGTTGCAGTGTTGGGATCGCTCAATATTGTTGCAGGAGAGCTGGATCGGTGAAAGTGCTGTCAGACACCACGGTGAAGCGTATTAAAGAGGAAATTCTCCCCCGGTATCCGGAAGTAACTTCAGCGATTCTTCCGTCCCTCTGGGAGGTTCAACGTGAGTTGGGGTGGGTAAGTGCCGATGCGGTGAAAGATATAGCAGAGGTGCTGAATGTGCCTGCAGAACTGGTCTTTGACACACTTTCTTTCTACACCATGTTCCAGAAGAGGCCCGTGGGTAAATTTCACATACAGGTGTGTACCAACGTGTCATGTGATTTGCTCGGTGCGATGGGAGTGGTGGAGGCATTTAAAAAACAGCTGGGTGTTGAGGTGGGAGAGACCACGCAGGACGGCATGTTTTCGCTTTCTACGGTGGAATGCCTGGGTGCCTGTGGCGAGGCAGTGGTGGTTCAGATTAACGATGAATATTACACAGGTGTAACACCTGAAAAGGTTGCGGAAATCCTGGAGACGCTGAAGAGGTCTGCATGAAGGGAGAGTGGGTCATATTTCCGGGCATTCCGAAGAAGGACAGAAAGTCCTTGAACGAGTATCTTGCAGCAGGTGGTTATGAAGCGGCCCGTAAGGTCCTGACGCAGATGGGTTCGCAGGATGTGATAGAGGAGGTGAAAAAGTCGGGCCTTCGGGGACGCGGGGGAGCAGGTTTCCCTGCAGGTGTCAAATGGGGGTTTGTGCCACGGGATGTTGAAGGTCCCAGGTATCTTTGCTGCAATGCAGACGAGGGTGAACCAGGCACGTTTAAAGACCGTGAGATACTTCTCCATGTACCTCACCAGCTCATTGAAGGGATGATCATTGCTTCTTACGCCATTGGTGCGAACAAGGCCTTTGTGTACGTAAGAGGTGAATTTCATAAAGAAGCAGCCTCTCTCCAGAGGGCAATAGACGAGGCAAAAGAAAAGGGTTTTCTCGGAGAGAACCTCTTCGGGAGTGATTTTTCACTGGACATTGTTGTTCACATGGGAGCGGGTGCTTATGTCTGCGGAGAAGAAACAGCTCTTATCAATTCTATAGAAGGTCGGCGTGGTTGGCCCCGTTTAAGGCCGCCTTTTCCTGCTGTTAAAGGTCTTTACGGCAGACCAACCATTGTCAATAACGTGGAGACACTTGCATCGGTCCCATTCATTATTTCTCGCGGAGCCGACGAATTTCGCAAATATGGAACAGAGAAATCCGCAGGCACAAAGCTTTTCGCAGTCAGCGGATGGGTGAAAAAGCCCGGGGTTTACGAGCGCGAACTGGGAATTCCGTTGAAAGAGCTTCTCGAGGATGTGTGTGGTGGTTCACGTGACGGCAGGCCTTTTTATTTTGTGATCCCGGGTGGCATTTCGGCGCCTCCGCTGACAGCAGATGAGCTGGACGTGACCATGGATTACGAAGCACTGGCAGAAAAAGGGACCATGCTGGGTTCTGGTGCTGTTATGGTGTTCCCTGAGGGAACGTGCCCCGTGAGGGTGGCTCTCAGGGCTATCAAGTTTTACGAGCACGAGTCGTGTGGCCAGTGTACGCCCTGTCGGGAAGGCAGTGGCTGGGTGGCCAGAATGCTCGAAGATGTAGAAAAGGGTCAGCTTGTTGGTGAAGACTTGGAGCTTCTTGCTGACGTGGCCCAGAATATCTTTGGCAAGACTGTATGTCCGCTTGGTGACTCGGTTGCTCTTGTAACCCTCGGGTTCTTGAAGAAGTTTCGAGAAGAATTTGAAAAGCATCTTGACGCGGGTCGCTGCCCGTATGCGGAGTGAAAATGGGTACAGTGAAGATCACCATTGATGATCGCACAGTCGAAGTAGAGGAAGGCATTAATGTTATAGAAGCCGCAAAAAAGATCGGCGTGCATATTCCTCACTTCTGCTATCACCCAAAATTGAGCATTGTGGGCAGTTGCCGCATGTGTCTTATCGAGGTGGAGGGCCAGCGCAAGCTCCAGCCTGCCTGCAATACTTTTGTGCGCGAAGGGCTTGTTGTGAGGACGAATACACAAGAGATTAAAAAGGCACGGCAGGCGGTGCTTGAATTTCTTCTCATACATCACCCGCTTGACTGTCCCATTTGTGACAAGGCAGGAGAGTGCAACCTTCAGAACTATACATTTGCTTATGGTCCTCGTGCATCACGATTTTCCTATCCCAAGAAACTGAAGCAGGTAAGGTCGCTCGGGAATAAGTTGAATCTGGATGCTGACAGGTGTGTGCTCTGTACCAGGTGTGTGCGGTTTATGAGGGAAGTGGTTAAGACAGGAGAACTTCTGGTAGAGGGTCGCGGTGACAATGCCGAAATCTCTGTTCTGCCGGGCAAAGCTGTGGAAAGTGATTATGCGATGATGGTTGCCGACCTCTGTCCTGTGGGGGCTCTTACCATCAAACCCTTCCGGTTTCATTATCGCGTGTTCATGCACCCCCATAAGGAGACCGTCTGTGCTTTCTGTGAGAACCTGTGTCGTGTAAAGGTGGGAGTCTGGAGAGGTCGGGTGGTTCGCACGATCTCTGCTGACACGACCAGTGAAATTGTCTGTGATGAGGGTCGTGTGATGACCACTGCGTTGCTGGATACGCGTTTTTCGCCGGAGCCATTGGAAATGAAAGGAGATGGCAAGGTAACACTTCAACCACACGAAGTAAGAGATATACTTGATGAGTTTGGAAAAGAGGATGCGGTGGCTGTTTCGCCGTGGGTGACAATCGAGATGGCCCAGGCCCTGCGTGAGTGGGCGGAAAGAAAGGGAATAAGTGTATATGTCCTGAGCGGCGTTACAGGGGAGTCTGATGAAATCAGCAGAAAAGCCCTCAAGGCTCCCAATACTGAAGGCTTGAAAAGGGTACTTTCAGGTGCATCTGGTCAGGTGGAGCTTGATAGTGCGCTGAAATCGGGAAAGGTGGAGAGATTGTTGCTTGTACACCCTGGCCCTGCGGCAAGGGTTCAGAAAGTTTCATCAGCGCCGGCTGTGCTCGTTTACGCAGGCCTGGAAGAACCGGATATCAAAGGGGAACAAACGTATTACCTTCCTGTTGCAACGTACCTCGAAACAGGGGGGACGTTCAGCAGTGCTGTGAGGGAAGTGACGGTAGATAAGGTGCTGGGGCCCTTGCCCGGTGTGTGGAGCCCACTGGAGTTGAGCGAAGAAGACCGCCATGTGGCAGGAGGTGTGAAGGCGTGAAGATGGTGGTGCAGTACATTGTTTATCTGGGTGTGCCCCTGATTTTTCTGGCGGTGGTTTTTACCATCGTGGCTTACCTCAGCTACGTGGAAAGAAAAATGGGGGCTTTTATGCAGATTCGGGTTGGTCCAAACCGGGCGGGTCCCTGGGGTATTCTTCAGCCCATTGCAGATGCCATCAAGTTTCTTTTCAAGGAAGACGTGATTGTTGATACGAAAGACAAAGCCCTGTATGTTTTTGCGCCTGCAATTATATTCATCGCCACGTTTGTGGCCCTGGCAGCACTGCCCTTTGGGATGAGTTTTTCTTTTATGGGCATCAATGTGGAAATGAATGTGGTGAACATTTCAGTTGGCGTCCTGTTTGTTGTGGCTTTTTCGGGTATCGCTGTATATGGAATTGTCCTCGGAGGCTGGGCTTCAGGCAGCAAATATCCCCTTCTGGGGGCCATGCGTTCGGCAGCGCAGGTGCTCAGCTATGAAGTGCCACTTACACTCACGATAGCGATAATGGTGCTTACGTACAATACGTTTGATCTGACGAAAATCGCTGACCTTCAGCAGGGGACGCTTCTGGGATTTTTGCCCCGCTGGGGTGTTTTCCTTCAGCCGGTGGCATTTCTGGTGTTTATTGCCTCTGCATTTGCAGAGGCGAACCGCATTCCCTTTGATTTGCCGGAAGAGGAATCGGTCCTGGTTTCTGGATATCACACCGAATACAGTTCCATGAAATTTGCCATGTTATTCATGGCGGAGTACGGCCATATGATCCTGGCATCCGGGCTGATTGTGCTTTTTTTCCTGGGCGGCTGGCATCTCCCCTACATCAATGCTTCCTCTATCGTGAGCGCTTTTGCAGCCATTATTCCCGCGGATTGGGCGCGACTCGTCACGGCACTCTTACTTTTTGGAGTGTTTTTTGTAAAGGTGTGCGCGGTGCTTTTTGTATACGTCTGGGCACGCTGGACTTTTCCTCGATTTCGTTTTGACCAGCTGATGTCCATCTGCTGGAAGGTTCTGGTGCCCGTGAGCATGGTTGACCTGGTAATTACGGCAGGGGTGATTACATGGCTATACGCGTGAAAGAGCCTGCCAGAGGTGTGAAGAATCGTCTGTATGTGGAACTGCTTCAGGGTATGTGGTTTACTCTGAAGAAGCTCCTGGGTTGGACCGACGTAACCATCGAATATCCGGAGGAAAAGCGGGTTGTATATCCACGTTTCAGAGGCAAACACGCCCTTACTGTCGACGACAACGGACGCTTGCGGTGCCTCGCGTGTTATTGTTGCGCTCGTGTGTGTCCTCCCAAGTGTATTCGCATTGTGGCAAAAGAGACAGATGACCCGATGGAGAAAATGCCCGAGTCCTATGAAATTGACCTCCTGAGATGCGCTTTTTGCGGTTTATGTGTTGAGGCCTGTCCATGTGGTGCTCTTATCATGACGGAAGATTACGATTTTACTGCTTTCAGTCGGGAAGAACTGGTAATGAATATAGAAAAACTCAGGATGGACAAGAGATGATTGTTGAATGGGTTATCAGAGCACTGGGCATTATCGCTGTGCTTTCGGCACTTGTCGCTATAACACGGCGGAATCCCATTTATTCGGCCGTATTTCTGGGATTGAACTTTCTCTGCCTCGGCGGCATTTTCACTTTTTACGTATCTCCTTTTGTGGGTGCCGTCCAGATTATTGTTTACGCAGGGGCAATTCTCGTCTTGTTTGTTCTTGCCATCATGATTCTCAACCTGAGGGATGAGGACCTGGGGCCGTCACGCAGAACAGTGGTGAAGTTTTTTGCAGTGATTGCTGCAATTGGTGTGGTGTGGTTGATAATTACCATTACAGCAGGATTTGTGCCTCCAGGTCGAGAGGCTGGAACTATATCAGCGGCACAGGTGGGACGTGCACTCCTGGAGGCCCACGTGGTGGCATTTGAAGTAATCAGTGTGCTCCTTATAACCGCGGTTGTAGGAGCTGTCGTCCTCGCCAAAAAAAGGATGGAAGTGTGAAATGTTTGGAGAATTGATCATTCTTTCAGCGGTTTTGTTTGCAGTGGGAGCCGTTGGGTTTCTCACGAGGCGCAATGCATTTGTCGTGCTCATGTCTCTGGAACTGATGCTCAATGCTGCCAATGTTGTTTTCGTTGCCGCTTCAAAACAGTGGGGTGGGCCAGAGGGACTGGCCAGCGTTTTGATTGTTATCGCAATTGCTGCAGCGGAAGCGGCCGTGGCTCTTGCAGCCCTGCTCGCCCTCTTCAGGGTGGTGGGCACTGAAAAAATTGACGAATGGAGAGCTTTGAGAGGTTGACGTGGAAGATGCCATGCTGAGATTAATATTGCTTTTTCCCCTTGCAGGGTTTCTTTTTAACGCTTTTCTGGGGAAAAGAGCGGGAGAACGCGTTGTATCATGGGTTGGTCCCGCGAGCATTTTCTTTTCCTTTGCTACCGGTGTTTATTTCATGTCCCAGCTGGCTGGTCTGGGAGAGCACGGGTATATTCGTGATGTCATTTTTACCTGGATTGCATCAGGAGAGGTGTCCATTCCCTTTTCCATTGTGTTCGATCACCTTTCCGGCTGGATGGTGCTGGTGGTTACGGGGGTTGGTTTCCTCATCCATGTTTACTCTATAGGTTACATGCACGGGGATAAGGGCTACTACCGCTATTTTGCTTATCTCAATCTTTTCGTGTTCATGATGCTGGTACTGGTTTTGGGATCCAACCTCCTTCTGATGTTTCTGGGATGGGAGGGAGTGGGGCTCTGTTCGTATCTTCTTATTGGTTTCTGGTTCACAGAAGAAGAAAGAGCCCGTGCCGGCATGAAGGCGTTTATCGTCAACCGCATTGGCGACCTGGGATTTATTTTGGGAATTGCGACGCTTCTGTGGGGCAGTGCAGTTGTATCACATCCCACGGTTGAATTTTCACAGCTTCAGGCAGTGGTACCCCGCCTTCCAGAGTGGGTGGTGCTTGCAGCAACACTTCTCCTTTTTGTAGGTGCCACTGGTAAATCTGCTCAGATACCACTTTATGTATGGCTTCCTGATGCCATGGCCGGCCCTACTCCTGTGAGTGCTCTCATCCATGCGGCCACCATGGTTACTGCGGGTGTATATATGGTGGCAAGAATGAATTTTGCGTATTCTGCTGCACCGCTTGCCATGGATGTGGTGGCAGGGGTGGGTGTGGCCACGGCCTTTTTTGCCGCGACCATGGGATTGGTTGCTACTGATATTAAAAAGGTGCTTGCTTACTCCACTGTGTCCCAGCTTGGATACATGTTTGTGGGAGTGGGAGTGGGGGCTTATGCAGGGGGCATGTTTCACCTGACGACACATGCCTTTTTCAAGGCTCTTCTCTTCCTGGGTGCAGGTAGTGTAATCCACGGGATGTCTGGAGAACAGGACATTCGGAAGATGGGCGGCCTGAAGGACAAAATGCCCTGGACGTACAGGGTATTCCTCATCGAGGGATTGGCTCTTGCGGGCATTCCTCCGTTTGCAGGATTTTTCTCAAAGGACGAGATCCTTTTCAAGGCATTTGCTTCCGGACATAAATTGATCTGGGCCGTGGGTATTGCAGCAGCATTTATGACGGCTTTTTACACATTCCGACTGATCTTTCTGGTTTTCTATAACACTCCCCGCTATGACGAATCTGTACATCCACACGAATCACCACCAGTTATGATCATCCCCATGGCAATACTTGCAGTGCTCTCGTTTATTGGTGGATTTGTTCTTGGGTTCCCTCACCACAGTCTTATAGAGGCTTTTATGGAAGGAGTGTTCCGTCATGGCGTTGAAATTCACGGAGCTTCAGGCCTGGAGATGGGACTTATGTTCCTTTCCACTATTGTGGCTGTTGCGGGTTGGGCAGTCGCATATCGGATGTACGTGGTAGATACCACTCTTCCTGAAAAGATTGCGCAGCGTTTCAAAGCCGCTTACGCACTCCTTTTCAACCGTTACTGGGTGGATGAAATATACGATACGCTTTTTGTTAAGACCTATCTGGGCATTTCCGATGGCATAATGCGTTACATTGTGGATGATGTCATTATAGAAGGCTTTCTCAACACCGCGGCTCGAACATCTCTTGGAACAGGGAGACAGTTGAGAAAACTTCAGACAGGTGATGTGCAGGCTTACGGTTTTGCTATGCTTGCTGGAGTGCTTCTCGTTCTCGCATATATTGTATGGAGGTGGGCCACGTGAAACTGCTCACCCTGCTCATCATGTTTCCGCTGGTGGTGTCACTCATCATTATGCTTGTGCCCCGGCGCTACGAAGGGGATGTCAAGTTTGTAGCATTTGTCGCAGCCGTTATCGAGCTGATCCTCTCTTTGCGGTTGTGGTATGGAATTCCTGAAAAGGGATACGCATTTGTTGAACAGGTGGCGTGGGTTCCCGCTTATGGGATTAACTATTACCTGGGTGTAGACGGTGTTTCCATTCTTCTGATTATCCTGACAACTTTTCTCACTACTATTGCTATTCTCGCCAGTTTCAAATCCATTTTCCTGTATGAAAAGGAATATTACATCGCTTTTCTGGTCCTGGAATCTGCCATTATTGGTTCTTTCAGTGCGTTGAATCTCGTTCTCTTTTACATTTTCTGGGAAATGATGCTCATCCCCATGGTACTGATCATCGGCGTCTGGGGCTCCGGGAATCGTATATATGCTGCGGTAAAATTCTTTCTCTTTACGTTGGTGGGTAGCCTTCTTATGCTTCTTGCTCTTATCTATCTTGGCAAACTCTCACTCGCACAGCTTGGTCGAGTGTCTTTTGACCTGGATGACCTCCTTCGCCTTGGGATACCCGTAGGCGTGGGCAAATGGTTGTTTGCTGCTTTTGCACTGGCATTTGCCATCAAGGTACCCATGTTTCCTGTTCACACATGGTTGCCGGATGCGCACACAGAGGCTCCCACTGCCGGTAGCATTATCCTTGCAGGCGTGTTGTTAAAGGTCGGTGCGTATGGTTTCTTCCGCTACGGTGTTCCTGTGTATCCGGATGCAGCAGGTGCTCTTCGGTGGACATTCCTGATTCTCGGACTCATTGCGATCTCGTATGGAGCGATGCTGGCCCTTGTGCAGAAAGACCTCAAGAGGCTTATTGCATATTCTTCTGTCAGTCACATGGGATTTGTTGTGGTTGGGCTCTTCAGCTCGAATCAGCAGGCGGTGGACGGCGCTGTTATGCAGATGATCAATCACGGACTTTCGACCGGAGCTTTGTTCCTTCTCGTAGGAATGATTTATGATCGCAGGCATACGCGCTTGATCAAGGATTTCGGGGGGCTGGCAGCAGCGATCCCGCTCTATTCTGCTGCTTTTGTAATTGTAGGTCTTTCATCTATTGGCTTGCCCGGTTTGAACGGTTTTATCGGTGAGGTGCTGGTGGTTCTCGGTGCATTTCGTGAACATTACCTCGCAGGCGTGTTTACGGCAATAGGAGCTCTCCTGGCAGCGTCGTACATGCTGTGGGCGATAAAGCGGGTGTTTTTCGGTCCCATAACCCACGATGAAAACAGAAACCTTCGTGATATGAGCGTGAGGGAGTGGGTATGCGTTATACCCCTGATTGTCCTCATTGTATATCTGGGCCTTTTCCCGGGTCGGGTGCTTAAGATAATGAAACCCGCGACAAAGCACTATCTGGAACTGGCTGAATTCGAACGAACAAACTGGATGGCAGAGCATCTCAAGGGCATTCGTTTTCCTGCTGAAGAATCCCCTCATGAGCACGGAGGAGAGGGAGAATGAAGGCTCTTGTACTTCCAGTTGCGGCCGGTGTGTTCTTTTTGATAGCCGTAATGCTTTCACCTCTTTTCACGGGTCGCCGCTGGTGGGTGGCACTTGTGTATCTTTTTGCTGCTGCTGGTGTGCTTGCAGTAATGGGTTTGACACGGCCACTTGCCGGCTCTCATGTTGCTGCTTTGAGGTTGGTGGATGATGCGCTTGCCAGGATTGCCTTTATTGTTGCTGTTGCTGTAGCAGGTTTTACAGGTCTGGTCGTTGCTGATTATCGTCGGGCCAATCCTCATGCTTCAGGAGAAGCTACGGCTCTTGTTCTTGCTTCCGTTACAGGTGCGTTGATAGCGGCCATGGCCGGTGATTTCCTCCTGCTCATTGTGGGAATAGAGCTGGCGTCACTTCCCGTATATGTGCTTACAGGAATTTTGCGCAATCGTCCGCGTCCAGCCGAAGGAGCCATGAAATACATTTTGCTGGGTGGCTTTGCCACCGGTGTCATGGTTTACGGAAGTGCGTTGATATACGCTGCTGCAGGTTCTACAAGTATGATAGCAGCGGTGAACGCACTGCACACAGGAGCATCAAAACATATCCTCATTGCCGGGCTTGCACTTTTTGCTACCGGGCTGGCCTTCAAGGCGTCTCTCGCACCTTTCCACATGTGGACACCGGATGTATATGAAGGTGCCCCCACACCTTACACGGCTTTTATGTCGGCTGTCATCAAATTCGTGGCATTTGCAGGGATTATCCGGCTTTTCGCATTTTTTGCCTTTGTCACCGAGTTGAAGCACATCATTATTGCACTGGCTGTTATAAGTATGGTCTGGGGCAATTTTGCAGCACTGGTACAGGATAATGTAAAGCGCATGCTGGCATATTCTTCAGTAGCGCACGCAGGTTATATCCTGGTGCCTCTGGCTACCGGTCACAAGGAAGGTGTGGTCGCGGCGTTATTTTACCTGGTTCTTTACGCCCTCATGTCTGCGGGTGCCTTTGGGTTGATTTCTTACAACGAAGGTGAGGAAGGAAAGGGAGTAACATTTGAGGATCTGACAGCTCTTGGAGTGAAAAAGCCTCTTATAGGATTGTGTGGAGTAATACTCTTTTTTGCACTCGCAGGGGTGCCCCCCACTGGTGGTTTTATGGCCAAGTTTTATGCCTTTAAAGCCGCTGTAGATGGTGGGCTCTGGTGGCTTGCTCTCGTGGGGATTTTCACATCTATGGTTGGAGCATATTATTATTTAAAGGTGATTGTATTCATGTATATGAAAAAGAGAGAGGGGACTGGTTCCACTGGTAACGCGAAAGTTCTCACGGTTGCAGGAGTACTTCTTCTTTCTCTTTTTGTACTGGCATACGGGGTGGATCCCAAGTCGCTGCTTGATGTGGTGAAAGTGGCTGCGGAAGGGGCCCTTCAACTTCTTTATTGAACAGGCAGGCTGACCCCGAAAATTGAAATTATTCTTTCTTCTTCTGGAGTGCTTTTGTTATCGCTTCGGTAAGGTCATTTGCAGTAAATGGTTTGGGTAGAAAGATAAAGTCCTTAATTTTTTCAGGACTAATGCGTTCATTGGCGTAACCCGATGTGATGATCGCCTGGACATTGGGGTGTATCTGACGAACAGCATGAATTACATCCGGTCCTCGTTCATCTTTGAGAATCCAGTCTGATATTACGATGTCAAGCGTAGTCATTTTTTTGGCAATATTTATCGCCTGCGCTCCGCTTTCTACAGCCCTGACACGGTGACCGGTTTTTTTAACAGCTCGTTTAATGAAATTCCGAATGCTTTCGTCGTCTTCTACTATTAGAATAACGGCCTTTTTTTCTGCAGCAGCAATTTCTTTCTCTTCTAAAGGACGCCCTCGCGGTCTTTTCGAAGGTTCTTTAACAGCGGGTAGATAAATTTTAAACGTGGTTCCTTTGCCCTCTTCACTGTACACGTAAATTCCGCCGCCCATCTGGTGTACGGCAGCGTAAACAATGGCGAGTCCCAGCCCTGTACCTTCCTCGCGTGTGGTGTAAAAAGGTTCGAAGATGTGTTCAAGTGTTTCGGGATCCATCCCTTTGCCGGTATCGCTCACAGTGAGCATGACGTATTCTCCAGGCTCCAGTTCTATGTGCATGTCCGTGTATTTCCGATCAAGGATTGCATTTGCTGTGGATATTTTGACTGTCCCTCCTTCCGGCATGGCATCACCCGCGTTTATAAGAAGGTTGAGCAGCATTTGTTCGAGAGAAGCAGGGTCAGCTTTGATGTTTTTTAAATCTTTTGCAAGAGAGAACTTCAATTGTATCTGTTCTCCCAGAAGACGCGTGGCGATTTTGCGCAGACCGCGGAGAATGTTGTTGAGGTCCAGGACTTCTCTTCTCATCACCTGGCGCTTGCTGAAAGTGAGGAGTTGCTGGGTGATTTGAGCGGCCCGGTGAGCTGCGTCTGAAATATCCTTTATATCCGAATAAAACGGGTGGTCAGGATCAAGAGCCTGGAGAAGCAGGTCTGCATTACCCATGATAATGGTGAGCAGATTGTTGAAATCATGCGCTACTCCTCCTGCAAGCTGTCCCACCGCTTCCATGCGCTGTGCACGCATGAGTTGTTTTTCCAGTTCTCGTTTTCGTGAGGCATCCCGGACAAATGCGATAATAATGGTTTCTCCCCCACTTTGAACAGGGCTGAGTGAGATTTCCACGGGTATGAGCGAGTTGTCTTTTTTGCGGGCGAAAATGTCCAGACCCTGACCCATATCCCAGCGGTACGGCTTTTTCCTGTATTCTGCACACCATACAGGATGGTCTTTTGAAATTTCGGGTGGTACAAGAAGTTCAAGAGGTTGGCCCAGAATTTCCTGTCGTGAATATCCGAAGAGGTTTTCTGCTGCCCTGTTGAAAAGTGCAATCTGCCCTTTTTCATTTACAGCAACGATCGCGTCAGGAGCTCCTTCGACCAGGGACCGGTACTGTTCTTCTGCAGCAATGCGTGCTCGCGTTTCCAAGAGATGAGCTACCATGTCAGCTGCTGAGGCTGCGAAAGCACGCTCCTCACGATTCCATTCGCGCGGGGATGTGTGTTCGTAGCAGAGGACTCCTTTCAGGTCCCCACTTACCCGCAATGGCGCGTACAGAACTGATTTAATGTGGTGAGGTTTGAGGTGCGTTTTTGCAAATCCGCTTATGCGGACATCGTTTTCTACATCGCTGATGGCGATAAGCCGCTCCTGGAGCAGAGCATTAAAATATTTGGGATGCTCTTTTCGTGTGATCACGTTCCCTGATGACCATCTCTTTTTTTCGCGTTCGTAGAGAAGAAGACTTCTCAACTGTTTCCCATTTTCTTCCACCAGCCATACGCATACACGTGAAACTGCAAGAGCTTCTGCCACCAGAGAGAGCATGTCTTTAAGTACGTGGATAAAATCGGCGGAGGCCGAAAGGTGCATCAGCGAAATGCGCAAGAGCGCTCCGTTGAGGTGGTTACTGGTATAATTGCAGCTGGACGTGCCCACGTAATACCTCACGAAAAGATGCAAGAAATATATGATGGATTTTTAATATACGAAATAAATCTGAAATTGATTTCTTTTCTTTCATAATAGCCCAAATATAACGCAGCCACGTAAACAAGTCAATTAAAAATGGTGGGATGAAACGAGGTGGGTAGTTTTGCAGGGGTGGTGGGTATAAATGCAGCTACACAATGTGTGTTTTGGGAGACCCCTTTGGTGATGGAGAGAAAAGGAATTTTCGGAGAGCAAAAAGTATTAAAATATTTATGAATGGTGCCGAAGCACACACGAAAGAAAGAAGTCTAATCCGGGGTGCGCTGATGTACAGGTGTCGGGTGTGTGGTGAGACAAAAGCGCGCCTTTCTTCCCGGCTTGGTGTATGTGCTTTGTGCCTGCGGGAACGTCCTGAAGAATGCAGTGCATACATAAGCGCTTTGCACCAACAGTCCCG